>CAZTWO010000119.1:0-4528 GCA_964617965.1 uncultured Ruminococcus sp. | reverse complement strand
ATTACCTTCCCCGACCACGATTTGTTTTTATCTGATGTAAGATCTTTTGTGTTGCTGCCTACAGTAATTGTATCGGGGAATTCAGTTAGTACATCCGATGCCTTCAGGCCGTCTTGCACTCTGAGAGTAAATCCCGAAATATCGTCTTTCTGCAGATTACTTACCGTATACTGAAGATACGGAAGAGATGTTGCGGACGCAATCTTAGAGATTTTGTCGGTGTATCTGTAGGTTGTTTCCGTACCGAAGTCAGACTTGATCTGATCTTCAACCAGAGCCTGCATTGCATCAAATTCAATATTGGAACCGTTTGTTGTCTCGGATTCTTTTATTATTCTCTTGATGTTGTGTGAGCTTCTGTAATTGAAATTGTTTTTGATAATGTTTACCATATTGTTAAATACTTCAACATTATTCTTTGCTGTCTTTGAAACCCTTCCGCACAGTCTGCATACGGGGGATTCGTTAATGTACAGATTGCCTTCGCCTGCCTCTTCCTGTGTCTTCGGGAAAATACTGTTGTCAACACTGTAATCATGTCCCGCCTCAATTACGGTAACATCTGCTTTCGCGTCACAGCGTGTGCAGTGGTGAGACTTTGAACCTGCTGTTGTGCATGTTTTTGCAACATCTACAGTCCATTCTGTGGAAAAATCATGACCGAGAGCGTCTATTGTTGTAACATCACTCTTTTCGCTACAGCGTGAGCAATGATGTGATTTGGAACCTGCGGTTGTGCAAGTCGCTTCGGTATCTGTTGTCCATTCTGTGGAGAAATCGTGACCGAGTGCGTTTGTTTCGGTGTCTTTATAGCTGTCGCCGCAGACCGAGCAAGTGTGAGTTGTGTAGCCTTTCTCTGTGCATGTCGGAGCTGTTACAACAGCAGTATATTTATGACCTGTGGCTTTTGTTTCATTGTCTTTATAGCTATTGCCGCAGACAGAACATGTGTATGTGGTATAGCCTTTCTCTGTGCATGTCGGCTTTGTTACAACACTTGTAAACGTGCAGTTCTTGGTTTCTTTATTGCCGCAGACAGAACATGTGCGGGTATGTGTATTGTTTGCTCCTTTGACATAATTACCGTAAGTATGACCCAAAGCGGCTTTTTCAACATAAGTTGTGTAGTTGCAATGTGAGCAGGTTTCATATGCGTTCCATCCCTTTTCGGTGCAGGTCGGTGCTTTCGCTGTGTGCTTTACAATGTTGTGACCGAGTGCGGGAACAGATTCCGTTTTTTTTGCCTTGCAGACGGTGCAGGTGTATGTCTTTATACCTTCTTTTGTGCAGGTTGCGGCGGTTGTTATCTTGCCAGAATCATATGAATGTGCGGTTTTTGCAATTGACTCGTTTTTTGTCGCCTTGCATAGTGTGCAGGTGTATGTCTTTACACCTTCTTTTGTGCATGTTGCGGCGGTTGTTATTTCGCCGTTGTTCCATTTATGATTGAGTGCGGCAACTGTTTCCTGTTTTTTGATAACGGTCTTGCAGACGGAGCAGTGAGAACCTTCTGTAAGACCTGTCTTTGTGCAGGTAGCGGCAACTGCCTTGTCGGTTACGACCGTATGACCGAGAGCATTGACTGTTTCCTGTTTTTTGATGACGGTATTGCAAACGGAGCAGTGAGAACCTTCTGTAAGACCTGTCTTTGTGCAGGTGGCGGCAACTGCTTTGTCGGTTACAACCGTATGACCGAGAGCCTTAATTTCTTCCTGAATTGTTTCGCCGCCGCAAATGGTGCAGGACTTTTCTTTAAGTCCCTTTTCGGTGCAAGTGGGTTCTTTTACCGTGACAAAATCACCGTAAACATGATCATGTGCCGGGAATGAGGTGTCGAGCTTTACTGCGACTCTGAGCACAAGTCTTGCGTCTGAAACGTCAATATCACCGTCGCCGTCAACATCCGCAGCTTTTGCGATGTCATCGTTTGCGGGGGTTTCAAGCTTGACGGCAAAACGCAGAACAAGTCGTGCGTCGGTAACGTTGATATCACCGCTGTTGTCAACATCGCCGTAGGTAATTGCGGCAAACGCCGTCATAGACATTGCAAGTGCCGTAATGACGCTTATTACCGCTGTGAGGAATCTTTTTGATTTTTTTAACATACAAAAAATCCTTTCTTTGTTCGTCTTTGTATCTGTAAACAAAAATTACTTACTCGAAAATATAAATCTGCTCGCACTGTTTTATCTTTGTTGTAGGGCTGTTCATGATGACATTTGTCCCGTTGGTAACCTTGATAATCTGCTGTGTCGTCTGTTGTAAATCATAAACGGCAAACAGCGGTGTCAGCGTGGCATAGTCAAAACAGTATGTCACCGTACCGCCGACTGTAATATCATTAAGCGTATTGCTTGTGGTTATTCCGTTCTGTTCCGACACATAAACGAAATTGTTGTCACTGCCGAACGCTTCGGCATCCGACAGGGGAGTCAGATCGTTTGCAATTCGTGATATTGCACATTTATATGAATTATCGGATGTATACTTCGTATAGAGATTATCGGAATCCGTACTGCCGACCGTAAAGCTTTCGGACTTTATTTTAACGGTCATTCTGATTGCCGGCTCGGTGTAAATCTTATCCTTAAAGGTCGAAATATTCTTTTCTTTGCCGTCAACGGTAATGATATCGGGATAATCCTTCAGCACATCGACAGTGTCGATTCCGCCTTTCAGGTACTCAACATCAAAGCTCTCTATGTCATTGTTTGTAAGATAGCTTATTCTTTTTTGAGAACAGGGGAGTCTGTCGGAATTCGTGAAGCTTATACAGTTTAGCCGGGCATCGTATGTTGTTTCGTTTTTCTCAGTATCCGTAACGGTTGTATTGTTTGTCTTTGTGATTTTCGTGAATCTGTGATTGGTTATATAACTGAAATCGTTTTTGATGAGATTGACTGTGTCGTTGAAAAGTGAAATATTGTCTGTCGGAGCTTTGCCGCATCGTTTGCATATCGGCCATTCTCTGACATACATTTCACTGTTTTTGAGTAAAGCTTCTTTTGCGAAAATGCATCCCGGCAAAACTTCGGTGTCATGCCCGAGCGGATTCGATTTTGTCACGGTACGGATATCGCCGCATTTTGTGCAAGTGTATATCACACATTCGCCCTGTGTGCAGGTTGCGGGAACAGTCTCGTCGGTGCATTCACAGCTTTCGGTTTTATATTCACCGCATTTGCAGAAGATTTTATGCTTGCCGTCAAGTGAATGGTCGGCAACAATTTCTGTAAATTCATGGGTACGCGGAACAGGTTCGGTTGTTTCTTCTTCGGTTGTTGTCTCGACTTCGGTGGTTGTTTCAACTTCGGTAACAGGCTCGGTTGTAGACTCTTCGGTAGACGCTTCTTCGGTTGTTTCAACTTCCGTGGTAGTCTCGGTTTCGGTAAGCTCTTCGGTAGTCACTTCTTCGGTTGTATACTCTTCTGTAGTCGTTTCTTCAGTTGTGGACTCATTGGTAGTCACTTCTTCAGTTGTGGACTCCTCTGTGGATGCTTCTTCGGTCGTGGACTCATTGGTAGTCGCTTCTTTGGTCGTGGACTCCTCGGTAGCAGCTTCCTCGGTAGACACTTCTTTGGTTGTAACTTCTACGGTAGTAGACTCCTCGGAAGATACTTCTTCAGTCGTAAATTCTTCGGTAGTGGACTCCTCGGTTGTAACCTCTACGGTTGTGGATCCCTCGGTCGTAGACTCTTCCGTTGTTGAGACTTTTGCTGTGGTCTCGACATCGGTAACCTTTTCGGTCGAGGTTCTCTCGGCAGTTACTTCTTCTGTCGTGTTCTGCTCGGTAGTTTTTTCTTTTGTTGTAGAAGGCGGAACTGTCGTAAATTCTTTGGTTTCTTCTTCTATCGTTTGAAGCTTCACAGCGGCACGAAGAATAGTTCTTGCGTCGGCAACGGAAATGCGTTTTGTTCCGTCAATATCGGCACAGTACTTCTGAATTTCTGTCGGCTTGTCAAGTCTGACGGCAAACCGCAGTGCAAGGCGTGCATCAGAGACGGTTATAGCACCGTCATTATCGATATCTCCTTTTCGTGCGACAAGGGCTGTGGTTGTAAATATCTCCGCAATAAGCAAAACTGCGGCAAGGGCAAGGGCAAGACGAAAATGTTTCATACGGTTACCTGCTTTATCAGTTTAATGCCAATACTTTTAAAATAGGTTAAATTGTGAACTCTTTTTTAACATTATATAACATTGTGCCTCTTTTTACAATAGTTTTTGCAGACAAATTGGTAAAATTGAAATAAACAAAACAGACAAACTGTAATTTTGCCGAATGCTATTATTCTGAAAGGGAATATTTTCAAACAGCTAAAATAATTGTTGACAAAGACCGATTTTGATGATAAAATACTGTTTGTTTGCGGGTGTAGTTCAGCGGTAGAATCCCAGCCTTCCAAGCTGGTCGTGTGGGTTCGACTCCCATCACCCGCTCCAGAAAAAAGCGTTCCTTTGGAACGCTTTTTTCAATGATATCCGTTCCTTGCGGAACGGGTGATATATCTTCGATATGATATCGCAC
>CAZTWO010000118.1:0-5983 GCA_964617965.1 uncultured Ruminococcus sp. | reverse complement strand
GCGGTGGGGTAGCCCTTGTGCTTTGCAAATTGATATTCGGGATATTGCCTGTCAAGCTCAAGCATATATCTGTCTCGGCTGACCTTGGCTAAAATCGAAGCCGCCGCAATCGATATTGACTTTGCGTCACCCTTAACGATGGTTTCTTCTTTTACTCCCGTGTTCGGCTTGCGGTTGCCGTCTATAAGGGCTATGTCGGGCTTTATGCTAAGCCCCTCAACCGCTCTTTTCATCGCCAGAAAAGTGGCGTTTAATATGTTTATTTCGTCAATTTCCTTCTCGCTCGCACTCGCTATGCTGTAAGAAATCGCCTTTTCTTTTATAATGTCAAACAGTGCGTCACGCTTTTTTTCGGTCAGCTTTTTTGAGTCGTTAAGTCCTATGTCTTCGAGTCCGTCGGGGAGTATCACCGCCGCCGCGAATACGGGCCCCGCAAGCGGTCCTCTGCCGGCTTCGTCCACTCCGCAGACTATATTTAAGCCCTCGGAATGATACAGATTTTCATATTCGTATGTCATTTCGGTGCCCTCTCGAATGTGATTTTACCGAGCTTGCCGGCTCTGAGCTCATCAAAAAGCATCGTTGCCGCACGAAGAGTGTCAACCTCGCCGCCCGATATAAGCATACCTCTTTTTCTGCCAATATATTCCAGCAGTTCAAACGGGGGCATATCTGCAAAATCGGTCACCTTGTAACGCTCTGTGAGTCTTTGCGGATAGTCCCGTGCCAGAATTTCAAGCAGCTTCATTGCCAGCAGCTCCGTGTCGAGTATCTCATCCTTTATGCCGCCGGTAAATGCTAACTTATATCCGACATCCGGGTCATCGAACTTCGGCCACAGCACACCGGGCGTGTCAAGAAGTTCCAGTCCGCCGCCGATAACATACCACTTATTGTGGCGTGTGACACCTGCTCTGTCTTCAACCTTTGCCTTGCCGCCGCCTGCCATGCGGTTTATAAACGACGATTTGCCGGTATTGGGGATTCCCACAACCATTATGCGAAGTGCCTTGCCCGCCATGCCCTTTTCTCTGTTCTGTGCGATTTTCTCTTTAAGAACACTGTTGACGACATTGCGGTAGCTGTTAAGGCCCTTGCCCGAACGGCAGTCAACCGCAAGACACGCATGCCCCTGATTTTCGTAATATTTTATCCACTCTCTTGTGGCGTTCTCGTCCGCCAGATCGCATTTGTTGAGCAGAATTATCCTCGGCTTGTTTTCGATAAGCTCGTTAAGTTCGGGGTTCGTGCTCGACATCGGAATACGCGCGTCCTTAAGCTCCGTCACGGCATCAACTGAAGACAGACTCTCTTTTATAAGTCTGCGTGTTCGTGCCATGTGCCCCGGAAACCAGTTTATATTTGAATTTGTATTGTTCTCGTCCATACTTTATCTTTCTTTTTTTTGTAATAAAAAACGACTGTAAATTGCAAAATAAATTGTATTTACAGCCGCTTGATTGTCAATAGATTATTTGTTAAAATTGGAATATATATTAAAGTTCTCGGCAATTTTAAGCTTGCCCGTTGTGTCGTCAGTCTCGGCTATTCTTATCTGTGCCTTGCCCATAAGATAATCAACCTCGGCAAAACCGATGTCGGAATATCTTGAATCCCATGATACGGGGCGGTTGTCGCCCATAAGCATGACACATCCGTCGGGGACTGTCACGGGGTACTCAAGGTCGCCGTGGAACTTGCCGTCGTCTATAATGTATGTTTCGTTGAGCTCTTCGCCGTTTACTATGACCTTGCCTTCGTCCGTGAGCGTAACCACATCGCCCGCAACGGCTATAACACGCTTTACAAGACTGCCCTTTGCGGCGGTTTTCTTTGTGGAAATAACTATGTCGCCGTACTGCGGCTCGGTGTAATAAGGCGTAACGATAAGCCAGTCGCCGTCCTGCAGTGTGTTGTCCATAGAAGGGCCGTCAACGCCGACAAGACGGAAGCCGAACGAAAACACAACCGCTATGATCATAATTGCGGAAATGATAATTGACACCGTGTCATACAGTGTGCCTGTAAAGCCGTAGTCCTCTTCATCCTTCTCTTTTTTCTTTTTCTTTTTGCCTGTGGGTTTTTCGGGGAGAGCGTCAATGTGCTCAACGTATTGTCTGCTGTTTAAGGATTCATCCATATTTGTCACCGCTTAAATTAAATTTTTGTCAGAACGGCAGCTTCATTACCGCTTTGCCGACTATCTCGTCAATTTTTATGAAGCCGATTTTCGAAAATCTCGAATCGAGGGAGTCGTCTCTGTTGTCGCCTAATACAAACACGCACCCTTCGGGCACCGTTACGGGGTAGGTCAGATCGCCCTTTACGCTGAGCGCCGCGTTAACCTCGTATTTTTCGGGGATAACATAACCGTTTATTGTTATTATGTGCGTCTCGAAATTTATGTCGACTACATCACCGGGCAAGCCGATTACTCTTTTTATAAATGAATTGTTCTGCTCGCCGCTTCTGCCAATCGCCACAATGTCGCTGTAATCCGGCTCATAGAAAAGCCCTGAAATAAGCAGCCTGTCGCCGCTTTTTAGCCCGGGGTTCATTGAGTTGCCGTCAATAACTGCAATGCGTATCCCGACAGTAAAAACAAGAAAAATACAGCATATGCACGCTAAAAATGTGCCGAGAAACGAGTAAACTCCCGAACAGAATCTGTCGTATAGTTTTTTCATCGCTTTTATACCGCTTGAAAATGTAATTTGATACCCATACATTATAGTATACAAAGAACCAAAAAACAAGTTTAAAAGAAAAAATAGGGAAGAGACTTTTTTTGCCTCTTCCCGAAATTCGCTTTTTGAAAAATTACTTGAGAGCCTCTTTGACCTTTGAAGCCTTGCCGACTCTGCCGCGAAGATAATAGAGCTTTGCTCTGCGTACACGGCCCTTACGTACGATCTTTACTGAATCAACGTTGGGAGAGTGAATGGGGAATACTCTTTCTACGCCGACACCGTAGGAAAGACGGCGAACGGTGAATGTTTCGCTGATGCCTGCGCCCTTACGAGCGATAACGGTACCTTCAAAAGCCTGAAGTCTTTCTTTTTCGCCTTCACGGATCTTTACCTGTACGTTGACTGTGTCACCGACTTCGATGACGGGGATTTCTGACTTGAGACATGCGTCTGACATGAGTTTTAATGCGTCCATTTTTTAGACCTCCGAATTATTTTTCAGATGTTCATGCACCGCAAACCCGGTCAGAGGACCATCCGCTTTAGTATTTTGCGTACTAACCGCGGTGAGGGGAGTGCCCCACCCACGCGAACGCCTAAGTATGATACCATACCCCGCCGCAAAAATCAAGTACTATTTTCAAAAATTTAAGTTCCCGTCAAACTGCGATAATGACATTGACCTTGACAAAGAATAAAACTTCACATAAAATATTCTCAGAAGTTATATTACATTCTGACGGCTGTTTTGTCAACTGTCAAAAGACGGAACCTAAAATATCGTTCTGCGAGAAACCAATACTTCGTTGTCAGTGCGTGGCTTGTGAAAGGGGCTTCAATGGTTAAGCGAAATATGACACCTGTGCTTAAATGGGCAGGCGGAAAAACTCAGTTACTTGAAAGCATTGTCGGCAATATGCCGAAAGAATACAATAACTATTATGAACCGTTTGTCGGCGGCGGCGCGGTTTTTCTTGCTGTCTCACCGAATATGGCTGTGCTGAATGATATCAATGAACAGCTGGTTAACCTTTATCGGCAGATAAAAAACAGCCATACGGATGTACTCACAATTCTTGAAACGCTTGACCGACACGACTGCGACAAGGATTTTTATTACGAAATCCGCACAAAGTATAATCAGAAGATTCTGAACAGAGAGCTTGACGCGGAGTGTGCCGCCATAATGATATGGATTAACAAGCATTGCTTTAACGGCTTATACAGAGTTAACGGAAAAGGACTTTTCAATGTTCCGTATAATAACCGTGTTGGCGGAAAATCTGCCGATGTCGAAAATATAGTTGCGATATCCGAATATCTTAACGAAAACAATGTCACCGTTGAATGCATGGATTTTGAAAAAGCGTGTGAAGGCGTAGAAGAGGGAGATTTTGTGTATTTTGACAGCCCATATCTTCCCGAAAGCGAAACAGCCGATTTTACGGATTACACAAAAGAAGGTTTTTCTTTTGATGAACACAAAAGACTTGCCGAGCTGTTCAGAAAGCTTGATAAAAAAGGGGCAAAACTTATGCTGTCGAATAATGATGTGCCGACCGTTCATTCTTTGTATGAAGGCTATAACATTCGCTCCGTTGACGTAAAACGCATGATAAACCGAAACGCCGCAAAGAGGACAGGCAGGGAAGTGCTTGTTACAAATTATTGATATGGGAATTTATATCAGAGGCAGCAAGCCATTTTACAAAGATGAATCATCCGCACTTTTTTTAGAGGATACTTTTGATGCATTGGCGCGAACGGTGCCCGAGAGTATAGATATGATTTTTGCCGATCCGCCGTATTTCCTCTCAAATGACGGCATTTCGTGCAGCGGCGGCAAGGCGGTATCCGTAAACAAGGGTGACTGGGACAAAATAGGCACACTTGAAGAAAAACACGAGTTTAACAGAAAATGGGTAAGGCTCTGCAAAAAGGTGTTAAAGCCTGACGGAACAATCTGGATTAGCGGCACTCTACACAATATATATTCAGTCGGAATGGCTCTCGAACAAGAGGGCTTTAAGATACTCAATAACATTACGTGGCAAAAGACAAATCCTCCGCCTAATCTTGCCTGCAGGTGCTTTACACACAGCACCGAAACAATTCTCTGGGCAAGAAAAGCGGAAAAATCCTCGCACCATCTGTTTAACTATGACTTGATGAAGCATATAAACGGCGGCAAGCAGATGAAGGATGTCTGGACGGGTGCATTGACTTCACCTCAGGAAAAGAAATACGGAAAACATCCGACGCAGAAGCCGCTGTATCTGTTGGAGCGAATAGTTCTTGCCTCCACTGTCGAGGGTGCTGTGGTGCTGGACCCGTTTTGCGGCTCGTCAACTACGGGGGTTGCATGCAAAGAGCTCGGCAGATTTTATATCGGCATCGATAATTGCCCCGAATACCTTGAAATATCAAAAGAGAGGTTAAAGCATACATGCAGAAACGAAACTTTAATGAATGGTTAAGCACCTTCAGACAGTCGATTAACGGTTATGATTATTATACGGACTTTTCTAAAGTCTATGAAAATGCGGAAAAGCTGAAAATCGAGATAAACATTTTAAACTCGCTGACAGGCTCAAAGAACATTGAAGCCGATTTCGAAGAGATAATAAACAAGTATCCGGAATGCCTTAAAGCGATTCCGATTTTGCTTGCCGTTCGTGAAAATGAAATTTTTTGCCAAGACGAAAACGGTGCAATTCGATATGATTTTAACGGTCCCACGCAGAGTGTTGAACAGTATAAATATTTTATGCGAAAAACCGGACTGTTTGAAATGCTCGAAAATCACATTATCGGCAGTCTTTATGATTATGTGACCGGTGTTGAGGTCGGTCTTGGTTCAAACGGGCGTAAAAACCGCGGCGGTCATCAGATGGAAAATCTGGTCGAATGTTTCCTGAAAAAGAGCGGCGTTGAATATTACAAAGAAATGTATTTAGACGAGATTGAACGCAAATGGGATATTGACCTGTCACCAATTTCAGCCGAAGGAACATCCGCAAAAAGATGGGATTTTGTTGTAAAGACATCAGACACCGTATTTGTAATAGAAACCAACTTCTATACAAGCGGCGGCTCTAAGCTGAACGAAACCGCAAGAAGCTACAAAATGATAGCCGAAGAAGCAGACACGGTTTCTGATTTTAAATTCGTATGGATTACCGATGGCGGAGGCTGGCTGAGTGCGAGAAGAAATCTTGAAGAAACATTTAATGTGCTTGACACTCTCTATAACATAGCCGATATGGAGAACGGTGTTCTTGACGGGCTTTTCG
>CAZTWO010000117.1:0-6061 GCA_964617965.1 uncultured Ruminococcus sp. | reverse complement strand
AAGACACGCAGTGTCTTCCGACATTATGCATTATGCATTCTACATTCTACATTCTACATTATGCATTCTACATTATGCATTAAAAACTTATGCATATTTTAATTGAAATATTAAATTTGTCTTGCATATTTATTCATTCCATGGTATACTGATGCAATTATATCTCATCTCTCATCAAAGGAGAATAATTTATGGACAGTGAAAAAATTCAGCTCCTTATAGCCATGGTAGCCTACATGCTTATCGTTATAGGCATCGGCGTATTTTTTGCAAGACGCTCTCACGCAAACTCCGAAAACTACTTCCTGGGCGGCCGTTCGCTTGGTCCGTGGGTTGCGGCAATGAGTGCGGAAGCGTCCGACATGAGCGGCTGGCTTCTTATGGGTCTGCCCGGTGTCGCCTACTGGTGCGGCATTGCGGATGCGGCATGGACTGCAATCGGTCTTGCCGTCGGCACATACATAAACTGGCTTATCGTTTCAAAAAGACTTCGTGCGTATTCAATTGTTTCCGGTGACGCCATCACAGTCCCGGACTTCTTAAGCAATCGCTTCCACGAAAAGAAAAAAGTCATTCTCGGAATTGCGGCTGTATTCATTCTCATATTCTTTACAGTATATGCTGCAAGCTGCTTTGTAACATGCGGCAAGCTGTTCTCGGGTCTGTTCGGCTATTCATATCACTCAATGATGATAGTCGGTGCGGCATTCGTTCTGCTCTATACTATCCTCGGCGGATTTCTGGCTGAGAGTGCCTCGGACTTCATGCAGGCTGTCGTTATGGTTATCGCTCTTGTAGGTGTGCTTGCATGCGGTGTTGTTCATGCCGGCGGTTTCGGTGCGGTTATAGAAAACGCCAAAGCTATTCCCGGTTATCTCACACTTATCGAGCAGGCGACACCCGTTGTGGACGAAGCCGGTGTTCAGCTGTCGTCAAACGGCTCTCCCCTATTCGGAGAGGCTTCAAGCTACGGCTTCCTTACCATTCTCTCAACTCTTTCATGGGGTCTCGGATATTTCGGAATGCCTCAGGTTCTTCTTCGTTTTATGGCCATCAGAAAGAGCAGTGAGCTTAAGAGATCACGCAGAATTGCCACCGTATGGGTTCTCATTTCACTCACATGCGCCGTGTTTATAGGTGTTCTCGGCAGATATCTGCTCGCCACAGACACGGCCCTCGCTACACAGAGCGGTGCGGAAAACGTTTTCGCAAATCTTGCCAAGCTGTTGTTCCATCCCCTTCTTGCGGGCGTTGTAATGGCAGGTATATTGGCGGCGACAATCAGCTCCTCGGACTCCTATCTTCTTATTGCGGCATCCGCTGTATCAAAGAACCTGTTTGAGGGCATCATCAAAAAGAACGCCACAGACAAACAGGTCATGCGTGTTTCGAGAATCATGCTCGTTGTCATCACCGTTATCGGCATGGCGATCGCATGGGACGACGACAGTGTCATTTTTGATATAGTTTCGTTCGCGTGGTCGGGCTTCGGCGCGACATTCGGACCGATTATGCTGTTCTCGCTTTTCTGGAAACGTACAAACAGACCGGGCGCAATCGCCGGCATGGTTTCGGGCGGCGTGATGGTTTTTGTATGGAAGCTCCTCTTAAAGCCCCTCGGCGGCATCTTCGGCATCTATGAGCTTATGCCCGCTTTCATCATCTCTTCAATCTTTATCGTTGTCGTATCCCTTCTTACCGAAAAGCCCTCAAAGGAGCTCGAGGACGAATTCGACAAGGCAAAGAATTACACTGAATAATATTTAATTCTTATAATCACACACCCCCGCCGGAGCCGTCCGTCGAGGGTGTTTTTTATTGTCTTTTCTCGGATTTAATTTTACTTTCACAAAATATGAGCGAATAATCTCGACTTTTTCACAAAACATGAGCGAATAATCTCGACTTTTTCACAAAACATGAGCGAATGCTATTTTTCATCCTCCTCAAGTGCCTCGATTATGTCTTTTAGCTCGTCGCTGACGGACTGCTCTTTTGCAAGCAATGCACGGCGTTCGTTGAGGGCAATGTACATTTTTTCGCGTTTTTCGCCTTCAAGGTCATAGAAGAGATACGGAATCATCGAAATGATATTCGGGAATGCCGTCATGCCGTAGAACAGAAAGAACACACGCTTATAAACATTCCTGTTCCCCTGCGCCCACGGGAGCATCGGCAGTGTCGAATCATACCCCGACCACTTGAAAAGCTTAATCGTAAGCAGGGCGTTTATGGGAGCCGTGACTTTGGTAAGCAGGCCCGTTATAAGTCCTATTGTGCCGTCGGGGCGTTCACCGGTCACATATTCGGTATAGTCGTTGACCTCTCTTTTAAGCTCCGCTTCGAACACGTTTGACGGGCCGTTATTAAGGGCGTTGAGTCCGCCGAACAGACCGTAAAGCCCCACCATTATCCACTTTTTGTCAATAAATCTGTCGCCGATAATCACCATAAGAATACAGCTGACAAAGTCCCAGCATCTGAGAGCGATAACGGCTCGGCGGTTGTTGTTCTTGAAAATCTTCCGGAATTTCGGAATAAGTCCGATGCTTAAGTAGTCAAGCGTGTTGTACGGCAGATAAGCTATCATTGACGGAATAGAGCCGCCGAAAATCTCCTGCTGAGTTACAACGTCCCACGAATAGCCGCCGTTGCTCCACAGTCCCAGAGCAAATTCCGCAATAAAGTTTCTGAGGGCGTATTTGTTCTTGAGAATATAGAACAGCGACTTCATAACGGGTGCGGGCTTCGGCTGAAGGGCAATTCGCTCCCTGCACCCTATTGCCATGCCTATGTTGCCGAGAGCGCCGACGGAGCATGTAATCGTTGACAGAATAAAGAACACAACCGGCATCGGAATATTGACATAACCCTTGTTGTTAAGCTCCATAAGCGGCAGAAAAATAAGATAGACAAGCTGAGAACCGGCCTCACCCACATACTGCTGCAAAAGTCCGACTGCTATTCTGTCGCCGGGGTTTGCCGTCTGAAGCGTCACAAGATTGTCACGGGGAATTGTGTAAATCGTCGAGACCGTCTCCTGTATAAACAGCATAACGAAAACGAAAATTATCTTTCGGGGGTCGTTTCCCGCTCGGTCGCCTAAAAACATCGCACCCGAGTACAGCACGGCGGTTGACAGAAAATACGGTATCGCCGCACCGAAAATATAGGGCCGAGCCTTGCCCCAGCGGGTTCTGGTTCTGTCGTACGCAATGCCCATTAAGGGGTTATTAAGCACATCATAAATGCCGATGAGCGTTAAAATCAGCGTGACATATGTCATGTCGATTTTGAGTACGTTGATAAAATAGAGCTTCTGATACGCATTGAGGCCGACAAGCATTTTTGCGGCAAACTGCCCTATCGCCGGCCACATCATTTCTTTTGGTGTCAATACACCTGTGTGGAACATCCTGACCGCAAGGGAGCTGTATTTTCCGAGGCGCTCGCTTTTTATCGAGGCGGCGGAGTTTTCTTCAGCGGAGAATACGCCTTCGACAAAGCTTTTTGTCTGTTTCTTCGATTCACTCATTCCACACTCACCTCACACGAAGATTTATAATAGCCGTCATCCGTCAGCGTGTACACCGTCGCCGTTCCCTTTGCCACGGCTTTTATATTTCCGTCCGAATCGACCGTAACAATATTTTCGTCCGTTGTGTACCATTTTACGGTCTTGACGGTGGCGTTTGACGGGGATATTCTGACTTTCAGTTTTTCCGTTTCTCCGACAGTCAGTGTAAGCTTGCGTCTGTTCATTCTTGACGACTCGACACTGTAACGGACATTTACAACACACGAATCCGTGTATGTTTTTCCGTTAAACTCAAAGCTTGCGGTCACAACAGCGCTGCCCGCTGTCTTGCCGGCTTTGTAGTAGCCCTCGCTGTCGACGGTAAGAATATTTTCGTCCGATGAAGTCCATGTAACATCGGTTTTTGCCGCATCGCTGCATGTGAGCGTCGCAAGAAGATTGCCGTTGCCCTTCGGCTCGACCGTTGCCGTGACCTCATTCAGCTTCAGCGAAGGCCAGCTAAATTCGAAATTATTCTCTTCGACAATCACAAACGACACCGTTTTTTCGCCGAGAGACTCTAAGCCGTTTTTAAACGACAGAACAAGTTTGACATCACTCCGGCGGACAAATTTCATGTATGTAATTTCACCCGTCAGCCTGTTAATTCCGTATTTTACATATGCCTTCAGACAATTCGTGTCTGTATCCTTAAGAATAAAATTATTATCGGAACAGACGGAATTTACCGCATCGCTTATCTTTTCGGCTGTATCGTCGGCAAACAGACGTGTTAAAAGAGAAGAGTCCCTGTTGTTTATTTCAAGTGTAATATTATATTCGTCACGGTATTTTTCGTTATAGCTCTGAGTGCTTCCGCATTTTTCACAGCTCTCTGCCGGCGTGTCACACTCTTCACCGCACGACAGACAGACATAATATATGTACGAATCCGTTTTTGTTTCACATTCGCCGTTTCCGCAATTCGGACAGGTGCGGCAGTAATATGCAGACTCCGCAGAACAGGACGCACAGACATATGTTATATTTCCGTCATAAAATTCGGCGACATCTGTTTCACGGATTTTGGGATTTACAAGAATCGCGCTTATCCTGCCGCCGAAATCTATATTTGTCTCGGCGATATTGTCAAGTGCACTGTCGAAACCCGGCAGAATATGACCGACTGTTTTTGTAAGAGTGTCTGTGCCGTCGGTCTTCAGGCTGTTCTCCTGCACGGTAAAGGTATGCGTGTTTTTTAGAGCGGGGGAATTGCTTTCGGCATTTTCAACTGCGTCTTTCAGAGTTCTGACAGCGGAAGATATGCCGGTCGGAATATCAATAACGCCTGCTTCATTTTCGACGGGAGGATACGCGCCCTCCATCGCCAGCACGCTTGACAGTCCCCACGCAAAACCGGCGACAAAGACGGCACACAGAAAAACAATTACACAAATCAGAATAATTTTGGATTTGTCGATTTTTTTATTCATGCTCCCCTGCCCCCTTTAATCTGTTGTTCTCTTTTTCTATCTCCTCGTCTATTTTTCTTGTTTCGGCTGTTTCGACAACGGGCTGAGGAAGGTCATCGAGATTTACTTCACCGGACTTTACCTTTCTGTAAATCTCCGCACGCTCGACACTGCCCTCGGGATATTTCACTTCAATCCCCTTTTTGTCGAGAATTATATTCACGACGGCGACAAGGGCGAACATAAGAGCCGTCACAATAAGTCCGACCCCGCCCGACGAGGTCAGAATATCCGTACCGGTATACGCCGTAAGTTTGCCTGCTAAAATAAAATTGAAAACAAGTGCCGCTACGGAACACCCGGCACCGACAAACGAAACGCCGGCAATTATTTTCTGCATATTTTTTATGCTGAGAAAACAGAGTATTGTCAGAAGCAATATTATCACGGCGAAAACCGCCGGCACACAGTAAGCGAAAATCGCAGACCGCAAAAGCGAAAAACCCCTGCCGAGCAGCTCGGAAGAGGTCATTGTGTTTATATAATTAAAAACGCCGTTTGTGAAAATCGAATAAAGCCCCAACGCACTGAAGCCCACACTGTCGGAGCAAAACGGCAGAGTTACAGCAGCCGTCCCGCTCGGAATAAGCAGGCTCAAAAGCGGCAGAAGGCACACAACAAGACGGAGTATCTGCATCCGACCGCCGATTAACGCCGCCTTAACACGTGCAAACCTGACCTTGACAACGGAGTGCGACAGTTCCGCCTGCTTTGCCTCACGCAGAAAGTTTTCTTCAAAATCGACATATCGCATATTTACGCCGCACTTCGGGCAGAACTGACTTATGTTATATATGTGCAGATGATATCCGCACTTCGGGCACTTTGCCATAAAATCCCTCACTCTCAAAATTATCTCGGAAATATTTTAGCATAGTGCATAGAATATTGCAAGACACAGAGAAGATTTTGTGAAGGATATTACAAATGCGACAGGCCGACTGTTACAGCACAAACGCCGAAATGAGCGAGCAGAGCTGTTTTATGTCAACACGCTCTCTGAAGTCAAACT
>CAZTWO010000116.1:3084-6073 GCA_964617965.1 uncultured Ruminococcus sp. | reverse complement strand
GTCCGACCTTCACGGCTCCGCACTTTACTGCAAAAAGCTGTTGGAGCGTTTTGAAGCCGAAAAAGCCGACAAAATCATATTTTTGGGCGACATTTTATATCACGGTCCACGAAACGACCTGCCCGACGGCTATGCTCCGAAAGAAGTTATCTCTCTTCTTAACGGCATTGCCGAAAAATTAGTCTGTGTCAGAGGAAACTGCGACTGCGAAGTCGACCAGATGGTACTTGATTTTCCGGTGCTTGCCGAATACGGTGTTCTTCTGCTTGACGGCAAAAACGTGTGGATAACGCACGGACACAAATATAACAAATCAAACCCATTGCCGTTTATAAAGGGTGACATACTTCTTCACGGCCACACGCACATACCGGTGTGCGAAAACTGCGGAGACTTCGTGTATCTCAATCCCGGGTCGCTGTCAATCCCCAAAGACGGTTCAAAAAGATCATATATGACATACGAAAACGGTGAGTTTCTGTGGAAGGAGCTTGACACCGGTTCGGTTTACAATAAATATTCGTTAAGAGGAGAATAAAATGAGTTATTCCGAAGCAAAACAGAAATATGCTTTATACGGCATCGATACCGAAAAGGCTATCGAGAAGCTTGCCGATACCGCCGTGTCCGTTCACTGCTGGCAGGGTGATGATGTCTGCGGCTTTGATTCAAAACAGGCACTCTCGGGCGGCATCCAGACCACCGGCAATTACCCCGGCAAGGCACGCACCCCACAGGAGCTTATGGCGGATATCGACAAGGTGTTTTCTCTTGTTCCCGGCAAAAAGAAACTTAATCTTCACGCTTCATATGCGATATTTGAAGACGGTGAATTTGCCGACCGTGACGCACTTGAACCGAAGCACTTTAAAAAGTGGGTTGAGTTCGCCAAAGAAAGGGGAGTGGGCATCGATTTTAACCCCACATTCTTTTCTCACGCAATGGTAAAAGACAATCTCACGCTGTCGTCCCCCGATGAATCCGTTCGCAGATTCTGGGTTGAACACGGCAAGAGATGTCTTGAAATATCCGAATATTTCGCAAACGAGACGGGCGTTCCCTGTGTCATGAATATATGGATTCCCGACGGTTATAAAGATATCCCCGCCGACAGATTAGGACCTCGCATGCGTTTTAAAGAGAGTCTTGACGAGATTCTGTCTGTCCCATTTGACCGCAAAAAGGTATATGTTACTCTTGAGTCAAAGGTTTTCGGCATAGGGCTTGAGAGCTACACGGTCGGTTCGGCTGAGTTCTGCATGAACTATGTCGCTTCAAAGGGTATAACACCGCTTATGGATAACGGTCACTATCACCCCACGGAGCTTGTGTCCGACAAAATTTCTTCCATGCTTCTCTTTAATGACAAAATCGCACTTCACATAACACGCGGTGTTCGCTGGGACTCTGACCATGTTGTTATCTTCGATGACGAAACAAAAGAGATATGCAAAGAGATTGTCAGAAATGATGCGCTTGATCGCGTGTTTATCGCAACCGACTATTTTGACGCTTCCATTAACCGTATTTCCGCATGGGTGACAGGTCTACGCAGTGTACAGAAATCATTGCTTTTCGCTCTGCTTCAGCCGAACGACAAAATGAAAGAACTGCAGAACGAGAGCCGTTTTACCGAGCTTATGGTACTGTCCGAAAATATGAAAACAATGCCCTTCGGCGACGTGTGGGAAGAATATCTTAAAAGACAGAATGTCTCCGATGACTATTTTGCCGCAATTGACGAATACGAAAAAAATGTTCTGTCATTAAGAGCGTAATTTAAGGTAAATACGGAGTTTATCCGTTATTATACAAAAAAAGAAAATTGAAAGGTGTGTTTGCTATGAACAGATTTATTTTGAACGAAACCTCTTATCACGGCGCAGGTGCTATTAAGGTTATCCCCGAGGAAGTCGCCGCACGCGGTTTCAAAAAAGTTTTCCTTGCAAGTGACCCCGATCTTATTAAATTCGGTATTACCGGAAAGGTAACGGCTCTTCTTGACGAAGCAAAGATCCCCTATACCGTTTATTCCGATATCAAAGCCAATCCCACAATCGAAAACGTTCAGCACGGCGTTGAGGAATTCAAAAAGTCCGGTGCAGACTGCATAGTCGCTGTCGGCGGCGGTTCATCAATGGATACATCCAAGGCTATCGGCATAATTGTCGCGAACCCCGAGTTTGAGGATGTCCGTTCTCTTGAAGGCGTATCCCCCACAAAGAAGCCCTGCGTTCCCATTATCGCAGTTCCCACAACAGCAGGCACGGCAGCGGAAGTTACAATTAACTATGTTATCACCGATGTAGAGAAAAAGCGTAAGTTCGTCTGCGTTGACGTTCACGATATTCCCGTTGTCGCAGTTGTCGATCCCGAGATGATGAGCTCAATGCCCGCTTCTCTTACTGCCGCTACCGGTATGGATGCCCTTACTCACGCAATCGAAGGCTACATTACCAAGGGCGCATGGGAGCTTTCGGATATGTTCCACATTAAGGCCATCGAAATCATCGCCAAGAACCTTCGCGGCGCAGTTAAGAACGAGAGCGACGGCAGAGAGGGCATGGCTCTCGGTCAGTATGTCGCCGGTATGGGCTTCTCAAACGTAGGCCTCGGTGTTGACCACTCAATGGCTCATACTCTTTCCGCTTACTATGATATGCCTCACGGCAAGGCATGCGCTACACTTCTGCCTACCGTTATGGCTTACAATGCTCCCTTCACAGGTGAAAAGTACCGTGAAATCGCAAGAGCCATGGGCGTTAAGGGCGTTGACGATATGACCGTTGACGAGTACAGAAAGGCCGCATGCGATGCTGTTAAGCAGCTCGCAGAGGATGTCGGCATTACTCTTTCGCTTAAGGGCGTTGTAAAAGAAGAGGATGTTCACGCTCTCGCAGTTGACGCATTCGCTGATGCATGCCGTCCCGGCAACCCCAGAGACACAAGCGTTGAGGAAATCGAAGAGCTTTACAGAAGCCTGATGTAA
>CAZTWO010000116.1:0-2984 GCA_964617965.1 uncultured Ruminococcus sp. | reverse complement strand
CCGCGGTGTTGACAGAGAGATCTGCCGACACCGCGGTTTTGATTTTTAAATATCAGTCAAAATATTTGTCAATGTACTCCTTGAATTTCGCTTCGTAAATCTCGGAGTTTGTTTCGTAGCTCTTTGCGTGCCATGCACCGTCAACAATAAGAATGTCTTTAGCCGGTGCGCTTGTCGCTTCATACAGTTCATAACACATTGTGGGCTTTATAAAGTCATCGTTGCCGCCGTGAATGAACAGTATCGGAATTTTGGCGTGCTTTACGCTCTCGAGTGCGTCTGTATCCTTAAAGTCAAATCCCGCGATTGCCTTGCTGAAAGCATTTGCACCGTAGAGCAGGGGATACTTGACGGGGCCCATAACGTCAATAACATCGGCAAACTCGTTCCATGCGGAAGTATAACCGCAGTCGGCAACCGTAAACTTAACATTATCGGGAAGTGTCTCGTCACCTGTCATCATCATAACGGTAGCAGAGCCGAGCGACACGCCGTAAATGGCAATCTGAATATCATCGCCGAATTTTTCAATAAGAAAGTTAAGCCACTTTATGCAGTCCTTGCTCTCTTTGTTGCCGAAGGTAATGTGCCTGCCGTCGCTCTCGCCGCATCCTCTGTGATCGACAAGAAAGACATTCAGCCCCTGATCGTGCAAAAACTTTGTCTGAAGTGTAAAGCCGTCCTTGCCCGAGCTTCTGTATCCGTGCGAGCAGAAAATAAATTTGTTTGTCTTTTTCTCCGCCGGGAGCAGATAGCCTTTAAGCTTTATGCCGTCATCGCTTTCGATTTCATACTCTTCGAATTTCTGATTGTGGAACCATGTGACTCTGTCGTCCGGCTCTTTTTCTTCACCGCTGTCGTCACCGACCTTCTTTTTTGTAACGGCGTTTCCGATTATGCTGAAAATCTTGCCGTCGGAGTCGATAACCTCATGGTAAAGAAAATATCTTAAGCCTACTCTTAAAGCGAGCACCGTACCGAGTGCGCCTATAATTGCCGCTGTTTTTTTCATATTGCCTCTCCTTTAACATTTTGTTAATCTCATTTTAATATTTTTATGTGCTGTTTGTCAATAGCATTACTCATCTGTTGTTATATTTTCAATGCATCTCGGAATGTCCGTGTAAGGTGTTGTAAATTTAACAACAACCGTGCCGTCAATTACTTTGACGCTGCCTTCAGCGGGGAACACGGGCATGGCTTTTGCCCGGTCTGTCAGCGTGATTTTATCTGCGGTTTCGCTGTCTGCGATATTGATATCCGCTTTAAGAATAATATCAAAGTAAGGCTCATAGTAACCATAAAATGTTATGGCGTTATGATAAAGAAGCCCGGTACTTTTCGAAAAGTTTGAAAACTCTTCATATTCCTGTGTGTAATTGCCGGGAACACCGATAAAAGCAACAGGTGTTTCACCCGGCTTGTAGCCGTCGGTTGTTTCTATCTTATCGATAACCCTTGTCATAACCGAAAGTGTTGACTGCTGTTCGGTGCTTTTCTTGACATATCCGGCGTTTGCGGTCTGAATGTTTATGAATATAAAACAGCAAAGAAGCACGCAAGTAATTCTTTTAAGAAAATTCTTTTGCGTTATTCTGTATCTCGTTTCCGCTATGCACAGATATAATACATATGTAAAAAAGCATGCATATATCATAAGCGTATGGATAGAGGAATTGAGCAATCTTGTTCCGCACATGACAAACGGCAGCGCACAGACAAACAATACTATTGAAATAAATGCGGATTTTCTATTTTCGGAATTCTTTTTGTCTCTGAATGCACTGAAAATTGAAATAATACACAGCAGTGCAAGAGCTACGTTTATGCCGAATGTTATAATTGTGGGATATACATATTCGCTGTCGGCAAGAGTATAGAAAATAAATTCATAAAGTGTCGCGCCTATTCTGTAAGCGAATGATTCGGTGTTTGTCCATGCGTTTTTTACACTGTTGTATCCGTCAACCTGTTCTATTCCCGTTATAAGAGTGCTCAGCTTAAGCCCCAGGTAGTACATCCCCCCCCCTATGAGGGTGTCGACCGCCGCAATAATGTCATTAAGCCAGACAGTCTTTACTTTTTCGGGATTTGTCATAAGTCTCTGAATTGAAACGATAAGAACAATTGCTATAAATACGAACAGAAACGCCTGATAGATTCCCATTGACAGGAACAGCAGAAACGAAGTGCAAAGTGACATCAGAGCAATGTGAGACTTTTTTAGCGATTTTATATTTTCGGTCATTTTAAGCCACAGGAAACATGCGAAAACCGCAAACAGAAGTGACAGCATATTGCTGCTGAGATCCGGCATATACGTTGCCGCAAGCGATGACACAACTATGTTTGTTGACATAATGCCCGCTATAATCGCAATGTGGCTTTTCTTTTCAAATCCGAAAATTCTCACGACAAAATATACGGACAAAGAAAGCCACAGCAGTGCTATAAGCCCGTTTGTCCACGGAAAGCTTCCGAACTTGCCGAGCACAAAATCATATAACGGCTTCAGATATCTGCCGAGCTGAATTTTCCAGATCCAATAATCTTTGTTGTAAGCAAACTCTTTAAGCGAGTCGTGACTTGCAAGCAGATTAAGAAACGCATATGCATGAGCTATAAGCCCGATTGCGTATGTAAACACAAACGACCACAACAGCTGCTGCCTGTTAATCTGCCCCGTTATCTTTTCGACTGTTGTCCAAAAACCGAATTCCTGCTTCTCGTTTTCCATTCTGTCTCACCGTTCCTTTTTTTCAGCTAAGATTATACTCTGTTCTTGCTTCTCTTTCAACCGTAAAAATATCTGATGTAGTTAAATCGTTACAAATTTTACTCTTGACTTATCTGTTAATAAATTGTAAAATAATTTGTGTGGAATAAAGAAAAAAGGGTTGACAGCAAAAATGAATTCTGCGACAATTTCTAACAGACAGACAGACAGACAGACAGACAGACAGACAGACAGACAGACAGACAGA
>CAZTWO010000115.1:0-6131 GCA_964617965.1 uncultured Ruminococcus sp. | reverse complement strand
AGGCTCTGCAAAATATAAAAACATCCGAGAAAACTAACTTTAATGTTTGCGAAGCATATAATCCAAGGCACTTTGTGCCTTCCTTCATTATGCATTCTGCATTAAAAGGCTCTGCAAAATATAAAAACATCCGAGAAAACTAACTTTAATGTTTGCGAAGCTTATAATCCAAGGCACTTTGTGCCTTCCTTCATTATGCATTCTACATTATGCATTCTACATTCATATTGAGCATTCTACATTATGCATTCTACATTCATATTATGCATTTTACATTCGTATTGCTTTACCCAAATTATGAATACAAAAAAAGAGGTTGTATTTATGAAATTAATAGTTGCCATCATAAGCAAAGAAGATTCTTCAACCGTTGTCACAAGGCTTAACAAGGCGGGACTTATGTCCACAAAGCTTTCGACAACCGGCGGTTTTCTGCGTGCCGGGAATGTAACGCTCTTAATCGGTGCTGAGGATAGCCGTGTTGATGAAGCGTTAAAGATAATAACGGAGTGCTGCAAAAAGCATACCGAGATAATACAGTCATCGAGCATCGCAAACGCCGAGCAGTATTTTACCGCTCTGCCCGTGGAGATTACGGTCGGAGGCGCCACCGTGTTTGTGCTTGATGTCGAAAAGTTCTTAAAGGTATAAATCAAGATGATTTTTTCGGATAATTCAATTCCCGAAGCGACAAGAACGGCTGTACGGAACCTCGCCGCCCGCCGCAGACTGCCCCAGAGTGTAATGCTCACGGGCGGCAGTGAAAAGCTGAGAAAAGACAGTGCGAGAGAAATTATTTCCGCCGTTCTGTGCTCTGCGGACAGCGGTGTGCCGTGCGGCAAATGTTCAAATTGCTTCAAGGTAAAAAAGGGCGTACACCCCGATGTCATTGTAATAGAACCGACAAAGGGCAGAAAAAAGCTTTCTGTCGAGCAGATAAGAAACGAAGTGCGTGACACCATGTACTTAGCCCCGAACGAAGCCGAAAACAAGGTGTATTATTTCCCCGAGGTCGATGAGTCGCTGTCCGATATAGTTCAGAACGCCCTTCTTAAATCGATAGAAGAGCCGCCCGATTTTGTGATGTTTCTGTTTACGTCCGTTCGCCGTGAGTGCTTTCTGACAACGGTTATTTCAAGAACGGTCGAGTATTCTTTAGGCGATATAAATACTGCAACGTCTAAAAAGAAGGACGAAAAGGTAAGTGAAATTCTGTCCGATATAATCAAAGCGATGCTCGGCGGCACGGAGTATGACATAATGATGTCCTTAGCGCCGATGAACAAAGACAGAGATATTATGAAGCGTGTCGCCGTAAAGCTCAACGAAGCGGCAAGGGATGCGGCGGCGGAGCAGGCGGGGGCAAGACTTCTGTCCGACAATGAGACGCTTGCGATAAATATGGCATCAAGATTATCGGTTCGGCAGATACTGATGCTCAAAGACACAGCCGACAGAATAATATCGCTTGCGGACGGTTACGCAAACGCGAATTTAATGATAACACAGTTTTCAATGATGCTTAATAACGTCATTAACGCAAAATAAGGAGAACGCCATGGCAGAAGTTATAGGTGTAAAATTCAAGGAAACCGGAAAGGTTTATTATTTCGATCCTGCGGGGCAGACAGTCCCAAAGGGCAAAAAGGTCATAGTTGAAACAATAAGGGGGCTTGAGTGCGGCGAGTGCGCGAGCGAAAACAGGGAAGTCCCCGATGAAACAATCGTAAAGCCGCTCAAGGCCATCGTTCGTGTTGCGACAGAAGAGGATCTGAAGAAGGTTAAGGCAAACAAGGCCAAAGAAAAAGAGGCGTTTTCAATCTGCGAACAGAAAATAGCCCATTTCGGACTTGATATGCACTTGGTCGATGTCGAGTATACATTTGACGGTTCAAAAATTCTGTTCTTCTATACCGCCCCCGAACGAGTCGATTTCAGAGAGCTTGTAAAGAGCCTTGCGGGCGTTTTCAGAGTCCGCATAGAATTAAGACAGATAGGCGTGAGGGACGAAGCGAGAATGCTCGGCGGCATAGGCATATGCGGCAGACCGTTCTGCTGCAAGGAGTTTCTGCACGACTTTCAGCCTGTCTCCATAAAAATGGCAAAGGAGCAGGGGCTGTCACTCAATACAATAAAAATAAGCGGTGCATGCGGCAGACTTATGTGCTGTCTTAAATATGAACAGGCATCGTATGATCATCTTCTGCGTCACACTCCCAAAATCGGAGCAATTGTCGAAACCGCCGACGGCAGGGGCGAGGTTATTGACAACAACCTGCTTACCGGTATGCTCAAGGTCCGCCTTGACAGGGCAAAAGAAGCCGCCCCGTCACTCTATCACCGCAAGTCCGTTAAGCTTATAAAGGATGCAAATATTACGGTGAATAAGGAGGAATTGGAAGCGTTGGGGGAAGTTGAGGATAAATAAAAGCTTTTGAGAAAAAACATACAATATAATTAGCAATTAGCAATGAGCAATTAGCAATTTCGGAAGTCCTGCGGACTTGATTTATATAGCTCCGCAGAAATTAAAATAACTTTTCAAAAACAAGCTAATTGTTTGCGAAGCTTTACAATCCAAAACGCTTCAGCGTTTTCATTCATTGCTAATTGCTAACTGCTAATTGCTAATTGTAATGAAAGGAAAGATAATATGAATACAATACACACCTCAGATACAAGATTTATTGACGACACCGGTCGTCAGCGTATATTTAACGGCGTCAATATAGTCTATAAGGACTATGCCGAGGATGAGGACGGCGTTATAAGATTCAAGACTCCCATAACCGATGAAGTTATGGCGAAGCTTGCCAAAAATGGCATAAACATGATCCGTCTCGGTGTTACATGGGCGGGCATTGAGCCCGAGCCCGGTGTATATAACACAGAGTATCTTGACGGCGTAAAGAACGCTCTTAAAATCTGCGAAAAGTACGGCGTTTACGCTTATGTCGACTGGCATCAGGATCTTTATACGAAGTCCAACATAAACGTAGGCGACGGCGCACCGAGCTGGGCATGTGTAAAGTGTCTTTCAAAACCCCGTGCTCCGTATATCATATGGGCGGAGGGCTATTTTGTCGACGGCTACATTCACGCCTGCTTTGACGCATTCTGGGACAATAAGGAAATACTGGGCGAGGGACTTCAGGACCGTTACTGCGATATGCTTAAATATACCGTCCGGTATCTTTCTGACTGCAATGCCATAATGGGTTATGACATTTTCAACGAGCCGTTCCCCGGAAAAGACGGCGGCAAGGTCTTCAGACAGCTTGTAAAGAGAGGCATTTCAACCGGACTGTTCTCGAAGCGTGTTGACCGCAAAAAGATAATAAAGGACGTTATGAGTGGCAATATCATGGACGCATTAAGCGTTGCCGACGACAGCGTTGTATATCATCACGTGATAGAAGCCGGATACGATCTTATTAAGAAGTTTGATATTGAAAAATATTATCCGTTCCTTATGAAAGCGGCGGCGGCTATAAGAAGCGTTAAAGAAAACGGTGTTATATTTGCCGAAAACTCATATTATTCCAATCTCGGCATTCCGTATTCAATCCCCGTGCCGACAGACGAGAACGGCGAGAGGGCAAAGGATTTTGCTTTCGCTCCGCACGGCTACGACATAACGGTTGACACTCCGCTTACAAATGAAGCGTCCCCCTATCGTATTGACCATATATTCAATCAGCATGAAGCAAATCAGGAGCGTCTCGGCTTGCCCGTTCTTGTCGGCGAGTGGGGCGGCATGGTTGACGGCGGAGAAAAGTACCCGGCTCTCGAGCATCTTGTTGACAAGTTCGACAGAAACAAATGGAGCAATACATACTGGCATTATTTCGATAATTTCTGCGACAGCAAAATAGGCGAAATCATATGCCGTCCGCTCCCCGTTGCGGTTGCCGGTGAAATAAAATATTACCGCTACGACAGAAATACAAAGACTTTCGATTTAAGCTATGTCGGTGACGCGGATGTTAAGACTTCCACTCTTGTCTATCTGCCCGCAGAGCCCAAAAAGGTATATTCCACAAAGAAATATAACATAAAAGACACCGCAAACGGCCTGATGCTTCAGGTTTACGCCGGTAAGGGCGACTGCTTTATTAAGGTCGAGTTCTGATAATGGACACAAAATCAATTTCGGGTGTCGGACTGTTTATATTATTGTATGTGGCAGCGGTGTCGATTGCCGGCATTGTGCTCACGGTTTACGACAAAATCATTTCTAAAAAGAACACAAACGGCAGGGGCAGAGTTCCCGAAAACACGCTTATGTATCTGGGTGTCATGGGCGGCGCTCTCCCTATGTTTATAACGATGCTTATAATCCGTCATAAGACAAAGCATAAAAAGTTTATGGTCGGTCTGCCAGTAATGTTTATTTTACATATTATAATAGCTGTATTTTTGATTGCCAAAGGGCTGATATAATCGCCCGAGCGAAAAAGGAGTAATCATGTTAGAAGTAAAAAATCTCGGCTTTAACGTAAAGGACGAAGCCGACGGCAAAAATCTTGAGATTATCGATGATATATCATTTACTCTTGATGACGGCAAGTTTCTTGTTATTACAGGCCCCAACGGCGGCGGCAAATCGACGCTTGCCCGCCTTATAATGGGCATCGAGCACCCCACAAAGGGGCAGATTATATATAACGGCACGGACGTTACGAATATGTCGATAACAGAAAGAGCCAATCTCGGTATAGGATATGCATTTCAGCAGCCTCCCCGTTTTAAGGGGCTGACCGTTCGCAGACTCTTAAGCCTTGCCCACGGCTCGGAGCTGCCCGAAGACGAGTGCTGTTCATATCTTACACAGGTCGGACTGTGCTCTATGGATTACTTAAATCGTGAGGTTGACGCATCATTGTCCGGCGGCGAAGTCAAAAGAATAGAGATAGCGACACTTATGGCACGTGAGCTCGGTCTTGCGATATATGACGAGCCCGAGGCGGGCATTGACCTGTGGAGCTTCTCGATGCTTGTAAAAAGCTTCAAGAGAATAAGCTCCGCAAGAAACGAGAGCGTTATGATAATATCGCATCAGGAGCGTATAATGCAGCTTGCCGATGAAATTATAGTAATAGCGGACGGACACATCCGCACAAGAGGCACAAAGGAAGAAATTCTGCCCACGCTTATGGGCGAGTTTGACCGCAAGTGCGACCTCAGGGGCAGTGACAGCAAGGAGGGTGACGCAAATGCTTGAGAACACAGACAGAGATTTGCTCTATACCATATCCGACATAAAATACATTCCGCCCGAGACGGCATACAACATACGCAAAAACGGACAGGGAATCGAACGCAGAAACACAAAGGATATTGAAATCATATCAAAGACCGACAAGCCCGGAATTGACATTCGTGTAAAATCCGGCTCGGTGGGTCAGACGGTATATATTCCGGTAATAGTGACCGAGACGGGCGTAAACGACAAGGTATATAATGATTTTTATATTGGCGACGGAGCATCGGTCACGATTGTAGCCGGATGCGGCATACATAATTCCGGCTGTCAGGAGAGCCGCCATGACGGCATACACCGCTTTTTTATCGGCAAGGGCGCTCACGTAAAGTACGTTGAAAAACACTACGGCGAGGGCGAGGGCACAGGCGCAAGAGTGCTCAACCCGACAACGGAAGTTTATATAGACGACAACGGCTCATGCGAAATGGAGACCGTGCAGATTAAGGGCGTTGACTCGACAGTCCGTGAGACAATAGCCGAGCTTAAATCTAATGCCAAGTTTAATGTTACGGAACGCATTATGACCCACGGCAAACAGCATGCGGAGTCAAATATGAAAATATCGCTCAACGGCGAGGGTGCGACTGCGAGAATAGTGTCACGCTCGGTGGCTAAAGACGAAAGCTCGCAGATTTTCCACCCCACTGCAGTCGGAAACGCAAAGTGCGCCGCTCACGTTCAGTGCGATTCAATCATTATGGACAAGGCGAAAATAAAGTCCATACCCGCGATTGAAGCGAATGACGAATACGCGCAGATTGTGCATGAAGCGGCAATCGGCAGAATAAACAATGAACAGCTCTTAAAGCTCATGACATTCGGACTTACTCCGGAAAAGGCGGAGGAAGTTATAATTGAAGGGTTC
>CAZTWO010000114.1:0-6146 GCA_964617965.1 uncultured Ruminococcus sp. | reverse complement strand
TTTAATCTATTTTTAGGGTACTTGTAATAATATGTGAAATGTGTTATTATAATTGTTACTTTATTTAGTTTACAACTGACGGACGGAGGAATCTCGGTGGCAGACGACAACAACAACGGCGGAATATATTTTAATTCGGTGTCCGATAAATCATCGGACGGCAGAAAACCGGCTGTCGAAAACAGCGAAAAGTCGGATAACCCGACCGATGTGTATACGGACTCCTTAAGTGAAGACGACACACCGGCAAAGCAAAAAGACAACCGAAAAAAAGAACGCAAAAAAATGAAAAAATCCGACAAGATTATTATAGCCGTTCTGGCTGTGTCGGATGTTGTTCTGCTTATATCCGTCTGCTTTTCTTTTCTGATGCTTCTTGTTGCCGCCGCAAACAAAAAGACCGATACCGTAACGTCGAATTTTTATGACGTTTCAACCGTGCTCGACAGTCTGTCGCCCAAAATTAAGGATGTCGATTTTCCGAACGGGATACAGAACCGTTTTAAGAGCCTCTATTCCGAAAATCAAGATGTTGTCGGCTGGATAAAAATCAATGACACCGCAGTCGATTTCCCCGTCATGAAAACGCTTGACGGAACATATTATGAACGCAAGAATTTTTATGGAGAATTTGACAGGCGAGGTTCAATCTGGATGGATGCCCGCTGCACGACCGGCAAGGGTAAAGACACTCTCCAGAAAATTACCATAATCTACGGTCACAACCTGACACAGGATGAATGCATTTTCAGAGATGTCACAAAATACCGTGATGTCGAATTCTATAAACAGCACCCGGTCATTGAGTTTGATACGCTTTATGACAACTACAAATGGAAGGCGTTTGCGTGCTTTATAACAACCGTAAACCCCGATTATGACGGCGGAAATTATTTTAATTACTTAGACCCGACGATCCCCGATGAACGTACAGTCGACTACGCAAACGAATGTCTTTCAAGAAGCTATTTCGTAAATTCCTCGGTTGACATAGCCGCCGATGACAAGCTTCTGGTGCTGTCGACCTGCGTATATGATTTTAACACCGACGACACATATATAGAGACAAGATGTGTTCTTGTCTGCCGCCTTGTAAGGGACGGCGAGAGTGAGGATGTTGACGTAAGCAGCGTCTCCGCAAATGAAAACAGGCGTATGCCCCAGATATGGTATGACCGCAGCGGAAAGACAAATCCGTATGCATCCGTCGCTGTATTTTCACGATAAAGACCGAAGGGAGAAAGCAATGTCAGACAAAGAAAAAAATCCCACAGCCGCAGACAACGGACGCGTGTCGGATGATACCGTTGATGAAATTCTCGCAGAAATGTACGGCAGCGGCAAATTCAGCGATAACGAAGATTTTTCGGGTCTTTATTCAAGATATTTAGGCGACAGCACTGCAAAAACGCCTGCCGGCTATAAACCGCAAACACGTGTTGAATACGAAGCACCCGCCGAAAAGTCATATACTCATTCTCAAAAAGAGTCTTCGGATGATGCCATTCCCGAAAGTGTGCGAGAGGTATACAGCAGCGCCGAGGACGAGGCACGCCGCCCGGAATTTACTTCCTCCGGCTCTGTCAGATATCCTTCAATGGGCTCCGGTGCGTCCGAAGAGCGTGTAGTGTTCGATGAAGAGTGGGAGGAACAGGCAAAGCGTGACGCCGCCGCAAGAGAAGACAGACGCAGAAGCAACGCCCTCATGGGTGACAGCACATATGCCCGTGCGTTTGTTGCGGGCGGTGTTCCGATGGCAAACAGAGGCACAACCGACCGAAAAACACCTGCAAAAAACCTGCGTTTTGTTGATCCATTGACGGATTCCGCTCCCTCGCAGAAAACAACGGCAAGGCAGACACCCGCACAGCAGAGAGTGTCGCCATATATAGACCCCATAAGCGACACCGAGTCCGCAAAAAATCCGTCTTCCGCCGAGGAATTCAGACTCAGTCAGAGAGCCGATGTTAAACGCAGTGCCGAAACAACAGCACGAAGCGCAAGAAGAAGTGTGCCGGTTCCGAAAACGGAAGACACAAAAACGCTTATAGACGAAAAGGTGCTTGATGCATTTTCTACCGCTCAGAACACCGAGGACGAATTCAGAGCACGCTGGAAGGGTGAAATCGAGCAGGCGGAAAAACGCAAGAAGGAGCGTGCCGCCGCCGCAAAGAAAAAACAGGAAGAGAGAGATGCCGCACTGCGCCGCAAACGTGTCGAAGAAAAGGCACTTGCAGGTGACGTGCCGGGTATTCCGCTTGAATTTTCGCCCATAGACGGCAGCGACGAAGAAGAGGACAGCTTTTCTTTTGACAATATGCCGTTTGAATTTTCCGAGGAGCTTCTCTCCGACGAAAAAGACAGAACCGAGAAAAAAGACAAGATGAAAAACTACACCGAACGAGTCAACGGCCCCGCCGCCAAGAACTCCACCGTCAGTGACAAAAAGGTGAAGATGGATCTTAAATCCCGCACAAGATTCGGTCTTAAAACAAAGCTTTCAAAGGAAGGAATAAAAATGTGGTCACATGAAAATCTTCCTTCAAAGGGCGACAGTGCCGGCACGGTAATTCGCAAGTCGATAAGAATTATCGCTTTTATCGCTTTGATTGTCGCCATAGTCTATCTGCTCATTTATTTCATAAATTATGAAAAACGAAAAATAAGCGACAGCAAGATTGACGATGAATTTACACAGGAAATAGACGAAGAAAATCTTGATGAAATGTGGGCGAACATTAAGGCAAAATATCCCGATGTTGACTTCCCCGAAGGCATGAACATTAAGTTTGCCAATACCTACGCCATAAATCAGGATGTTGTCGGTTATCTTAAGATTGACGGCGACGAGATAAATATTTCCACAATTCTTCTGCAGAACAAAGAAAACGACGACTATTATCTCTATCGTGATCTCTATAAACAGAAGAGCCGCTACGGCAACCCGTTTGTAAAGGCCACAAGCAACATGGGCAAAGAGGGGCTGTCGCACAACACGATTATCTACGGTCACAACACCCATGACGGACTTATGTTCCACAAGCTCGAAAAGTATATGACGGTTGACGGCTATCTTGACGCACCCACATTTACTCTTGACACGCTTTACGGTCAGACAAAGTGGAAGATTTTCGCCGTAATGCTTACAAACGCCGACCCCGCCGCCGACAACGGCAATCTGTTCAGCTATCTCTATTCGGAGTTTGATTCAACAGAGCAGTGCCAGAGCGTGCTTGACGGAATAAATCAGCGTTCGATGATTACAACCGGTGTTGACGTTACAACAGACGACAAGCTTGTCACCATTTATACATGCTATCAGACCATATTCAAGAGCGGACGTATCGCAATTGTTGCAAGACAGTTAAGGGACGGCGAGAGCGAGGAGATTGACACATCAAAGGTTATGTACAATAACTCCGCTCGCTTCCCGCAGGCGTACTACGATGCGAAAAAGCTCACGAATCCCTACTCATAATTTCATAAATCTCTCACACACATCTTGTTTACGAAAGGAAGAATACGCTTATGATAAAAATCAGAACAGTTGTGTTGGGCGTAAACTACGAATCTGCCGATAAAGAATTCGACGAAGCGCTTTATAATGTGTTCGGAAGCTATTTTCCGGATAACGAAGCGGTATCATATTTCTCCACATTGAAAGAAGCCACATCAACGATAAGCAAGGCGTTTACCGATTCCGACATTGTAATGTTCCTTATGGCGCAGGACAGCTACGGTGAAGAAAAACGCATGCTGTGCAAGGCAATGGGACTCAAGTTCGAGACGGATGCCGTTATAAAGGATGCCGCAGTTCGCTCGGCAGGCGGCAATATGTTCACAAACGAAAATTTTGAGAACGCCCATTGCAGACTTCCCAAAAACGCACACAGCTTTGTTTTGCAGGACGGACTTTATGCCGGCTTTGCGCTTGCAAAAGGTGCGCAGACAATTGTTGTTCTTCCCTACGGCAGTATAAGAACATCTCTGCTTATCGAAAAACAGGTTGTGCCGTATCTTAAAGAACAGTACGGCATAAACATAGACGCATCGGCTATTATGTCAAGAGGCAGAAATGAGCTCGACGAGGCGATAGGCGACAGCGGACTTAAAATCGCAGTTGCAGGCACAAATACCGCCGCTCTGTTCAAGGAGTACACTGGTGCTGTTGAAAGACTGTCAAATTCGGTGCTTTTGTCCGGTCACACGGAGGAACGCAAGGATATTGCCCCCAATGACTATGTTGTAAGCCTTTCGATTACGGCGGCGGAGCTTATGCACACGCCCTACGGCATAGCGATTTCAAACGCCTTTTATTCGGGCGAGACTGCCGACAGCGAAAAAACCGTTTATATGGCGGTCACAAACGACAATTCAACGGTGGTAAGAGAGGTCTACTCAAAGCCGTATGAAGAGGTTTCCGATTTTCTTACACGCTGCTGCAGTGAAATGTGCCTGCTTCTTAAAGAGATAATCGAAAACGATGTCGATACCGACAACAAGGGCGGTGTTGTTCGCAAAAAGAGAGGTCTCGGAGGACTGTGGGCGAGTGTTATTCTGTCCGCAGTGCTGCTTGTAGGCGTTGTCTTCTACGGCACTACCGTTTTTCATGATAATAACTATTCCTTTAAAAAATGGTATAACAGGCATCTGACCAAATACACAAACTATACATTCGAAGTCGATGATTCGGAAGAAGAAACCGAAGAAGTGTCGGATGATGAAACAGAGGCTTCAACAAAAGCCGAATAATACGGAGGCCCGATGAATAAACCGAAAAAATTCTTTTGTGTACTTTTAGCTTTTGTATCAGCCCTGGTGTCTTTTTGCACTGTGGGCTTTGCCGCAGTCTCCGTAAAGCTCGGAGATGCCGATTGTAGTGGTGAAATAAACGTTGCGGACGCAAGAATTGTTCTTCGCTGTGCCGTCAAGCTTGAAACGGTGACAGCCGATATGATAAAAGTGTGCGATGTCGACAGCGACGGCGGAATTGACGTTGAAGACGCAAGACTTGTTCTGCGTCATGCCGTGGAGCTTGAAAAACTGCCCGACAAAACGGTTCAGATTTCGGCGAAAATCACATACAGCGACACCGAAAAGCAGGATACGGAAGACAAAAAAGCAGAAGAAAAAAGCGAAGCCGATTTGCTGGGCGATCTTTCGAGCTATCCTCTGCCCACAATTCCGTCTTATACAAAAAAATCCGGCTATTTTACATTTATAGTGTACGGTGACGGTCACGGCATAGGCTTTTCGCAGTACGGCGGCGTATATATGGCGCAGAAGGGGTGCTCTTATCAGTTCATACTGAACTACTATTTCCCGAACACCTCGATAAGACAGGATGAAAGCATACCTCTTAAAACGACATATGTAGGTCAGCAGTATGACACCATGGAACTTCTGTGCAGAATGGTAGCGCAGGAGATAGGCGGAATTCAGCCGCCTGTTGCGGCACTCAAGGCACAGACGGTGTGCATTTATACACGCCTTAAGGACGCGAACTTTAACATAAAGGGCAAATGGGATGTTGCCACAATTTGCGACACTTCATCATGGATCTGGACAAACTCGTGGACGCAGAATACGCTTGTCCCTGCGGTTGCCGAAACAATGGGACAGTATCTTGCCGACTCAAACGGCAATCCCGTGCTTACGGTTTATTCGAGAATGGCGGCAGGGGCTACCGTAAACTGCAGTGATGAATGGTATGCGTCTTACCCCGTGTCCGTAAAAAGTCCGTTTGAAATGACAAACAGCGATTTTGTAAAGATTTATCAGTTTTCAAAGGATGAGATAAAAAAGAAGATACTTGCGGCTTACCCCAATGCAAAGCTCGGAAGTGACCCGTCAACGTGGATTCAGATTGTAAAGCACACGGCTTCGATTGACAAAAACAGAGGGTATGTTACCGAAGTAAAGGTCGGGGGGCAGACTCTGAAGAAAGTCGGGACACTGAGTTCCAAGCTCGGACTGGGGCTTAGGAGCGGGTGCTTTACGGTGGAGTATACAAAGTAGCAATTAGCAATTAGCAATAGGAATAATGCAGAATGTAGAATGTAGAATTCATAATGAAGGAAAACGCTGAAGCGTTTTGGATTATAAAGCTACGCAAAAGAAAAGCTTATTTATTTAAAATCAACTTT
>CAZTWO010000113.1:0-6213 GCA_964617965.1 uncultured Ruminococcus sp. | reverse complement strand
CGCTCCTCAATAATATTGTCATTGAGGTCGCAGACAGTCAGCACCATATATTCGACATCATTTCCGAATGAGTCCTGTCTTATGATTTTCTTCTGAGTCTCGTAGCAGTTTTTCGGCGGCTTTGTTTCGTTAAAATACCTTTTGAAAGCTTCAAGCTCCTCCTCGGGGCTTATTTTAATCGGGTCGTCGTTGTCGGGAGACATTTTCTGTTCAACCCCTTCTTTTCTTCATTGAATATTTTATAATTTTCGCAAGTATTACGGGTGAACTCAGAGCGGCTGCGACACCTGCCGCTTTTGCACCCGTTTCAAGCTTTACGCTTGTTCTGTCTCGGAGTATTTTTATGCTTCCGTGAAGTGATTTGCAGTTGCTTCCTATCAGCTCACGGTAACGCACCATTCTTGTTTTTATGCACTTTATGTTGTTTTCGTTTAATTCGATAATTCTGACACCCTGCATAAGTCCGTCGCCGTATGCATAAAACGACACTGTTTTGCACTGGCCTAAAATAATTCCGTCAACCATTCCGACAAAATCGTTCATATGGTCGTGACCGAAAAATGCCGCAAAAACATCGCCTGTCTGCTTCCATGCTTCAAACTCGCCGCCGTTGTGGTCGGGCGTGCAGGGTGCTTCACCCATATATCCCTCAACACCTGTTTTGCGATTTAAGTTAAAAAATCTGCCCTTTTTGCCGTCTGTACCCGTTACACCGTCAAACAGCATAACGGACGGGCCTTTTTCTTCGCAGAGCCTGTAAACCTCCGGCACGGGAATATGCTGAACCGCAATTGCGGGAATAACCCTGCCGTATTTTTCCTTGAGGTTTTCCGAATCCGTTTTGTAAGCGTCCAGCTGCTCTTTTCCGACGAACGCATAATGACTTCCGTATATCTTATCCGCATGATTTCCGGAATAAAAATGTCTGATTACAAATGCGGGTTTTTTCTCGTCTTTGCCGTATATCGGCACGGTGTAGTCCCCAAACTTGTTTATTTCATTCTCGTCGGGCAGAATGCACCCCGGCAGAGTTCTGTAAATTTCATACTGGCGTTTCATGCTGTCAACGGCACATTCAAGATCGTGATTGCCCAGCACGAATGAAAACGGTGTATTTGTGTCGGCATACGGTTTTGTTATACGCAAAAGAGTATCCCTGAATTCCGTTTCATTGTCGCCCGTTGAATTGTCGCCCATAAGAATAACAAGATCGGGCTTCTCGCTTTCGATGGCGGCATACTGAAGGGCAAGATAATCGGCGTGTTTGTCATCCGCTCCCTTATCATTCTCCTTCGTCCGCTCATGCGGATCACCCACAAGCATTATCTTAAACCTGCCGTCATGAAATTTAAGCATTTTCTTTTCTCCTTTTTTTTGCAAATCGTCAGGACTTCTATATAATCTAAGTCCGCAGAACCTCCAAAATTCTGCATTCTGCATTCTACATTATGCATTGTTTATAATTGCTCATTGCTAACTGCTAATTGCTAATTAAATAATGCCGCCCCGAAAGCACATTTCTCCCGGTGCGGCACAACAAAATTATTTCAATGCATTGATAAGCTCGTCAATCTTATCTGTCTTTTCCCATGCAACATCAAGATCTTCTCTGCCTATCTGTCCGTAGGCGGAGAGGGGAGTGTATATGGGGCGTCTGAGGTCCAGAGCGTCGATAATTGCGGCAGGACGAAGATCGAATACCTTTGCAACGGCATCCGAGATTTTTTCGTCGTCGTATTTGCCTGTGCCGAATGTGTCAACAAGCACGGACACGGGCTTTGCAACGCCTATCGCATACGCAAGTTCAACCTGACATTTTTTTGCAAGCCCCGCCGCTACTATGTTTTTCGCAACGTGTCTTGCTGCATATGCCGCAGAACGGTCAACCTTTGTCGGGTCTTTGCCTGAGAACGCACCGCCGCCGTGGCATGCGTAACCGCCGTATGTGTCAACGATAATCTTGCGTCCCGTGAGACCGCTGTCACCTGCGGGGCCGCCGACAACAAAACGTCCGGTGGGATTTATAAAGAATTTTGTGTTTTCGTCAACAAGCTCTTTGGGAATAATCGGAAGAATGACCTTGTTAATCATGTCTTCTCTGAGTGTCTCCTGGTTTACGTTCTCGTTATGCTGAGTTGACAGAACAACAGCGTCAACTCTTATGGGCTTGTCGTTGTCATATTCAACGGTAACCTGTGTTTTGCCGTCGGGACGAAGATAGTCAACTTCGTTATTTTTGCGAACCGATGCAAGCTTTTTGGCGAGTGCGTGGGCAAGAGAAATGGGAAGGGGCATTTTTTCGGGTGTCTCGTCGCAGGCATAACCGAACATCATGCCCTGATCGCCCGCACCGTTAAGATTGTATTTGTCTTCTTCACCGCTCTTAAGCTCAAGTGAACGGCTGACACCCATGTCAATATCGGGTGACTGCTTGTCGAGAGTGCAGAGAACGGCACATGTGTTGCCGTCAAATCCCGCTTCGGGAGAGTTAAAGCCCGTCTCGCATATAGCTTTTCTTATGACGGACGGAATGTCAACATTCGCTTTTGTCGAAATTTCACCCATGACCATGCACATACCTGTTGTGCATACGGTCTCACATGCTACACGGGACTGCGGATCCTCGGCCAGAAGTGCATCGAGAATTGAATCGGATACTCTGTCGCAGACCTTATCGGGATGACCTTCTGTCACCGACTCTGAAGTAAAAAAGTGTTTTGCCATAGTTTTGTTTTCCTCCGAATGATATTCATCCGTATAAAAAGCCGCAAAAAAAAGTTGTCACGCTTAATGATTAAGCGGGGCAACCGGTGCGTAACCTTATCTCTCGGTGCTTTTCTGCACCGTCGGACTTGGCACCTTGCATATGCAGGTTGCCGGGCTTCACAGGGCCGTTCCCTCAGCCGCTCTTTATAAGGAAGTTTTATTCTGATTTCAAATAATGCATATTTGAACACAGTTTTCGGCGTGTTTCGCCGTCTGTACGCAATTATATTATAACCTTATGTTTTTGTCAATACTATTCTGTCATATGTGTCTTTTTGAGGATTTTTTTAAGCGGCAGATATGTTGCTATTGCCACAATTGTGTTGATAGCCCCCTTAAGCAGATTAAAGGGAATTATAGCCGGCAGCATAAGCTGTTTTACGGCATCAACCTCAACCCCGAGATACATCGGAGTAAAAATCAGATTGAGCGGAATCATTACTGCGGTTGAAATGAGCGTTCCGACAACAAGCCCTATGCACAAAAACAGCTTTTCTTTGCCGTTCTTCTTTCCGATTTTGCTTATAAGCGACACGGTCACAAGAAAAAGCGTACCTGCGCAAAAGTGCATTACAAACCCTTCCCATGAGCTTGCCGCACTGACTGTCAGCGACTGCACAAGCGCTTCAAGCCCGAGCATCAGAACGCCTGTCGGAGCACCGAAAAGCAGGGTAGCTATAACAAGCGGTATGTCGCCCATGTCATACTCAAGAAATTTTGCGGCGGGCAGAAGCGGAAATCTTATTACAAGCATAAAAACAATCGCCAGAGCCAGAAGCATAGCCTTCTGTACAAGAAAAAGCGTTTTATCATTTCTTTTCATATAAATTCCTCCGATAAAAGAAAAATCCCATGAAAAATATCACGGGACACAAAACGCAATAAAAATATGTTTCTTCTTCCATCCGGACTGTAACCGTCGGTATCGGAATTTCACCGATTCAGCAAAAAAAGCTCGCGGACTGTAACCGCCGGTGGGGATTTTCACCCCGCCCCGAAGATATTTTCTTTTCGTCGTCTATCATATCACAACAACATGATTTGTCAATATGTTTTTATAATTTTCCGCTGTTGCGTCTTTTGCAGACGCAGTCTGTCTTTTTTTGAATACGAACAGTATTTTTATCTGAATAATCATGTGCCCGATTTTTGTGTATATATCACCTTTATCAATATAAATTATCCCTTCAATAAAAATAAAGTATACTCTGTCTCGGTTGACAAAATCGTAACAATGTGGTACTATTAATCCGATTTTGATTTAGAACAAGGAGAATTAGTATGTCACTTACAACAAACAAATCGGTTCTCTCATGGATTGACGAAAAAGTCAGTCTCGTAAGTCCCTCACAGATCATCTGGATCGACGGCAGCGAAGCACAGCTTGACGCTCTTCGTGCCGAGGCTGTTGAAACAGGCGAGATGATCAAGCTCAACGAAGAGCTTCTTCCCGGTTGCTATCTTCACAGAACAAAGCCCAACGATGTTGCCCGTGTTGAGGACAGAACTCTTATCTGCACTCCCACCGAGGAGGAGGCAGGCCCCACAAACCACTGGATGGAGCCCTCCGCCTGCTACAAAATGCTCTATGATATCGCAAGAGATTCATATAAGGGCAGAACCATGTATGTTATCCCTTATTCAATGGGTCCCGTCGGTTCAAAGTTCTCAAAGATAGGCATTGAGCTTACAGACTCCATTTATGTTGTTCTTAACATGGCCATCATGACCAGAGTCGGCAAGGCTGTTCTTGACGTTCTCGGCGATTCAAACGACTGGGTTCGCGGTCTTCACTGCAAATGCGATGTCGATGCCGAAAAACGCTGGATTTGCCAGTTTCCGCAGGACAACACAATTATATCCGTTAACTCCGCATACGGCGGAAACGTTCTTCTCGGCAAAAAGTGCTTCGCTCTTCGTATAGCTTCCTATCAGGGCTGGAAAGAGGGCTGGCAGGCCGAGCATATGCTCATCCTCTGTGTTGAGAAGCCCAACGGCGAAAAGAAGTATGTCTGCGCCGCGTTCCCCTCAGCATGCGGCAAAACCAACCTCGCTATGCTTATTCCTCCCGAGGAGTTTGCAAAGAAGGGCTATAAGGTTACAACAGTCGGCGACGATATTTCATGGATTCGCAAGGGTGCCGACGGCAGACTTTACGCTATCAACCCCGAGAACGGTTTCTTCGGCGTTGCTCCCGGCACTAACATGAAGTCCAATCCCAACGCTCTTATTTCCACACAGAAGGGCACAATCTTCACAAACGTCTGCCACAATATCGACAATAACACAGTATGGTGGGAAGGCCTCGACAAGAATCCGCCCACGAACGCAATCGACTGGAAGGGCAACCCCTGGAACGGCAAGGAGAGCACAGAGAAGGGTGCGCATCCCAACTCAAGATTTACCGCTCCCGCAAAGAACTGCCCCTGCCTCAGCCCCGAGTTTGAAAATCCGGAAGGCGTGCCGATCTCCGCTATCGTTTTCGGCGGCAGACGTGCAAAGCTCGCTCCTCTGGTATATCAGTCAAGAGACTGGAACAACGGCGTATTCGTCGGCTCGATAATGGCTTCCGAGACAACTGCCGCAGCTGCAGGTGCGGTAGGCGTTGTTCGTCGTGACCCCATGGCTATGCTTCCGTTCTGCGGCTACAATATGGCTGATTACTGGCAGCATTGGATTGACATCGGCGCAACTCTCGATCCCGAGAAGGCTCCCAAGATCTTCAATGTTAACTGGTTCAGAAAAGACGATGAAGGCAACTTCCTGTGGCCCGGCTACGGCGACAACCTTCGTGTTCTTAACTGGATTCTCGATCGCTGCGACGGCAAGGTTGACGCTAAAGAAACAGCCATCGGCTATGTTCCCTATGCAGACGACATTGATCTTACAGGCATCGAGGACGAAGTCTCCAAGGCTACACTTGAGTCAATCCTCAACGTTGATAAGGACCTCTGGAAGAATGAAGTTCCCGGCATCGAAGAGTTCTATGCCAAGTTCGGCGACAAGCTCCCCGCCGCAATTAAAGAACAGCTCAATATCCTCAAGAGCAATCTTGATAAATAAAGCATTACCGTGCGGTGCGTAATTTTACCGCCCGGACTGCTCCCGTGAAATAAAACTTCCTGTCGGACATAAGCTCGGCAGGGAGTTTTTTTAATTAGCAATTAGCAGTTAGCAATTAGCAATTTATGAAAAATCTGAAGTATTTTGGTTTATAAACAATGGCGGTAATATAAAAGCTTGTTCGTAAAAAATTAAAGTTTGTCGGGTAACTATATTGTTTACTGGTTCGGAGACATTCTCATTTAAAAACTGTGGAAAATTGGATTTTGCTCGAATTATACACATGTTTTGATAATTTGTAAAAAATATTTAAGAAGCACTTGCAATTTATATTCAGCTGTGTTATACTCTAAACAGAACTTGGCACCTATGACTATTTATTAC
>CAZTWO010000112.1:0-6237 GCA_964617965.1 uncultured Ruminococcus sp. | reverse complement strand
CGACCTCTAGCGTGACAGGCTAGCGTTCTAACCAACTGAACTACCGGGCCATATGGTGGGAACAACAGGGCTCGAACCTGTGACCCCCTGCTTGTAAGGCAGGTGCTCTCCCAGCTGAGCTATACTCCCACATTCCGGGGTTTCTTTGCTTTTGCAAGACCCCTTGTCCCTTGCGGCTTGTTTATGATACTACAATCAAAGTGGTTTGTCAACACTTTTTTTTATTTTTTTTGAATTTTTTTCGGCGGCGGAATTTCGGGGCAAAATCACTTCGTCGCATACTTCAGAAGCTTGCCGATATCGTCCGACGAAAACTTATAGACCTTTGGGCAGAAATGGCATTTTACTTCCGTCACTTCGTCCTGCATCATTTCTTTGAGAGCTTCTTTTCCGGTGCTTATAAGGGCACGCTCTACCCTCTCCTGCGAACAGTTGCACTTATACGCCGTATTATACTCATCAAGCTTATCAAGCTCAAATTCGGGCAGCACGGCACGGCAGATATCATCGACAGCCATTCCGGCGGCAAGCATTGAAGTAACCGACTTTATGCCCTCAAGCCCTTTTTCGACCTTTGTTATAATCTCATCATCCGCAGTCGGGAGCAGCTGAATAAGAAATCCGCCCGCAACGGCAACCGACAGATCGGGATTTACAAGCACACCCAGTGCGCAAACAGACGGCACCTGCTCGCTTACGGCGTAATAAGATGTAATATCCTCGGCTATCTCGCCCGACACCAGCGGCGTCTGACCGACTGAGGGCTCTTCAAGTCCCACATCTTTTATAACGGTAACAAAGCCGTCTTTGCCGACAGCACCGCCGACATCAAGCTTGCCCTTCGCATTCAGCGGCAGTTCAACATGCGGATCCATTATATATCCGCGAACATTACCCTTTGCGTCCGACACGGCTATAACGGAGCCTGCGGGGCCTCCGCCGTTAATTCTGACGGTAACGGAATTATCGTCATCCTTAAGCGTAATTCCCATAAGCCCCGCTGCGGTAAGAGTACGCCCCAATGCCGCTGTGCAGACCTTGGAGGAGTTCTGATATTCACGAGCCGTCTCGCAGATATCGGTTGTATCGGAAGCGGCAACAACAACACTGCCGTCCGTTGAAATGTATCTTACGGTTTTACCCATTATACTGCATCTTCTCTCTGTAAAATTCGGGCTTTACGGCGACAAAACGGCAGCGCTGTTCGTCTTCTCTGATATTCGGCGTACCGTCCTCGGCAAAAAGCCTTATGTCTTCAAAACCCGTGTCTTTCAAAAGATTTATAATTGTGTCCGAGCTGTATGCCGTCTCGGAGAAATCCTCCGAAAAGCGGTTATATCTGCCGTCTTTATCCTCAACAAAAATGTCAAGATAGATATTAACGGTCACATCGTCGTCGCACAGCTCATTCTGCCACACGAGGAACGAATTTTCATTTTCATAGACAAAAGTGTTGTCTGCAAGAACCTTTTGGTGTTTATACGGCGTATTCATATCGAATATAATCACGCCGCCCGGTTCAAGAAACAGAAACATTTTTTCTATCGCTTTTCTTACACTGTTAATTCCGTCAAGGTGATTTAACGAATCGAGCATGCACACGGCACAGTCAACAGTGCCGAACAGGTCAAGCTCGCACAGATCCTGGCATAAAAGCAGAGATCTGTTCCCAAATTCGGATGTTTTTTCACGCGCGATATTCAGCATTTCTTCGGAAATATCAACACCGATAACTTCACAACCCCGTTCGAGAAGCTCAACCGAGAGCGACCCCGTACCGCATGCGGCATCGAGAATACAGCGGCCCTTAACGCCCGCCTTTTCGAGGATATTTATGATATAATCCGCCTCAGCGGAATAATCGACATTTAATGTATATTCGTCATAGACCGACGAAAAACCGACCGAATATGACATTACTTTTTAAGCTTCTCAAAAACATGCGCATAGCCGTCCGCACCGTATGCGAGCGAGCGGTTGACACGGCTTATTGTGGCAGTGGAAGCACCTGTCGCCTCGACTATTTCGCTGTAAACCTTCTTTTCGGACAGCATTTTGGCGACTTCAACACGCTGGCTCATGGCTTTTATTTCGGGAATTGTGCACAAGTCCTCAATAAAAGCGTAGCAGTCCTCACGGTTGTCGATTGCCATAAGGCAGTCAATAAGAAACTCGGTATTATTATCTCTGATTTTGTTTTCCAAAAAATAAGACCCTTTCAAATGTAATTCGGGAGTATTTTAACACAATAAAGCGGAAAAGTAAAGAGAAAGTTAGCAAGGAGCAAGGAGCAAGAAGGAAGGAGCAAGGAGCAAGGAGCAAGGAGCAGTTAAGGAAGTCCTGCGGACTTGGATTATATGGCTTCGCAAGCATAAAAATTTTTTAAAAATAACCTTATTGATTATAAAATTTTGGTGTGATAGAATTGATAAAAAAAGGCGGTGATTTTATGGAAAATGAAGCAAACAAAGAAATCGACGAGAAAGAAAAAAACGAGTTTCTTGCAGAGGTATACAGAAAACTGGAAGAAGCCGAGGAATCGGTTAAAAACGGCGAGGTTTATGACGCATGGGAAATGCTTGAAGAAATAAAAAAGAAATACAATTTTTAAAAGCTTCGGAGGCTGTCCATATGGACAGTCTCCGAAGTTTTGTGTGGTCATTTGATTCGTTCTTTAAGAATGGGACTTGCTTGCAAGACCGTTCAATTTGCAAAAATGGCGGCAAATTGCAACTTAAACAAAATAGTAGTCATTCGCCATAATTAACACCTGTACATCCGGTAAAAAAATGACTTATCTCCAGACATTGTAATAACTGCCGCATGTGCTGCAATAAAATGTGTATTTCATTTTATCTGCTCGCATACCGTACCCTTGTTTTTCACCTGAAATACTGCATATGTTCTTGCATCTGCGGCAGATATAATCCTGTTCCTCCGGCTGATGTTCTTTTTTAAATTTTTCATATGCTTTTTCCGCTTTTTTTTCGCTAATAAGAGTTCCAGTTACAACCCCTGCAGAAAGCAATCCCATCAATCCAAACATAGCGGAAACTACCTTTTCTCCAAAATCCACAGCATGTCACCTCCTTACCCTATAATAATAGTCGTTTGTAAAACTCAAAAAAATATCCCACAGTTTGAGGCTTTTTCATAACGATCATTGCTGATTTTCTCCGCTTTTGCGGTATAATTGCGTCGAAAAAGCCATTACAGAATCTTTAACATAAATAAATGCTTTTTCAAAAAAATGACTTTTATTTGAGCGGGTATTTTTTCTCATTTTTCTGCTTTTTTGGCAGGATATGTTTTTGAGTTTTTTACAATCGGCAAATAGCAGTTCATTACTTGTACCTGCTTGTCAAGTACAAGTAAGCTATATGCAGTATAGCTTACCAAGTTTTCGTACACTCCTCCAATATATTGTTTCGATTTTTTTTGTTCAAGAAATTATTTTGCATTCTGTTTTATGTAACATTCAAAAATCTACCTATTTTTTCAACCTACCAAACAGGTTTATTGACAAAAGGCGTATGCGAATGTATTATATAAGTTATTATATTATCGCAAAAGGAGAACATCATAATGGAGAAGAAAAAATTCTACATAACCACTCCTATTTATTATCCGTCTGACAAGCTTCACATCGGGCACACATACTGCACCGTTGCGGCGGATGCCATGGCAAGATACAAACGCCTCACGGGCTACGATGTAATGTTCCTCACCGGCACTGACGAGCACGGTCAGAAGATAGAGAACAAGGCCAAAGAAGCGGGCGTGACACCCAAGGAGTTCCTTGACAACATCGTCGCGGGCGAAAAGGGCGTGCTTGACCTGTGGAAGCTGATGAATATTTCAAACGACCGTTTTATCCGCACAACGGACGACTATCACTGTGAGTCAATACAGAAGATTTTCAGAAAAATGTACGAAAACGGCGACATATACAAGGGTGCATACAAGGGCAAATACTGCACTCCCTGCGAGTCATTCTGGACCGAGAGCCAGCTTAAGGACGGCAAATGCCCCGACTGCGGCCGTGAGGTTCATGACGCGGAAGAAGAAGCGTATTTCTTCCGTCTCAGCAAATACGCTGACAGAGTGCAGGATCTTCTTGAAAATACAGACTTTCTGCGTCCCAGAAGCCGTGTAAACGAGATGGTCAACAACTTTATAAAGCCCGGTCTTGACGATCTGTGCGTCAGCAGAACGAGCTTCAAATGGGGCATTCCGGTTGATTTCGACCCCGGTCACGTTGTATATGTATGGGTTGACGCTCTGTTTAACTACACTACGGCACTTGGGTTTATGAACGACAAATATAACGACTATGACAAGTTCTGGCCCGCAGACGTTCATTTTGTCGGTAAGGAAATTGTAAGATTCCATTCTATTATATGGCCCGCAATGCTCATGAGCATGAATATGCCTCTGCCGAAGCATGTTTTCGGTCATGGCTGGCTTGTAATGGACGGCGGCAAAATGTCAAAATCAAAGGGCAATGTTGTCGATCCGTATGTTCTGGCAGAGAAATTCGGTGTTGACGCACTCAGATTTTTCCTGCTCCGCTCGTTCCCCTTCGGCACGGACGGCAACTTCTCAAACGAGCTTCTTATAAATACAATCAATAATGACCTCGCAAACGACATAGGCAATATTGTTTCAAGAACCGTTGCGATGGTTGACAAATATTTCGGCGGCACGCTCCCGTCCGACAGGCTTAACACCGAAGCGGACGACAATCTTATAGAAGTGGCAACCTCGCTTAAAGCTAAATACGAGGACGATATGGAGAATTACCGTTTCCAGAAAGCCCTTGAGGATATTCTGGCGGTCATTGACAGAGCGAACAAATATATTGACGAAAACACACCGTGGACACTCGCAAAGGACGAAGCAAACAAGCCGCGTCTTGCGACCGTTATGTACAATCTGCTTGAAACAATTCGTATCTGCGCCGTGACACTATCTCCCTTTATGCCCGACACCGCCGAGAAAATGCTTGAGAGAATAGGCGCGGACGCCGACTCCGGCACATGGGACAGCATCGGCACTTTCGGAAAGCTCAGCGAGAATGCAACTGTCGTAAAGGGTGACGCACTCTTCCCGAGAATCGACACCGAAAAAGCGATTGAAGAGCTAAACGCATTGCAGGAAGAGCAGAGAAAGAAAGCTAAAGGCAACGCCGTTGAGGTTGAGCCCTTAAGCGAAGAAAACGTTGACTTTGACACATTCTGCAAATCGGATATGCGTGCGGTTAAAATCAAGGCGTGCGAAGCCGTAAAGAAGAGTGAAAAGCTTCTCAAGTTCACGCTTGACGACGGCACGGGAACAGACAGAATTATTCTTTCGGGTATCCACAAATTCTATGAGCCCGAACAGCTTATCGGCAAAACCGCTGTTGCGATTCTGAACCTCCCCCCGAGAAAAATGATGGGTACAATGTCTTGCGGTATGCTTATCTCGGCGGTTCACAAAGAGGGCGACGAAGAAAAGCTTCATCTGTTGCTTGTGGATGACTCAATCCCCGCCGGCGCAAAGCTCTGCTGATATGTACGAAAATATTTTCGATACACACGCCCACTATAACGACGAAGCGTTTAATGATGACAGGGACGAGCTTTTGTCTTCCCTGCCGTCAAAGGGCGTTGCGAATATAATAAACTGCGGCACGACATATGAAACTTCTGTCGAAAGCATGAAGATTGCCGAGAAATATCCGTTTGCGTATTTTGCGGCAGGCATACATCCCGAGGACTGCGGCGAGCTTGATTTTTCGGAAGTCGACAGAATAAAAGAGCTTTTAACGCACGAAAAATGCGTTGCGATAGGTGAAATAGGGCTTGATTATCACTACACCGCCGACACAAAAGAAAAACAGCTTATATTTTTTGAAAAACAGCTGATTCTGGCGAATAAATATGATATTCCGGTAATAATTCACGACAGGGACGCACACGGCGACACAATGGAGCTTCTTAAAAAGCATAAGCCTAAGGGTGTGCTTCACTGTTTTTCGGGCAGTGTCGAGACAATGAAAGAAGCCATATCTCTGGGGCTGTATATCGGCCTCGGCGGTGCGGTGACATTCAAAAACGCCAGAAAGCCGCTTGAAGTCGCAAAGGAAGTGCCGCCCGACAGACTTCTGCTCGAAACCGACTGCCCGTACATGGCACCCGTGCCGTTTCGAGGCAAACGCAATGACTCTTCGCTCATAGCATATGTTGCAGAGGT
>CAZTWO010000111.1:0-6253 GCA_964617965.1 uncultured Ruminococcus sp. | reverse complement strand
ACTCAGCTGGAACGTAATCAGATTTACAAAGTAAGAAAATAACAGAGATAAAAAAACCGCTCGGAGATAAAAACTTCGGGCGGGATTTTTTGAGTTAGCAAGGAGCAAGGAGCAAGGAGCAGTTGTTACCAATTAGCAGTTAGCAGTTAGTAATTAGCAATTAGCAATTAGCAATTAGCAATTAGCAATTTCGGAAGGCACGAAGTGCCTTGGATTTGTATGACTTCGCATTGTGTGCAGCTGACTCCACTATCCACTATCCACACTCCACTCTTTACTCGCCACTCCACACTTATCAAAGCGGTTCGATATTCGGTGCAATATATCGAATTATTTCTTCTTGTGGTCCGACAGTTTTTCTTTTGTGCCGTCGGGGCGGAGGATGACGGTGTGGTCAAGCTGAGTGCGAAGAGAGGCTTTGTAAGCATCGATATATTCACGGCGAAGGGCGGCCTGTTCGTCTTTTTCGGCAGGGGTCAGTCCTTCTTCGGTGCGTGATTTTCGCGCGAGGAAATTTATGCGGTCAAGCTTTGCCTGTGTAATCATTTGTTGTCTGCCTCCTCGGGGGAATAAAATCCGACAAATTCGGACGGGTCAAAGGGTGCATCCCAGTCGGTGTCGTCATCGTCTTCATTTTCGGTATCAATCGGCGACGGAATTTCATAGAGTACCTCGCCCTTGTTGGTGTTGCTCCAGATTGACGGTGTGACAATAAGCGTATAGCCGCACCCCGAAGGCATAAGCCACTCGTGCATTGGGCGTTCGGGAATGGCAAAGCACTGCAGAAGTGTCATTATAACGCCGCCGTGAGAAATTATAACGGCATCGCCGACACCGGTTTTTATAAGCCCGGCGACAAGCTCGTTAAAGCAGGTGCAGACACGCTTCTGAAACTGCCCGTTTGTCTCGCCGAACGGAGCACCGGTATCCGCACCGCCCTTGAGCCAATCCGTAAAAGCCGGGTCGGTCTTAAGCTCCTCGGCTGTCTGCCCCTCAAACTCGCCGAAATCGTATTCATTGAGTCCGTCAAGGATAAGCGGATTTGAATCGGGATACAGAATTTTAGCTGTCTCAAGACAGCGGTTCATGGGGCTTGAAATAACAACTTCCGCTCTGGGGTAGAGCATACGCTCCTTCATGTCTTTAAGCTGACGCCTGCCCTCTTCGGTGAGCATGACATCGGTCTGACCTATATATTTTCCGTCTGTGCTGCCCTCTGAAAGGCCGTGACGGATAAGATGAATTTTAACGGTTTTCACAGAAATCACCTGAAATAAAAAATTGTGTTGCATCAGGTATTATACAGATTGTATAATAAACACGGCAACAATAATATTACCACAAAACAGAATCACATTCAAGGGGGCATAATAATGAGTGTGGAATTTTCGTCAAAGCTTTTGCTTTTAAGGCAGTCGGCAGGGCTGTCGCAGAAACAGGCTTCGGTTGACCTCGGTATTTCTCAGGCACTGCTGTCGCACTATGAAAAAGGCATAAGAGAGTGCAGTCTTGATTTTGTCGTCAGAGCGGCGGAATATTATAATGTATCTACTGACTATCTGCTCGGTGTCACAAGTGTTCAGAAAAAATCGGGGGCATTGTCGGATTCTTCGACGCTTTCAACGGACGGCGAATGTATGCCGCTGACCGTTTTAAGAGCGATTGTCCGACTGTCTGACGAAGCGCAGGAGGCAGACGACGAGCATGAGAGCTTTTTCTCGGACTATTTTTCACTCTGCATAAAAAAATATATGTCGGCACTTAGTGACGGCGAAAAAAGCATGTCATCACTGTGCGATCTTGTTCTTGACAAAATGGATCAGAGGGCAAACACACTGCCGCTGCCGGATATTGAAGAGCAGGAAAAGCCGCTGTTCTTTGATACGGTGAACGGGAGAGCGGGAGAGATGATTAAGAGATACTTGGAGCAATTAACAGTATAGTTAGCAAGGAGCAAGGAGCAAGGAGCAGTGGCTTCGCAAGAGGAAATTTTGATTCAATTAGCAATCAGCAGTTAGCAAATCAGTATTTTTAGTTCCGATTCCCTGTCCATCCTATATAAAACATATTGTCCTTAATTGTTCTGAGATAAATTTTGCACGGCAACACCCGAAAAAAATCAAAAGCAGCTCCGTTTTTTTTCGAAGCTGCCTTTTTATTGTTTGTAAATCTCAGAGCATACAGATAAAGGGACTGAAAATATCGACTTAAATCATAAAGCTAAAATACTGCGAAGCTTTACAAATCCAAGACACGCAGTGTCTTCCGCTTAAACTGGTCACCGGATACTGGCCACTGACCACTTTATCAAATTGCTAATTGCTCACTGCTAATTGCTAATTACCGTGCAACCAGCTGACTGTACCCGGATCCGCTCTCGCCCGTTGAAACGGAGATTGCAACCGTACCGGAATCGGTTACATTGATTGTTGCGACATAGGCAAAAATATCGTCCTCGTACGCCGTGACCGTTCCGCTTTCGAAGTCAACATAACCGCAAGACGCCTTGCCCGAAGAAGATGCACCTCTAACAACCGCGTAGCTGCCGTTGTCGCTTATGACAAACATATCGGGTGTAAAGCCTGACTTGAAGCAGGAATAATCTATTGTCTTGGTGTCGCCCGTGACGCAGTTATACACTTCACCGGTTGACTTTGAAAGAATGTACTGTCCTGAAATAATATAGTCATCGTCAATATCGCCGCTGAAGGTTTTTACATCCGATGCTGTTTTGCCGTCTGTCTTTTTGAGCGTGAATGACTTGCCGTCGTCGTTATTCGCGAAATAGAATGTGTTGGAGCCGCTTCTCCAGAAATTAAGTGAAGCGATGCCGACAGCATATCTTACGTTATCGACATTTGTTCCGCTGCCGCCGCTTGTGAATATATCGGCGTAACCCTTTTCGGAGTAGTCCTCATAATAACGGGAAGAGAAGAACAGAACATTTGAGTTGTCGCCCTGGTCGAGAATGTCATTTGTGAACATCTTGTAATCGGACTTCATTTTGCCGTCCATATCGGGCTGACGCTGATCCTCCGAGAGGAAGTTCTTGCTTGTGTGGTCGGAATAGAGATAGAACGCCTCACTGTAAATTTTATTCTGCTTATAAAAACGTGTCTTGTCGGTATCGATAAGCATAAGAAGCGTGTCGCCGCTCGAAAAACCGGAGAACATATTCGTCACTCTGAAAAAGCCGTAATCGAACAGAAGCACATCGGGGTAAAGCTCGTTTGTAAACAGACCGTAGCCGTCCACAACGCCGTCACGCTCGATATAGTGAATAACCGCCGGGAGCTTCTGAGAGGAGCATGCGGCACTGACTTCATAGTTGCCTGTCTCTTCAATCTGCCCCAATTCGCCGTCAACATTCAGTTCATAGAATTTGACTTCACCGGACTGCGACATTGTAAAGAACACGCCGTCAAACGCCGTCTTTAACAGCGGCAGACCGACATTTGTATCCGTAACATACGTATCACGGTAGTCGGTACCTGAGCTCGTATTCTGACTGCCCGAAGAAGTTGTTGACGGATTGTTCTTTATGTCGTTTATCCCCGTCAGAACAACAATGCCCGACAGCACGAGCAGCACAAGTATAACAGAAAGTATTATTTTAAGAGCCTTTGCCATAGTCAATTCCTCCGTTTACAGCATATAGTCTGTGGTGTCGCTTATGACACCGTTTTTAATGTACACACGGGGCACACGCCGTGAGAGCGAACATATAACCTCATAATTTATGACACCCGCTTTTTCGGCAAGCTCCTCGACACTTATAACAGCGCCGTTATCCTTGCCGAACACGGTAATCTGCCGTCCTTCGGTCACATTCGGAATGTCCGTTATGTCAATAATCGTCTGATCCATGCACACATTGCCGAGCACTCTCGCACGGCGGCCGTTTACGAGCATGTCCATTTTGTTTGAAAGGCGTCTGGGGTAGCCGTCGGCATAGCCTATCGGAACGGTCGCGACGGTCATTTCTTTGTCTGTAACATATGTTCCGCCGTAGCTTATCGGAGTCCCTGCGGGGAGTGTTTTTATCATGGAAATAACCGTTTTAAGCTCCATCACGGGCAGCAGCTTAATTGTACGGCGGACACTCTCGGACGGATAAAGTCCATAGAGAATTATTCCGGCACGAACCATATCGAAATTCATTTCACCGTATTGCAGTATGCCTGCGGAATTTGAGCAGTGACGGATAGAAAAGCTTATGCCGCGTTTTTCGAGTCTGTCGCATGCACTTAAGAACAAATCGTATTGAAGGCGTGTGAACAGCTCACCGTTTTCGCAGTCGGCATCGGCAAAATGCGTAAAAATCCCCTCGGGATGAATGCCGGGCAGCTTGCAGGCGTTTTCTATCTCATCGAGAACGGGGTAATCGTCAACCGAATCATGATAGACAAAGCCTATTCTGCTCATACCCGTGTCAACCTTAATGTGGGCGTTTACTTTTATGTCGTTCTTTACGGCATTGTCGGACAGAGCCTTTGCGTAGTCAAGCGAATAAACCGCCTGAGAAATGTTGTTCAGAGCAAGCTCCCTTGTTTTGTCGGGCGGAGTGTAGCCTAAAATAAGCACCGGACGGTCTATGCCGTTTTTGCGAAGCTGGAGTGCCTCGGCTAAATTGGACACGGCAAACCAGTCCGCACCCGACTCCTGCATCTGGCGTGTGGTGTAGGCGTAACCGTGGCCGTAGCAGTCGGCTTTTACGACAGCACACAGCTTTGTTCCGGGGCGAAGAATGCTTTTTATCTGAGTTATATTATTGTCAATGGCATCAAGATTAATCTGTGCCCATGTTCTTCTTAAAAAATCGAGCATTACGAAAATATGCTTCCTTTTGATATGATAAGTAAATATATAATACTATTAAAATGATAAATTGTCAAATAGTTTAAGTGCTGCTTTGGCAGTTAGCAAGGAGCAATATTTTTAATGTAGAATGTAGAATGCAGAATGCAGAATGTCGGAAGTCCTGCGGACTTGAATTATAAGCTCCGCAGAAACATAACCTGATTTGAAGCAGCAAGAAAATCTTTTGCAAAGCTTTATAATCCAAGGCACACAGTGCCTTCCGAAATTGTTAATTATTAATTCTTAATTGTTAATTGTTGGCGAAGCCAACTCCAAACTCCACACTCCACACTCCACACTTTCTGAAGAACCCCGCTTTCCTCTCACCCAACCATTTTTTTATTGTATTTTTAATGTACCCGTGTTATATTAAAACTATCTTAACAAGGGAGTGGATTTTATGAATCTTTCTTCATCGACATTAAAGGAACGTGCAAAGAGCAAGCTTAAAAACGATTACTGGCTTGCGTTTGCGGTAACGCTTTTATCGAGCTTTGTTTTAAGCATAGGCTCGGGGCTTGCGTCGGCAATAAGCTCAGCCACGAATATCGTCAATCAGGTTACAAACGATTTATATCACACAAACGGCTTTTATAACATTACGCTGTCAAGCCTTCAGTTCCCGGGGATAAGCACTATTCTCGGAATAGTCGCCGGCGGTGTGATAATGATAGGCTCGGCTACGTTTTTCCTGAAGCTCGCAGACGGCGAAAAGGGCGACTTTATGGATCTGTTCAAGGCTTTTAAGGAGCGTTTCGGTAATGCCATTCTGATGTACATTCTTATCAATGTATTCACGATTCTGTGGTCACTGCTGTTTATCGTTCCCGGAATTATCGCTTCGCTGTCATATTCAATGACACCGTATATTCTGTCGGAGCATCCCGAAATGGACGCAACGGACGCAATTAAGCTTTCTAAGCAGATGATGAAGGGCAACAAGGGCAAGCTGTTTTGGCTGTACTTTTCTTTTATCGGATGGTTTATTCTGTGCATTCTGACTTTGGGCGTCGGGTTTCTGTTCCTTGAGCCTTATGTCAACGCGAGTGTTGCGGAGTTCTTCAACGAAGTAAGCGGCAAGAACTATCAGAAACAGCAGGAGTATGCACAGTTTTCATCGAATACCCCCGGCTCGTCACAGAGCTCCGATACATTCGGTGAGCCGCAGAATACATCCGGCGAATTTTACGGGGATTATAATTCTTACGGTTCGGACAGTAATAACACTCCGAACAATTTCAGCTGACAGTTAAAAACACATAAAAGGCGGCACATAAACCCTCATGTGTCGCTTTAATTTTAATACAAATTAACACTCGTGCCACACAAGTAAATGTTTAATTTCTACAATTTTTTTGTTACCTATTGTAAAAGGGCAAAAAATAGTATAAAA
>CAZTWO010000110.1:5137-6311 GCA_964617965.1 uncultured Ruminococcus sp. | reverse complement strand
GTACCGTAATATGTGGGTGTTGTGGTATATGTGTTATTCTTTGTCCAATAGAGCGGTCTGGAGGTTTCGGTGCCTGTGGGCTTGCCGTCTGAACCGCAATAAAGCTGTACATAAGAAGAACCGTAATATGTGTCAACTACGCTGTTCTTGACTGCAGTGCCGGTTGCAGACGAGCCCGAATATACATCAACAAGAAATACACCTGTCTTGTTGTTTGTAAGACCGATTAAGTCGAAGCCCGTGCCTGTAAAGGTGAATGTAACTGTGGGCCATGAGCCGCCCGTGCCGCCGGCCTGTTTTTTGCTCGGGTTGTTCTTTGTGCTTACTGTTACCTTGCGTGCAGTGCCGTTTGAATACACGGCGGAGGTTTCGTATGCCCGGTCATAGCCGTATACATTAGCATTTGAGTCGCCGACAAGATCCGCAGCTTGCTGTGCGGCTTTGTCACCCTCGGTCACCGTTGTCCACACACCGTAATTCGCTGTGGAATTATCAAACGATGAAGGCGTTGTACCGTTAGTATATGTAAGTCCGCCTGCGCCCTCGCAGAAGTCCTCTTCATAATAAATGTTTGTAGCGGGAACAACGGTAAATTTTTCGAACGTGTAATAAATTCGTCCTGCGGCGTATGTCGGGTCGTTCGTGATCTTTACACAGTACCAGAAGCTCATGCTCTTTGTAAACTGCATATTTGTCTGAACAAACTTTACAACACCCTTGTTGTCGGCGGTTATCGTGCCGCTGTCACCCGTCTGTGTGTAAATTCGGGTGTTCTCATCAAACAGCGTTACACCGTCGGGCACCTGCTCAAACACAATTGTGTTTGTGGGAGCAGTCTCGGTTGTACCGACATATTCAATTGTTGATTTTCTTGAAACAGCCGTCTTGCTTATCTCGTTGTTGTCGGTAACGTCATATTCAACGTCAAGACCGAAGTCCGTTACAAGTGTCTGATCTTTGAGAGCGATATGGTTGGATGTCTCCTGAAGGTTAAATTCAATCTTGCAGTTTGATTCCGTTGAACCACGCTCAAGGTAATAGAACGAAAGTGTGTGCTGCTGACCGTCGCCGATTATGGCGTGGAGCTTTTCGACAGCCGCCTTTGCATCATCGGACAGATTGTCTTTGTCCTCATAGGAGTATACGGCTCCGCCCTCGGTGACATTGCCGTCGG
>CAZTWO010000110.1:0-5037 GCA_964617965.1 uncultured Ruminococcus sp. | reverse complement strand
ATAGCTGCCTCGAATAAGCTTTGTGGAGTTTGACGAATCGTATGTATAATGGTTAACACCGTATTCATCTGTTGTTGTAAGGAACGGGAACCCGGTATCCCAATAATACTTTGAATAGACTGTGGTGCTGCCGTCCGCAAGAACATTATTTTTTGAGAAGAGATCGGGAACATACGGAGCAATATTGTTAAGTGCAGTAAGAGTTACACTCTTCGTTGTCGATGCACCGGTGTTTAACGTAAGGGATACAAGATTATGTACACGAGTGCTGCTGAGTGATGACTCGCCGCACAGGTATGACAGACCGCTGTCCAGCGTATACGCGTCATGTGTCACAGGCAGACCTGTTTCGGGGTTAAGCTTCTGACTGAAAATACCCTGAATTGATGCACCTTCATCTTTTGATTCATTCGCACCCTGGGTGTTGTCCTTTGCCCAGAAGTTCCAGAAAGTCTGATATATATCCTGACCGTCTCTGGCTTCGGAGTTTGTGGTATCGTCGTCTGTTACGGAATATCCGCTGAATGCAATCGTATAGAGCTTTGCATACTGAGCAATGGCCGATTCAAGCGCCTGGTCGGCATAGCCGTCTTCCCACGTTGTGCCGTTTGTGCCGTCATAGTCGATTACGGTTTTTATCTGGCTTAAAATGTCGTCATTCGCCTTTATAGCCTGAGCCATCTGTGCGTACGCCTGCTCATTATAATAGTCTGAAGTTACATTATGAGGTGTGGAGCTTGTAGGGTCATAGCCGTAACGGATAAGTGTTGCGGGGAACTTTGTAACGAAATCCGACAGACCTTCAATAGCCGCAGTAATGGCATCTGCCGCCGCCTGCTTTTCGGTGTCGGTTGAAGATGAGTTTTTGTATACCGTCATGCCCTCCTGCAAAGCGGAGAACAGAGTTTCATAAGCATCGGAGCTGTATGAACCGGGGTTGTACTCAAGGCCTTTCTTTATTGCGTTATAAAGGTTTAGGGTAGCTTCCGAAATTTTGCTTGTCTCGGTTGTCTTTTTGGCGTAAAGAGTGAACTTGTTGTTGGTGCCGATAGCTGTCGTACTTGACGACCAACCGGAGAAAAATGTCTCACCACGGAAGTGATCCATAAAAATATTGCTTGAGTTATAGAATGCAACTTTTCCGTCGCCGACAACATAAGCGGTAAAGGCTTCGGGAGTATCCGAAAGCACTGCCGAACCGTCGGAAGTACCGAGATTAAGATACTTGCCTTCAGGCGTCTTTATATAGAACTTTGTGCCTGAATCATCAGCGGGAACAATCGTATAGACATAATCCGCATCCATGGTAAGCGTTGTGCCGGAGACAGTTGCGGGCTTGATATCAAGTCCCTTGTATGAACCTTTTGAGTCTGCATCATAAGACATAACGCCCGAATATGTTGTACTGCCCATAACACTGGTATTATAAATCGCATACTCCTGCTCTTTTATATCAATGTATGTTGAACCGCCGGCGGTTGTTGTGGGGGTTACCTTTGTTACGTCTGAGCCGTTTACGGAGTAAAGCGTCAGCTTGGAATAACCGTCGGAAGCAGTGGCGGTGCTTGCCATATTTGTAAATTCATTATAGTAGATAACGCCGATACCGTCTTTTGAAATATAGATTGTTCCGTCATCGTTTACGGTAACTTCCATTTCAAATGGGTCAGTCTGTGTTCTTAAGGACGTATCAATTGAAGTACATGCAAGATACTGTTTTACATTGCTGTCGTCCGTATAGTAAATGTAGTAGTTGCCGTTGTCAAGACGTTCAAAATGCCATGTGGGGTCGCTCGAAGAAGCAGCCGCGCCGGTCGTTTCAAAAGCCGTGTAGTCCGCATTGGGATAATCGGCGTTCTTCTGCCAGCTATGAGTAAGAGCACCCTGAGATGTATATGAACCGGTGTTGTAACCGTAAATGATATAGTCACCCGAGGCGATATATGACCCTGCCGTCGTCGTCTTTGTTTCAACCGGATAATATTCATATGTAACGGTTGTTACCGTTTCGCCGCCGGCTGAGGTGGAGGGATCTTCGAGGGCATCAAACTCAGTCTTGAGTTCGTCATACTGAGAATAGATATCATCCTCATAAGAAATGGCGCTCTGAGTTACGACATTCTCAAAATACCGGTCTTTCTGCTCCTCGGTCTGTGTCTGAGAAGTAAATGTTGTGCCTTCAACCGTTTTCTCGTCGGAGGTTGTGGCGGTAATCTGAACGTTATTTGCCTGCTCGGTTGTTCTGACAATGGCAAGAGCCTTGCCGTTATACATTTTAATAGTTGCGGTTGTGTCGGAGGTGATAACGCTCGACTGCTGGAACTTGTCGGTTGTCGCCTGGTTGCCGTTATCGACACCGGCTATAACACCGTCATTTGTAACCGTGATATTAAGAGTTCCTTCGTAATTTGTTACGGGATTGCCCTCGTCGTCAACAGCAGTAAACTCAATGTATGCGAACGAGTCGCCGTCGGCAGTGAAGTTATCTTCGCCCCAGAGCTTCGAGACAATCTTTGCCGCTGTCTTGCCGCTTGTAACACTCTTTGTGCCGACTGTGTCGGTGATTTCGTTGCCGCTTGCGTCGTATGCCTTGACACTCAGAGTGCCTTCGGTATACTTAACGCCGAACTGTGCGTAAAGCTCATTGTCGGTTGTGTCTATCTCGTTTAAGTTGCAAAGGGAAGAGTTCTTAACCGTTTCTGCCCATGTTCTGTATGTGTAGCCTGCCGAGGTTGTGTTTACGGTCGACTGTGCAGTACCTATAACCTCGCCGTTAAGAAGCAGCTCGATGTGGTCGGCATTGGAATAAACATTTATGTACGCATAGCCGTTATTGAGATAGAGCTCGTCTTTATCCCATGTGCCGGGCAGAAGATGAAGAGTAGTGTCTTTATCCTGCCACCAGCTTCTGTAAAGGTAATACTGATCCTTTTCGAAGCCCGCCGTATCTACAAGTCCGAAATATGATGTATTGGGAACGGTATAGCCTCTGCTGCCGGTGTTGTTCCACGGTGTCGGTTCACCGATATAGTCGAAGCCTGTCCATACAAACTCACCTGAGTACCAGTCGTTTACAACGGCCTTGTACCAGCCTGCCGATGCCGAGTTGCCCCACGAAACATAGGAGTTATCATAAGACATGAGTTCATATGTGGTGTTGCCGAGCTTGCCGCCCTGTTGGTCGGTGCCGCTGTAATCGTATACACCTCTGCTTGTAATTGCGGAAATCGCTTCGGAAGCGAAGAACGGCTTTGAAAGCTGAGTTGTCCATGAATTAATGTGATAGTTCGCACCAATTACGTCAACATAATCGTCAACCGACCATGTGGAACCGTAGTTGTTGCCCTGAGTAAGGGAACGTGTTGTGTCGTATGCGAGAATTGTATTGCGGATATCAGAAGCGTATTTTGCGTATGTTGTCGAAACCGCAGAAACAGAAGTGCTTGTGCCTTCGGCAAGCTCGTTGCCTATATCCCACATGAATACGCAGGGGTCATTGCGGTCACGAAGAACGGTTTCTTTTGTTACGAATGTTGCCCATGTGAGGTCTGTTGAAGCACCCATAAGGTTGTTTGACTCAGTGAGGCTTACATTGAAGTATTTGCCGAAGTCGTTGGAGTTGCCGTTTTTGGAATACTCCCATCCGTCGAATATTTCCTCAAGAACAAGAAGACCCAGTTCGTTGCAGACCTGAATAAGAACCTTTGAAGCGGTGTTGTGCGATGTTCTTATGGCGTTGACGCCCATCTCTTTCATTATGGACATCTGACGATAGAGTGAGTCGTATTCCTGCACCGCACCGAGAGCGCCCTGATCGTGGTGCATACATACGCCCTGAAGCTTCATCTTTTCGCCGTTGAGCGAGAAGCCCGTTGACGCACTCCACTCGATTGTTCTTATGCCGAATGTTGTCTCGTTTGTGTCGAGAACATTGCCGTCTGTATCGGTGATTGTTGTAACCTGCGTATAGAGATTGGGTGTATCCGTGCTCCAAAGCTGCGGATTAGACACCGTCTGACTGAATGTAAGGTCGGTATTTTCACCGGACGCCAGCTGTCTGTTTGCGCTGTCGGTTGCTACGACATTGCCGGACGGGTCTTTTATCTCGGATTTAATCTGAACCGTTGCGGCATCCTTGTATGTATTTTCGACATTGAGCTTTGTGGCGACTGTCGCCGAGGAGCTCGAAACAGAGGGTGTCGTAATCTGAGTGCCGTAGTGAGATACGTGTACCTGATTGAGAATTGTCATCGTGACATCACGTGTGATACCCGAACCCGAATACCAGCGGCTTGATTTCATTTCACTGACAACCTTAACGGCTATGCAGTTCCATGTGTTGCCGTCACGGATAACATAATCACCGAGGTTTATCGAGAATGAATTGTAGCCGTAGTGGTTCTCAGCCACAAGTTCACCGTTAACATAGACGTATGCGTTGTTGTATACGCCGTCGAATGTGAGCCATATGTCACTCTTTTCATACTCCGAAGGAATGGTGAACATCTTTCTGTACCAGCCTGTGCCGGTGGGAAGGTTGCCCGATTCCGTCTCGGTGTTTGTCGTTGTGAAGCTCTGAGTTATACTGAAGTCATGGGGCAGGTCAACCGTCTCCCATGAACTGTCTTTATAGCTCTTTTTCTCCGCGCCCGTGGGGTCGGAAAGGCTGAACTTCCAATCGTGGTTGAAATTAAGCTCTTTTCTTGTGACGATTTCGTCTGTTGATGAGCTGTTTGAAGTGTCAGCCGCCATTGCCGTAAGGGCGGACCAATCAAGACTTACAGTGCCGAGCACCATTACAAGGCACAGCAGTAAGCTGATTGACTTGACTAAAGTCCTTTTCGTTTTGCCTGTATTTATCATACGAAAAGCCTCCTTTATATGTACGCAGTTAATATACCTATATTTATTAACATTTTAGCAAAAAAAATGCCCCTCGTCAATAGACAAAGGGCATACAATATTTGGATTAGTGTCATAAATATTTTGCATAAAAAGCACAAAACAATGCAGAATGTAGAATGCAGAATGCAGAAT
>CAZTWO010000109.1:2126-6353 GCA_964617965.1 uncultured Ruminococcus sp. | reverse complement strand
TAAGCCCTTCTCTTATCCCGATTTTCGGCGTAAAGCCGTAATCTCGTTCGAGCGCCTCTGAATCCGCATATGTAACGGGAACATCGCCCGGCTGCATTCCGACAAGTGAGCGGTGTGCTTCAAAATCATAGTCGGAAGGCAATACACCGGCATTTACAAGCTCCTCCTGCAAAGTGCTTATATATTCAAGCAGGTTTTCGGGCTGTCCTCCGCCGATGTTGTAAACGGCATACGGCGGAAGGGGCAAACCGTCCTCACCGTTTTTCTTTTCGGGCGCACCCTGCATAACTCTGTAAACGCCCTCTACTATATCATCGATATAAGTAAAGTCACGACGCATATCACCGTAATTGAATATCTTTATTGTGCCGTTTTTCGCGAGGGTGTTTGTGGCACTGAAATAGAACATATCGGGTCTGCCGGCAGGTCCGTAAACCGTAAAAAATCTGAGCCCGGTGCTCGGTATGTTATAGAGCTTTGAGTATGCGTGTGCCAGCAACTCATTGCTCTTTTTTGTTGCGGCATAGAGGCTTACGGGGTTGTCAACCTTGTCATCGGTAGAAAACGGCACTTTTTTGTTGCCGCCGTAAACCGAGCTGGAGCTTGCGTACACAAGATGCTCAACACCCTTTTTGCCGTTGTCGTACGAATGACGGCACGCCTCAAGAATATTATAAAATCCTATGATATTGCTCTCGATATAAACATCGGGGTGGTCAATTGAATAACGCACACCAGCCTGTGCCGCAAGATTAACAACTATATCAAAATTATATTCGGCAAATATTCTGTCTATAAGAGATTTGTCGGCAATTGAACCCTTTACAAAAACATGTCTGACAGGGCTTTGCTTTGCCGCTTCTTCTATAAGCTTAAGACGGTATTCTTTAAGTGTGGGGTCATAATAGTCATTCATGTTGTCAAGGCTTACAACCGTGCCGCCGCTTAATTCTTTAAGAAGACGAAGCACAAGATTTGCACCGATAAAACCGGGCGAACCAGTGACAAGTATGCTTTTGTTATTCAAATCAATTTTGGCTTTACTCATTTTGTAATTCCTCTGTATTCCTTTTTTACGGCTTCGTAGCTTTCAAGATTGCCTATGTCATATCGACTGCCGGGCATTTCCATTGCATGCACCGTGCTCTGTTTGCAAAGCCACGCAATAAAGCTCCCCGGGGCATCTGTGCCGCATCCGTCTTTAATTGCGTCTTTGATGCGTTTTGCGTCCTCTTTTTTATAGAAATAAAACGGAGGACAGCACCAGTGTGTTTGAGGTGTCGGGGATTTTTCTGTCATGTCCGTTACAAGGTCATCATCGTTAACCGTAAGCACGCCGCACTTAAGAAGCTTCTTTTCGGAAGGCTCATAATAACGCATAACACACGACGTGTTTTTCTTCTCGCAATATCCGATAAATTTTGTCAGGCTGAAATCGAGGACATTGTCACCTGCGATAACAAGCATATCATCATCAAGTGACAGCTTTTCAGTTGCAAATTCGATATCGCATACGGCACCCAGGCGTGTTTCGTTTGTGCTTGTTCCGTCATCGACAACGGTTATTTTATATGACTTGTGTCCGGCCCACTCGTCAAAATGAGCGGCAAATTTGTGATTTGAAATTACAATATATTCGTCGATTCTTTTTGATGTGTCTATATCGTCAAGAAGCCAATCTAAAATTGTCTTTTCTCCGACTTTAAGAAGCGGCTTCGGGAAATTTTCCGTCAGCGGATAAAGTCTGGTGGCGTATCCTGCCGCAAGTATCAAACATTTCATAATTTTACTCCGTCCGCAGTGTGGCATATGTGTGCACTGTATTTTTCTTTAAGTTCGGGGAAGGCGGCAACGTATTCACGTTCAACCTTCTCTAAAATCGACTCTTCGTATGCGGGGTCGATAAGTGCCATACAGCATCCCTTGAAGCCTGCACCCGAAAAACGACCGCCGTAAATTCCGTCGGTTTCGGTCATTATTTCATAGAGCCTGATAAGCTCGGGTGAGCCTGTCTCCCAGTTGTGAATTGAAGAGTAGCCGCTCTCGAATGACAGCTTGCCGAAAGCTTCAATATCACCGTTTCTGAAAGCTTCTGCGCCCTTTTCCACACGCATATACTCCGTGTACCAGTGTTCGGCACGTCTTGCGAATGTCTCAGGAAGCCTGTCTTTATATTTAAGATATGTTTCATAGGGCACATCACGCAGATTTGTCTCTTCAAACTTGCCGTATTCCATTCCGGACATCGCCTTAAGTGCATAGGCGGCACTGCGGCACTCGTCAACTCGCATATTGAATTTTGACCCCGCAAGCGAACGCTCAAGCCCGCTGAAAAAGATTGCGATTTCAAACGGCTTCATAGCAGGCGAAGCGGGAATAAGCTCGTACGTGTCGTCTTTTAAGTCCATATAAAGCAGATGATCTTTTTTGCAATAGACTTCACAGCTCTGATCAAGCTTGCCGCATGATACGCCTACATAACTGTTTTCGGCTTCCTTTGAAATTTCTATCAGTTCCTTTTCGCTGAGTGAAATGCTGTTCAGATGGCAGAGTGCCGACAAAAATGTGATTATTACCGCTGCCGAAGATGACAGACCGCCTATGGGCAATTCTCCGTCAAGCACTGCCGAAAGCCCTATTCTGAGCGGATAGCGTCTGTTTAATGCGATTGTCGCACCTCTTAAATGGTCAGCCCAGTCATTCTGCTTCTCGGCAGGAGTGGACGACACGTGCCACTGTGCTCTCTTCTGAAACTGAAGCGAAGATATCTCAATAACACCGTTCATTTTAGGATTGTATACTATATGTATGCCCTTGTCAATTGCAAATCCCGTTATCTTGCCAAGCTGATGGTCACTGTGAGCACCGATCGGACATACTCTGTACGGAGTAAATGTCGCGTGTTCCGGAAGCTTATGATATTTTTGTTCAAAATAATTTGTTGCGTTCTGATTGTCTTTTATTCCCATATGTATTTTTCCTTTTTAATTTTTAGTCTCGTCTGAACAGGTCTCTTGTGTAGACTTTCTCTTCTACATCGTCGAGAACTTTATCGTATCTGTTGGCTATTATGCATCCGCACATCTTTTTGAATTTCTTAAGATCGTTGACTACAACCGAACCGAAGAACGTTGTGCCGTCCTCCAATGTCGGCTCATAAATAACAACCGTAGCGCCCTTCGCCTTTATTCTCTTCATAACACCCTGAATACTGCTCTGACGAAAATTGTCGCTGTTGCTCTTCATTGTAAGTCGATAAACGCCGACTACGGTATCCTTCTGCTTTGTCTCCTGTGTTGCGGAATAATCCGACGAAGCGGTATAGGTGCCGGCAATTTCAAGAACACGATCCGCGATAAAATCTTTTCTCGTTCTGTTGCTCTCAACAATGGCTGTCATCATATTCTGCGGAACATTTGCATAGTTCGCCAGAAGCTGTTTTGTGTCCTTCGGAAGGCAATAACCGCCGTAACCGAACGATGGATTATTATAATAGTCGCCGACTCTCGGGTCAAGGCAGACGCCTTTTATAATTGAAGCGGTAGTAAGCCCCTTTACCTCCGCATAGGTGTCAAGCTCGTTAAAATATGATACACGCAAAGCAAGATATGTATTTACAAACAGCTTTGTAGCCTCCGCTTCCGTTGTCTCCATAAAAAGAACGGGAATGTTGGTTTTTATCGCTCCCTGTTTAAGAAGAGCGGCAAATTCCTCGGCGGCGTCCATATTCCTGTCATCCGAACCGACAATTATACGGCTGGGGTACAGATTATCATACAGTGCTTTTGATTCACGCAGAAATTCCGGGCTGAATATTATATTGTCCATACCGGTTTTTTCTCGTATACCTCTGGTGTAACCTACCGGTATAGTTGATTTTATAACAACAGTCGGCTTATTCTCCTTATTCTCAGTTGCTTCTTTAATTAGAACAAGAACACTCTCGACGGCACTGCAGTCAAAGAAATTTGTTTTGGTGTCATAGTTTGTCGGAGCGGCAATGATAATATAGTCCGCATCGGCATATGCCGCCTTGCCGTCTGTTGTGGCTGTGAGTGAGAGCTGTCTCTTTTCATGCTCGGATAAATAGCGTTCTATATATTCATCTGCAATGGGGCTTATCCAATTATTGAGCTTTTCGACCTTTTCGGTAACAATATCAACCGCTGTAACATCATTATGCTGAGACAGCAACACTGCAAGCGACAGACCGACATACCCTGTGCC
>CAZTWO010000109.1:0-2026 GCA_964617965.1 uncultured Ruminococcus sp. | reverse complement strand
CATCATTATGCTGAGACAGCAACACTGCAAGCGACAGACCGACATACCCTGTGCCTGCAACCGCAATTTTTTTGCGTGAAACAGGTTTGCTTTGTTCTTCATCCTCAACTATAACGTCATTGATATTAAAATCGAGTGCCTTCGACAGCGACAAAAGCTGATCTACAGAAGGGGAGTAGTCCTCGGTTTCGAGTCTCGAAAGCAGTGAACGGTTAATCCCGGTGGCCTTTGACAGCTCTGCCTGTGATAATTTGAGTGTTTTTCTTCTGCTGTGAACAGTCGAAGACAATAACGGCAATGATAAATGCTTCATGATATCACCTTGTAAATGTTGTAATTGATAACAAATGCTGTGGAGTATTTTAGCAGTCTTTCTGATGAAAATCAAGCTTTTGTGACAAAAATTAAGAAATTATAAGAAAATAAGTCACAAAATATCTTAATGTTGTTGCTATTTATAACAAGCCGATATGTTTCATTGTTGCAGATGGCAATATAAGAACAGTTTTTGGTGGGCATAAAATATTTCTCTTTTCGCAAAAAAATAAATAAAAGTTTTCAAGAGCAAATATTGGTAAAAATGTTCAAAAATTCGGTAAGCTATACTACATATAGCTTACTTGCACTTGACAAGCAAGTACAAGTAATTGCTCTCTATTTTGTTTGAAATAAACGAACAAAGCGAACGATATAATTTTTGAATCAAATAAAACGAGGGCTATTTTAATCTTTAAAAAAATTATGGAGTAAGGAGTTTAAGTTATGGGTCTTTTGGATTTTTTCAAAATATTTGACAATGTAGGTGACAAATTAACCGATGCCGGAGTTAAAGCCAGTGATTGGGCGTCTGATACCTCAGCTGAAACAGAACAGATTAAGAACATGACGCCCAAGGATGGATATGACCAGAAAAAGAAGTGGCTTGATGAAGATGAGGAAATGTCTACCGAGCGTAAAATTGAAGAAATGGGTAAGGTTGAGGATAAATATCAAGATGAGCTTGACAGAAGCACAAACAGACAAATTGAAATTAAAAAGTCACGAGCCTCTACGTTTTTGAAAGTAGCAGGCGGAATATCCGCATTGGCAATTGCAGGGGTTACTGCCGCTGTGCAAATCGCAGGAGCACTTTCAGATTCAGATGATGATTCTTCAAAGCAGCTTGAAAATAAAAAATCGGGAAAACAGCTTAATTCGGGAGGAAAGGATGATATTCCCGAAGTGAAACCGATTGATATTGATGATTCTGATGATGATTCTGATGATGATCTTTAGAAATATTGATGTTAAAATAGCATTTTCAGGTAAGAATTATGAGTCCGTTATTTAGCAATAATAAAAATGTTTTTCTTGATTTAACCGCAGACAGCAATAATACCGAATTTGCCACATCTATCGAAGACGCCAAGCTGCGTGCCGATGCTGAGCTTGCAAAACTTCACGAAACTGTTAATTCCGTCAAGGATCTGAAGCCGCAATGTGACAAGACAGATTACATTCTTGCGGCAAGCTCGGGTGCCCTGTGCGGAATAATAGATATATTCCTTGTCGGTAAGCCCACAGAATCTCCTTTGGGGAATCTGACGGATGAGTGGTATAATAACAGAATTGTTGATTTTGCAAAACTTTGCGGATATAAGGGTGACAAAAGTTCTGTTAAATCCGTAAAAAAGTTTCTTGAAGACAAATTCAAGGTCCCGTATGATCAATCTGTCGGCGGCGGCAGTTTCAAAGAAACGATAGAATTGACACCTAAAAATCATCATTTCAAATCGTTGGGTCATAATCCGACTCTTTTAGGTTTGTTCTTTTCTATTCTCGATCAGTTTGCGAATACGTCAACTTTTGTCTCTCATGGACAGTTGATTACCTTAAGCAACGCCGACAGCGATTTTGAGCTTGAAGGTCATAATGTACCGAGTAAACTGTTCTGCGGATTTGTGAATTGGTTCGGACATATTATTTCAGATGTTTCCGGCTCATCTACCAGCAAGGGGCGTGGTATGGGAATACCGTCTCCGATTTG
>CAZTWO010000108.1:0-6354 GCA_964617965.1 uncultured Ruminococcus sp. | reverse complement strand
TTAACAATCTGTTCACATTCTTTTTGTGAATATTCCACAATTAAACACGTGTCGATTTATAGGAATTACTAATCGACATCTCATACATTTTGTGCTAAAATTGTATGCAGTCTGAAGCTCAGGGGGATTTTCAAGTATGAAAGCATCTGACAGTGTCGAGAAATTTAAACCGACACTACGCATGTACGCAAACTTTGCGGCACGCACAATCAAAAAAGTCTGCTCCGAGATAGGTCCGAGAGAAACGGGCTCCGAAGCGGAATTAAAAGCACAGAACTATATGGCACAGCAGGTCGGTGACGCAGCCGACGAAGTAAAGCAGGACGAATTCCGACTGTCACCCAGAGCCTTCCTCGGGTGGCTTCGCATTGCGGGCATCATTCTTATCGTGCTCACAGCCATACAGATTTCAAACATTTTTGTACCCGATGTACTCTATGCACCGTACATTGCCTATGTCGCAATTGTGGCGATAGCGATTATGATTATAGGCGAGTTTTTGTTCTATAAACAGCCTATGGATCCGTTCTTCCCGAAGGCGACGTCGCACAACACCTACTGCATACGAAAAGCAACGGGTGAGACAAAACGCAGAATAGTAATCTGCGGTCACTCAGACTCTTCCATTGAGTGGCGTTTTACATGGCTCGGCGGCAACAAAATGCTTTACGGAGCGTTTGCGTGGCCCATTATCGGCTATGCCTACACCATTTTCGTTACGATTATAACAACGGCAACACAGAAGCCCATTCCGGTGCTTTACTGGATAGGTCTCGCGTTTATTCCGGGTTATGTTGCTCTTGCGATTTTTATGAACTACAAAATCACGGTTGACGGCGCAAACGACAACCTTACGGGCTGTATGGCAGGTGCCGCCGTGCTCAAGTTCCTCGGCGACAACAATATTCACTTCGAAAACACAGAGGTCGTCGCAATGTTCTCAGGCGGCGAGGAAGCCGGTCTTCGCGGTGCCAAGGCTATGGTAAAACAGCATCCCGAATACAAGGACGGCAAGGTTGAAACCGTTGTTCTGGCGTTTGATACGCTCAAGGACTACGACGACATGGCAATTTATGACAAGGATATGTCCGGCATCACAAAGCACGACAGACGTGCGTGTGCTCTGCTTAAGGCGGCAGGCGATCTGTCGGATGTTGACCTTCCCTATGCCGTACTGTTCTGCGGTGCGTCCGATGCGGCGGCTGTAACACAGGGGGGCATCCCGGCGGCATGCTTTGCGGCCATGAACCCCGGCCCGCCCAGATATTATCACACACGCGGCGACGTTGCGGATATAATGGAGCTTAAGACAATCGAAAAAGGTATAGAAATCGCACTCAACAGCGTATTCCTTTTTGATGAACAGGGTCTCAGACTTGATTATGACGGCGACGGCAAGAACGACGAACCCGAGTTTGAATCGGTCGGATTCGGACTGTAATTCGGCACAATAAACACTTGCAAAATTTGGGAGCAGCTTCGAACTGCTCCCTTTTATAGTTAATGATTAAGAATTAACAATTAAGGAAAACGCTGAAGCGTTTTGGATTATAAGCTGACGCAAAGTGAAAAATTTTCCTGATAAAAATCAGCTTTAATGTCAGCGAAGCTATATAAATTAAGTCCGCAGGACTTCCGACCCCGGTCCCTGAATCCCGGCCCCCGGCCCCTTTTTTCACTGCTCCTTGCTCCTTGCTCCTTGCTCACTTGTTGTGATGTTTGACAAAATATAAAATTCCCTTTTGTGCACTTTGTTGCAAAAAAATTTGAGAAAATTTGAAAAAAGCTATTGACAAGGCGTTTGTTTGGTGGTATATTGCAGTCAAGTTACAAATCGAATATGTGTCAGGTAGAGGCGCGACACCTATAAGTAGCACGGCAAAACGGTTATCCGACCGCGTGTGAAAGGAGCTGTCGCCGAGGGTATGCGATACGGATTTTGTCGTATATGCCGGTACTTCAGATAACATCTGCTGTACTGTCACTTATAAAAGTGGAGAGCTATCACAACAGTCAACATAAAGTTGTCACAGTGATTATTTTCCACTGTGGCATTTTTCGTTTTGCGGCAAAATTAACGGACAGCAAAAAAGTCCGAAAAGGGGTAAACAAAATGAAAAGAACACTTTGCATCGTTCTTGCTGTACTCACAGTACTCGCATCCGCCTTTGCTTTCGCTTCTTGCGGCGGCAATTCCACAGACGGCACAACAGCCGCAAATCCCGAGTCAACAGACAACGCCAACGCCGTTACGGTTGAAGACCTCGCCGCAATCAAGGCCGCAGGTCAGCTTGTAGTCGGCATGGAGTGCAACTACGCTCCCTATAACTGGAGCCAGACAACCGAAAACGAATACACCGTAAAGGTTCAGGACGGTATGTATGCCGACGGTTACGATGTTCAGATATCCAAGAAAATCGCCGAAGCTCTCGGTGTTACACTTGTAATCAAGCCCATGGAGTGGAACGGTCTTATCCCCGCACTTCAGACAGGTGATATTGACATGGTTATTGCAGGTATGTCGCCCAATGCCGAAAGAAAGCTCAGCATTGACTTCTCCGACACATACTTTGATTCAAACCTTGTTATAGTATGCAAAAAGGATTCACAGTTTGCTTCAGCCACAAGCATTGCCGATTTCTCCGGTGCTAAGCTTGTCGCTCAGCAGAACACATTCCACGACACTGTTATAGATCAGATTGACGGTGTAAAGCATCAGTCCGCTCTTCCCGATTTCGCCGCTCTTCTTCAGGCTGTTAGTTCCGGCACCGTTGACGGTTATGTCTGCGAGAAGCCCGGTGCTCAGAGTGCGGTTGCGTCTAACAGTGATCTTACATTTGTTGAGTTTGCAGACGGCAACGGTTTTGAGTGTGACCCCGCCGATGCGTCAATCGCAGTCGGTGTAAGAAAGGGCTCAGATCTTACAAGCGAAATTAACTCAATTCTCGCTACTCTTACAAAGGCCGACAAAGAAACTCTCATGAATGAGGCTATTGCACGTCAGCCCGTAAGTGAAGACTGATTTATCTGACAGATAAAAACTTTCGGGGCTGTCACTTTGAATGCGGCAGTCCCGATTTTCAAATAAAACACGATTATATTATAGGAAGAATAATGTTATGGCAGATATGGGATTTTTCGATTGGGTGGTAAAGCTGCTCACAGAATACTGGCCGCTGTTCTTAAAGGGAACGGGCTATACAATGCTTATGGCACTTGTCGGCACGGTAGCCGGCTTCTTGATAGGTCTTGTTATAGCGGTTATACGCACAATACCCGCAACTAAAGACAAGTCCCCGGTTTTGTGGGTCATTATGAAGATAGTAAACTTCATTCTGGCAGTGTATGTTGAAGTCGTAAGAGGCACGCCCATGATGGTTCAGGCTCTTATAATTCATTACAGCCTTTTCGCCAAAATCGGAATGAACTCTCTTTTGTCCGCTATCATTATCATTTCCGTAAACACCGGTGCTTATATGGCGGAAATCGTTCGCGGCGGTATTATTTCAATAGACAAGGGTCAGGTCGAGGGCGCGCAGTCAATAGGCATGACGCACAACCAGACCATGTGGCTTGTTGTTATTCCGCAGGCGATAAGAAACATAATGCCTTCAATCGGCAACGAGTTTGTTGTTAACATAAAAGACAGCTCGGTACTTAGCGTTATCTCGATAACGGAGCTTATGTTCTTCTCAAAGAGTGCGGGCGGCACATATTTCCAGTTTGTTCCCGCATACGTAATATGCGCTGTAATTTATTTTATTCTCACATTTACCGTGACACGCATTTTAAGAGCAGTCGAAAAGAAGATGGACGGCTCCGACAACTATGTTGTGTGCGGCAGTCAGACGGATTTCAAGTCGCAGATTAACCCTAACGGCAATCCGCAGCATTACAAAGGGGAGGCAGACTGATATGGCAGACAATACACCTGTAATAGAAATAAGTCATCTTAAGAAGTTTTTCGGCGAGCATGAGGTTCTGCACGATATTTCCGTCACCGTCAACAAGGGTGATGTCATAAGCGTCATAGGCTCCTCGGGCTCGGGCAAAAGCACAATGCTTCGCTGTGTCAATCTTCTTGAAACTCCCACGGACGGCAAGATTTTCTTCCACGGAAAAGACATTGCATCAAAAGAAGTGTCTCTTAACGAATACCGTTCAAAGGTTATAATGGTGTTCCAGAGCTTTAATCTGTTCAACAATATGACGGCACTCAAAAACTGCACAATCGGCGTTCAGAAGGTTCTTAAGCTTTCTAAAGAAGAGGCCGAGGCACGTGCCGAAAAATATCTTGCCAAGGTCGGCATGGCGGCATATAAGAACGCCAAGCCCGCACAGCTTTCGGGCGGTCAAAAGCAGCGTGTCGCAATCGCCCGTGCGCTTTGCATGGAGCCGGAGGTAATTCTTTTCGATGAACCGACATCCGCTCTTGATCCCGAAATGGTCGGCGAGGTTCTTGCCGTTATGAAGTCGCTTGCCGCGGACGGTCTTACAATGCTTGTCGTTACTCACGAAATGGCGTTTGCCCGTGATGTTTCCTCAAAGGTTATATTCATGGACGGCGGCTATATAGAAGAGCAGGGCACTCCGCAGAAAATCTTCGGCAATCCCGAAAAAGAGAGAACGAAGGCATTTTTGACGAGGTACTTTGAGCAGTGAGACGGGAGCTTTGCCAAAGGCGGAGCTTGAAGTGTGGCCCCCGGCAGAGAGTGGAGTGTGGAGAGTGGAGAGTGGAGTTTTCAGAGTTTGAACTGATTTGAACAACAAAAAGCGGTGACGGATTTAATTTTCCTTCATCGCTTTTTTTGAATTATCAATATTTTCGGTGTTTTTATGACGGCCTGATTGTAAAGAGTCTTTCAGAGTTTTACATCTTACACTTGGAGTGCAACTCCATACTTAAAGTGCAACTCCGCTTTTTTTGCGAAGCTTCTCCGACCCCCGGCCCCTGACACCCGGCCCCTTTTGATTGATTTTCGCTCACTTATTATTAAGCCTCAAGACCATCGTAAACACTCCGTCCTCGCATTTTAAGATCATTTCTCCGTTATACTTGCTTACGGTGCTTTCGATGCTGCGAAGTCCGAAGCCGTGCGAGTCGGTGTCCGCTTTTGAGGTGTCAAAAAGCCCGAAGGCGTTTTTTTTCGGCTCTTCGTCGGTGGGGTTCGATACGGATATAACCGTAAAAGTCTCGTTGCCGTGTGCCTTGAGCTTAATGTAACGGCGTGTCTTGTCTTCAATTCGGCAGTTGGCTTCAATGGCGTTGTCGAGGGCGTTGCTGAAAATTATGCACAGGTCAACGGGCAGAACATCGTTTTTCTCAAGATTTACGCAGTTGTAGTTTGTGGTTATGTCTTTTGACTGTGCCTCGTACATTTTTTCGTTGAGAATAGCGTCAACGGCGGAAATTCCGGTAATCCGCACATAGTCCGATTCGTCAACCGCGCCGCCGAGGTCGCCGAGATATTTTTTTATCCCGTCAATATCGCCCTTTTCGGCAAGGACATTCAAAAGAAGAATATGATTCTTCATGTCATGACGGAATGATCTGGTGCGGTTATAGAGCGTTTCAAGACGCTTTACGGAGTTCTCCTGCTGGGTCAGAAGGGAAGAGAGCATTGCCGTGTCGCCTGCGAGTGCAAGTTGTTTGCGGAATTTTCCGAACAGGAAAAATACAAGTGCGTTTATAAAGATAAGTCCGCCGCACGATACATACACATATACGGCTATTTTGTCGTCGACGGTGTAATTTTCAAAAAAGAACTGAAAAACGGAGAATGTGATAAGCGTTATCACGGGTACGGTGAACAGTGCCGCCCACAGCGTGAACGAGGTAGAAACTTTCGTATATCTCTTGGCGAACCGCCCGGCGATTACGGACAGAATTATCATAATTCCGTTTGCAAGTGTCAGTCGGCTGAGCTTTATGTATGACATATCGGGCAGCTCTTCGAGTCCGACTACCCTTGAACCGAGCGTCAGAAGCAGCTGAGAAATGCCCTCGGAGAGTGATATTATCGTGACGAACACTGCCGATGCTATAAGCTTTCGCCTGACGGAGTCGGTGTACATTAAGAAGAGTATCACAATAAGGCACGCGATTTCTATTGCGTACCGAACCCAGTCATCGGGGAATGAGTTGCGGAAGAGTATCATTATTCCGGCGAGTGCCACAAACGGCAGATAGTCGAATTTTTTGAGGCGGCTTCGTGAAGTGAAAAAGCTGTTCGCGAGAATATATGCGAGCACGACTTCAAACACCGATGAAAATATCAGTGCCGTGTTGAACAGTATTTCTTTGTAGTCACGGAGAAGGTCTATGCTCAAGAGGAAAGCTCCTTTGCTTTAGCG
>CAZTWO010000107.1:0-6474 GCA_964617965.1 uncultured Ruminococcus sp. | reverse complement strand
CGGGGTTCTTTATCGGAACAGCCGACACCGTGTTGCTGTTCGGGGTAACGGGCGGTGCAATGCCGTATTTTGCCGTAACAATATCCGGTTTTCTGACAGTCGGTTTTGTGACGGTGACTTTATGTGTAATCGGCTTTTCTTCCGGTGTTTCTTTTATGTACAAACAATCTTGTTATCAAAAACGGCAGTACGACACTACTTACAATATCGGGTCTTTCGTGGACAAAGGGGACCGTGAGCAAGACAGCAACGATAAAAACAACTTCCTCCTCACCGACAATGACCGCCTTTACATTCAAGGACAGCTGTTCATTAACATCGGGTGTCACAGGAAGCAATCAGCTGTTTATTCAGAATTATTCCTATTTATATATCACTCCCGGCACTGTGACAGCCAAAAACGTAGCGTCAATAGTCAAATATGCGGCGATCTGCAACGGCGATACATCATCTATCAGCAGGCAGACTACCGATCTGACGGAGTTTGATGAGACACTTGTCAAGCGCTGGGTGCAGAAAATCACCGTCCGGCCCGACCGCTACACCGTCGAATTGAAATCCGGTCTGAGCGTAGACATTGAAGGATAATTGAATACGGGGACGAACAGTCTCCTCACCACTGGAATCATCCGGTGATGAGGAGCCTGTTCTTTATGCTACAGCCTCAAATATTCTCTTCTGCGCCTTAAGGCAATTTTGAAGGTTGATAATTGTTCCGGTATTCTTTTCTTTAGAAATACGAAGCTCTTCGTCAGTCAATTCAACCTTGTTGTCCTTGGCCAACTTAATTGTATATTCATAGATATGGCTTACCAAAACTTCCAAATCTTCAGCAGTAAGTTGAATGCTGATCTTTTCGTAATCTTTATGCTCTTTCAATTTTTCCAGGGTGGACATAAGACTGTTAATCTTATTGATCTCCATATTACCTTCACGAATTGCATCAATATATACCCTAAGTGCTGTTCTGAATTCCGTTACTACCTTAAGCTCGTGATTTTTAATTATGTTGTAAACCCAAATGCCTCCACCCACTACCGCAGATCCGGCAGCGATAATGATGGTTTCTTTTTTGTGTTCTTTAACAAACCTCAATACTTTCGCACCAACACCCTGTGCCTGCTCATCCGCCTTCAAATTAATAGGTTGAAGATGTTTTACAATTTGGCCTTTGTTGGGTCCGATTGCATAACGAACTACACTGCCTATTCTACGATACAAGCCTGTTGCTAAACCTGTCGCTATATCGTCCGGAATGAAAAAAGCGTCTTGCGCTATTGCCATAGATGGCACCTCCTTGTTTTTCTATTAGAGGGCTTGTAATTTTCGCGAATTGGCCAACATCTAATACACACACCGACATACCTCTTAGGGTTGGGTGTGCTAAACTGCTGTCAGGAAAAACATCTAATCCACTAACTCAATTTTTACGGTCAATTTTTAGAATCGAGGATATGTTCTCTCGAACAGTTTCGGCACCTTTAGTGAGTGATTTGAATATCGCTATTTTTCGCAAAAAGCCTTGAAAACAGGCATTTTTCGGCCGCTATTCCTTGTCGCGTGACATCAACACTACCGTCTCGACGTGTGCCGTATGCGGGAACATATCCACCGGCTGAACCTTTTTGACTGTATACCCGTTTCGTGTGAGGTAGGTGACATCACGCGCGAGCGTGTCGGGTGAGCAGGAGACATATACGATTTTTTTCGCCTTTGCCGAAACTATACTTTTAAGAAAAACGGGAGTGCTGCCGGCTCTTGGCGGGTCCATAATGACCACGTCGACATTTTCGCCTTCTGACGCCATGCCTTCAAGAAATTCGGCGGCGTCCGCACAATAGAATGATATATTATTTATGCCGTTTATAGCGGCGTTTTTCTTTGCGTCTCTTGCTGCGTCCTTGTTCAGCTCAACCGAAATCACTTCGCCGGCTTTGTCGGAGGCCAGAATGCCTATCGTGCCGACACCCGAGTATGCGTCAATAACTCTCTCGTTGCCTTTTAAATCCGCAAATTCGAGTGCTTTTGAATAGAGTGACTGTGTGCCGACATAGTTTATCTGATAGAAAGACCGGGCTGAAATTCTGAACTTTTTGCCCAGAAGATCATCTGTGATATAACCGTTCCCGTAAAGCACATTCTCCGTATTTCCGAGGACAAGACTTGTAAAACGGTCGTTTATGCTCTGCACGACGGTCGTGATAATCGGGAATTTCTTAAGCAGAGTCTTTATAAAATCATTTTTTGACTTAAACGGCTCGTTGCCCGTGACAAGTACAACCATGACTTCATCCGTGCCGAATGCGTGCTTTACAAGAACATGCCGCAAAAAGCCTCTGCCGGTGTTTTCGTTATATACACTCAGCTTAAAAGACTTCACAAGAGAGCGTATGAAAACTATAATCTCATCCGCCGTTTTGTCTTCTATCAGGCAGTCGTCAACCTTTACAATGCGGTGAGAGCCGGACTGATACACGCCCGATATAATCTGACCGCCTCGCGTGACACCGAACGCCGCCTGAACCTTGTTGCGGTAGTGGTAGGGGTTGTCCATCCCGATAATTTCATCGACATGGCAGAATCGCCCCATAAGCTTTATTACCTTAGCCTGCTTAAAAGAGAGCTGCTGAGGGTACGACATATTGGTAAGCTGACATCCGCCGCATTTTTTAGCGACAGGACAGCCGAAATCTTTATCTATCATCTAAAAGAACTCCGTTTCGTTTAGTAGCCGGAAAAAAGTTAGCAAGGAGCAAGGAGCAAGGAGCAAGGAGCAAGGAGCAGTGAAGCTTCGCAATGCAATTAGCAATTAGCAATTAGCAATTAGCAATGTCGGAAAACGCTAAAGCGTTTTGGATTATAAAGCTACGCTGACGGTCAGACGGTCGCTTTGTAATAAGTTTAAATTTTTGCGAAGCTATATAATCTAAGGCACGCAGTGCCTTCCGACATTATGCATTGTGCATTATGCATTGTGCATTATGCATTGTGCATTGTGCATTGTGTATTATGCATTGTGCATTATGAATTATGCATTATAAAAAAAGTGGGGATACAGGCAAAACATGTATCTCCACTATTTTAGCTTATTTGCTTTACCGTGTCAAACGATTATTCGCCTTTCATTTCAACAAGCTTCTGCTTGCCTGTGAAAGCGTCAACCGAAAGCTTAACGGAGTCGAAAATCGCATCCTTAATGTTGTCTTCGGTAACACCGAGGGATACGCACCACTTCTTGTCGATGAATGTGTTCATGCACATAATCTCGGCAAGCTCAACGGCGTTGATGCCGGGCTCAACATTGTTTGCGGCATACTTCTTCATCATTGAGTGACCGAATGCCTTGAACATCCACTTTGCAACGTGGATAATCTTTCTGTTGGGTGTGCCCATAGCCTCGTGAACAATCTTAAGGAAGTCATCCCATGTGAGGTTGTAGTAACCGATGGGATAAGCATTGCCGCCCTTGTTCTTTTCTGCGGCGCCTACGATGCACTGTGCAACCTGATGAACGGTAACCATTGTTGTGCCGCCCTTCGGATACATTGTGACGTGACCGGAGTGGTCCATGTTGTAGATCTGCTCAACAAGGATAACCCATACGGGCTTTCTGCCGGGCTGTGTGCCGAAAATGTAGGGGAGCTCAAGAATGGCAACGTTCATGTCGCCGTCAGCAAAGCTGAGAGCTACTTCTTCCTGCTCGATACGGCTTCTGATGTAGGGATGCCACTCGGTAAGCTTCATATCGGGGCGTGTCTTTGCAAAATATGAGAAATAAGAACCGAGAACTACGCAGTTTTTGATGCCGCATTTTTTGGCGAGCGTAAGGAAACGGCGAACAGGCTCAATGTTGTACTTTCTGTAAGCCTCATAAACGGGTGCGGGGAATTCGACTCTTTCGTCAACACCTGCGGCGAAAACGAATGTGTCGCAACCTGACATGAGCTCAAGAAGCTCGTCGTCGGATTTCTCGAGATAGTTGCCCCAAACAATTTCCATTTCTTCGGGGATGGGAGCACCCTGGGGAAGGGGAGGAAGTGCCATTGACTTTACGCTGTTGCCCTTGTCAATGAAAAGCTGTGCGGCTGCGGAACCTAAGAGGCCTGTTCCGCCGATCATAAATACTTTCATAAATCGAAGTCCTTTCTATATTGCGTTCGCTTTATTATATCGTAAACTATGCAATTACTGCATTCGTCTTGATATGATACTATAAACTATGCAAATAATCTCAAAATATTTGTAAACATTTTGTTAATGTTTTAACAATAGTCCATGAACGGTTCAGTCTATGCCTGCCGTTTGTTTGTTGCGTTCGTGCTCCGACAAGGTGGATGCAAGATAAAGCTTGCCTTCGGAGTCGTGCAGGAAGTAGTAGTAATCCGTTGAATCGGGTGAAATTGCGGCGGCGATTGCGGATTTGCCGGGGTTGCATATGGGGCCTGCCGGCAGACCGTTTCTCTGGTTGGTGTCGTATGCCTTGAGATAGTTGGAGTACGAACCCGTTGCCGTCAGCTCTTCTTCGTACGCGCTTATATATTTTGCGGTCGAATCGCAGTTGATATACGGGAATGACGAAGACTCAAGTCTGTTATAGATAACCGAGGAGATAAGCGGCATCTGCTCGGCGTTTTTGGCTTCACGCTCGATAATGGACGCTACAATTATAATCTGATCGATTGTATACTTGCTGTTTGCGGCGGAGTCTTCAAACAGATCGTCCCATTTGTCTTCAAAGTTGTCAAGGAATCTCTTTACAACACTGCTTGCGTTTTCACCGACATAGAACTCATACGTATCGGGATAGAGATATCCTTCAAGCACCCTGTATCGAAGATTTGTATCCGTAAGATCGGACAGAAAATCATACTGCTCCAGAAGTGTCGTGTCGTTTAACGCGGCATAGAAGTCCGTGGTGTCGCATACGCCGTTTTCGCTGAGCTTTGCGGCAATCTGACTTACGGTGTAGCCTTCGGGGAATGTAATTTTTACTGTGGAATCGGTCGAGCCTGCCGACAGAATGGTGTTTAGCATTCCTTCAAGACCCATGCTCGAGCTCAGGTTATATTCACCTGCGGGGTATGTTCTGTCTGTGCCGTCGCTCTTTTTGTCGTAATCGAGAAGCTTTGCGGCAAGCTTGCAAAAGCCCGTGTTGTGAATAAGATTTTTGTCGCCCAGGGTTTCTATAATGTCGTTGACGGTCATGCCCTCGGTTACAACAACTCTTATCTGTGTTGAATCGGCTTTTATCGCAAGAATGTCTTCAATGCAGTGCATAACGGGAATGCGAACGAGCATTGCCGCAACTATGACAAACACAACAACACCTACGGTAAGAATAATATTGTTTGTCTGCTGCTGTTTTTTGCTTGTTGCCGTTGTGCGTTTTTTTGCTGCTGTACGCTGAGTGGCGGAGGTCGATGAGGCCGAGGCTCTTGATGCACGCTCGGAATATGATCTGCCGACGGATGAAGCACTCTGTGATGCGGATGAAGTTCTGCTCTGTGTCGAGCCCGAGCGACCGTAAGAAGAGTATGAACCGGATGATGACCGACTGCCGGAGTATGACGAACGCCCCGTTTTGAACATCTTTGTCTGCTGACTGCGTGACGAACGTGTTGAATCGGAGTTCGCGGAAAAGTAAATTTCACCGCTGTTTTTTACGTCATCCTCGGGTTTGTCCTGTTTTTGCGATGAACCGAATGATTTGAACTGTCTTTTTAACAGCTCGTAGGCATCGCTGTCGTTGGAATAATTTTTTTTGTCGTCCATTTCAGTATCGGGCTTTTTTGCCCGCCTTTCATTTTATATCTTATGTGCGAATTGAACATCTCCGATAACCCTGTCGGCTATGGAGCTGTCTTTTATAAGTGAAATTATGTTGTGCGAGAACTCAAACACGGCACCTGCACCTCTTGCTGTGACAATATTGCCGTCGACAACACTTGCGTCCTTTAATACGGTCGCGCCTCTGAGCTCCTTTTCGAAGCCCGGGAAGCATACGGCGTTTTTGCCGATGAGAAATCCCATTTTTCCGAGAATCATGGGAGCGGCGCATATCGCACATAAGGGATAGCCGTTGTCATTGCAAACATTTAGCATATTAAGCACCGTGGGGGATGCTAAAAGATTCTTTGTGCCGGGCATTCCGCCGGGGAGAATTACTCCCGAGCAGACCTTTTCGTCGGCTTCACTGTCGGCAATATCTGCTTTAACGGTTATCTTATGTGCCCCGGTAATCTCTTTGCCGCCTATGCCGACAGTTTCAATATCAATGCCGGCTCTGCGGAGCATGTCAAGAGTAACAAGCGCTTCGGTCTCTTCAAAACCGTCCGCCAGAAACATATAAATCATAATTTCAACCCCTGTTCTTCTATATCTAAATCATTTTAACAAACTATCGTGAAATTTACAAGACAAACATTGAATAATTAAGAATTAATAATTAAGAATTAACAATGAAGGAAAACGCTG
>CAZTWO010000106.1:0-6488 GCA_964617965.1 uncultured Ruminococcus sp. | reverse complement strand
TTTTTTGTTTTTGCTGTGGGGTTGTGGAAAATAAATTTGCCGTGACCGCGGACCGAGACGGTGTCGCCGTCGTCGGGGCGGAAGGACGGTGACAAAATCTGCCGTCCGTTTACGAAAATTTTGCCGCCTTCAAAAAGTGTGGAAGAGTCCGAGCGTGACATATTGAAAACGCCGCTTATTACGCAGTCGAGCCTGTCGGACGATATGATAACCGTCTTTGTCTGTGTCTTGAACAACGGCTCGCTGTCGTCAAATGATGTGATTTCGCATTCTATATCCGTATGGCGTATTTTTTTTAGCTCATTGCATATATATTCGCTCTTGTTTTCACAGACGAACATATAACAGCACTTGTCACGCATGACGATATCGCCAATCTGCGACCGCTCAAGCCCTAAGGACATAACAGCCCCAAGGCAGTCACGGTGCGTCAGTTCCTCGGCAAAGCGGATATTAAGCGGAGAAATTTTTATTGTCGCAATCGGGAACGGGACTTCATATCCCATTTCACTGACCGAACCGAATCGAGCCATAACTCTCTCGCACCCGTCGACACCGCCGAAAAATGAAACCTCGCAAAGCTCTCTTTTTAGGGACAGCACGGTTGACTGCTCATCAGGTGTAAGAAAATCCGAAAATACAAATCTGTTTCGACTCTCTGCCCGTTTTGACAGGTCTTTTATGTGCTGAGGAAAAATATCGGCGTTCATCTTAATCTCCAGTCAAAAGGAGACTCGAGTGACACAGCCGCACGCAGAATGCTTCTTGCGTCATTTACGCTTGCACGGTCCGGAATGCAAGAACCGACAGTGCGTGACACAACACAGGAGGCAAGACGAAGCATTAAAGAGAAGTCTTCAAGCTTGACGGCATTTCTCAGTACCAAACGGGCGTCCGATACGCTTATATTTCCGTCGCCGTCAACATCTCCCATTACGACAATTTTCATTTGCATGTTGTGATAGCCGTCATATAGGAACATTCCGGTGGCAAGTCTTGTGTTTGTCATAATCAGCTCCATATCGTTGGATGCGATATAAAAATCCGAGTCACAATTATTAAGCAGTTCTTTTGTGGTGCCGGTCGTTCCGTAAAACATGGTGTACATGACATCGTTTTCGGGGTCATACGGCAGGTCGCTCGGCTTTACGGGATCTGCGGCGGGTTCTGTGGGTGTTACTACGGGGTCATCCGGGTCGTCGGTCATGCCGCTTATGTCTATCGTAACGGTTTTTGTCTCGTCACAGGCAACTGTAACCGTTGTACCGAGAACGGGATTGCCGAACTCCTGAACCCAGTATTTTCTGCCGTTATATTCAACGCAGGCGGCGGCAAATGCGGTGAAACAACTGTTCAGCATATTTCTGCGATGTCCCTGACCGTCATAGTTTTTGTCTGTTTCTTTCCAGTCATTTACAACCATTTCGGAATCGTAGTGACCCATTGCGATATTTTCGCCCATCAACGAGTAACCGCTTGGATAAGCAGAAAAGCAGCGATCGCCATTCGGTCTTGTGTGTGCCCAGTTAACAACCGTTTCGGCGGCTCTCTGCATGGCGACTTTTTCAAGCTCATAGTCCCATGTAAGTGTGCCGAGGTTTGACAGTGTAATGACATTGCCCTGTTTGTCATAATACCACGCTTCATCACCGGTACGCATTTCATTGACCATATCAAGCTGTTTGCGTGCCTCTGTCTGGCAGAATGTCACCGTAATATCCTTTGTCTTTGTCGCAGTCTCGGCGGCAAGCGTCATCGGCGACAATACACCGAGCGTGAGAAGTACGGTGAGAAAAAGTGCTAAAATCCTTTTGGCTTTGTTCATTGAATTACACCCTTTAATAATTAACAATTAACAATTAAGAATTAACAATTTCGGAAGTCCTGCGGACTTGGATTTATAAAGCTTCGCTATTGCAAAACAACTCCACACTCCACTTTCCACACTCCACACTTTGTGCGGCTTTATACTTCAAAATTCCGTACCATTCAGAATTGCTTTTTGCTGATCTTTAGTTGCATTTCCACTTATCAATCGTCCCATACAGATTGCCTGCGGTGACTTCGATTGTGCCTGTTATATTTCTTGAATAGCAGAATCTGCCGTTGCGGAACAGCAGCGGTATAAACGGCTCGCTCTCGTTAAATGAACGCAGGAATGCGTCAAGCGATTCCGTGCCGGCTTTATATTGTGCGTATTTTGTGCGAACGGACAACTCGGCAGGTATGCCGTAGCTGAACGCCCCGTCCTCGTCGAAAAATCCGCTTAAATCCATGTTCGCCGTAAGCTTTACATCGCCTAAATACAAATCAAAATCGCCGGACTTAAGCTTGCTTATATACTCGTCCTCTTCCGCCGCCACAAGCTCAACCGTGATATTGACCTTTGACAGAAGCTCGCTTATTACGGTCGCAGTGTTTCTTATGAATGTGCCTGTGTCCATGTACAGCAGTCGAAGAGTGAGTGAATTGCCGTCCGTGCCGTAGCCTAAGGTTTTAAGCAGGGTATTTGCCGCCGTTGTGCCGCCAAGGGACGCGGAATATATTGATTCCTTTGTTTCGGTAATCGGTGTCCATGAGGGATTAAACGGAACTTCGGTAGTACGCGCGTGGCTCTGGAAGGCGTTGTCAGCTATCTCCGATCTGTCGCACGCAAAAGACAGTGCCTTTCGCATGTCGGCATTATTAAGCGGAAAATCACCGGCGTTTATGCCTATATAGACAAGCTCGTTTAAATAGACCTCGTTTACATTGGCGTATGTTCTCTCTGCCGAACCATCGGACAGATCCGAAAAATAACAGTCAATTTCACCTGTCGTCAGCATATGATTGACGGAGGACGAATCATTAACATCAACAAGACGGATTGTGCCAATGCCCGCAATGTCGCCGTTGTAATTCATATTGCACAGAAGATTTGTGCGAAGCTCGCCGACCTGAACATAATATCTGCCCGAGCCTGTTGGGATAACGTCCGCACTCTCCGCCGAGCCGTTTCTGACAATGGGGAAGGTGAGAACCGACAGAACATTGACATCGGCTGAAGCGAGCGTAAATGTAACCGTAAGCTTTCCGGAGCTTGCACAGCTTGATACGTTTTTAAGCGACTGCGAATAAAGATAAGAGCTTTTTGCCTTGTTGAATGAATATACCACATCGTCCGCAGACAGATACGAGTCGTCCGAAAAACGCATATCGGCATTGAGTGACACTGTGACGGACGTGCCGTTAACCTGTGCGTCAGTTGCCATATCCGCTGTCGGTTCAAAGCCCGCATCGAGTACATACAACGAACGGTACAGAAGGGACGTCAGTGCCGAATTGAGTGTTGATTTTGTATAAAACGGGTTTAACGAATCAAGCGATGTATACGGTACGGAGATAATGCCGAGCGGTGTCTCCTGCTCGGTTGTCTGTTCATATGTTGCGGTATCTGTTGTTGTTTCGGTATCATTATCCGCCTTGCATGACGGCAATAGCATAAGTGCCGTCGCTGTGATGAATGCGGTTATTCCGGTTAAAAGTTTATTGTATTTCATAGCTCTCTATAGCAACGGCTTTACCCGTGTTGTCATCTGTTTTAATGATTGTGCATCCCATGGAGCATGGCCCGGGATTATTGGTAAATCTGACCGGCAGACCCGTGTGAAGTCTCTTTATTATATCATCCGGATTAACACCCAGAACTGAATTCATGACACCCGTCATGCCCACATCTGTCTGATATGCCGTGCCGTTCGGAAGAATTTGAGCATCCGCCGTGCGTACATGAGTGTGTGTGCCTAAAAATGCGCTTACTCTGCCGTCGGCGTAAAATCCCATCGCGCGTTTTTCGCCTGTCGCTTCGGCGTGAAAATCGACAAGAATGTTCTTTATGTTCTGAGAGTTTAAAAGCTTTATAAGCTCGTCTAATTTGTCGAAGGGGTCTGTTACCTTCATATCCATAAACGATTCGCCCATAAGATTTATGACACCTAATTTTTTCGAGCGTCGTGTCAGTATGGCATAGCCTCTGCCGGGAGCCGACGAATGGACATTTGCCGGGCGTATTGCGGCGGAAAATTCATCATCAAGCACGTCTGCAAACTCGGGACGGCGGAATGTGTGATTGCCGCCTGTGATGAGATCTGCACCGGCAGAGAGTAAATCGTTATAGGAGTTCGGCGTTATTCCGTTGCCGACGGCGGAATTTTCACCGTTTACGACACAGAAATCCGTTTTGTATGCCTTTTTAATCTGCGGCAGTGTATTTAACAGAAAATCGACACCGTATGATGACACAATGTCGCCGACGAATAGGAGGTTGATGGGGATCACCGGCTTTCATAAAAAGTGAGCAAGGAGCTGTATTTAATGCATAATTCATAATGCATAATGCAGAATGGCGGAAGGCACTGCGTGCCTTGAATTATAAGGCTTCGCTGACTTAAAAACTGATTTTCAAAGAAGAATTTATCTTTTGCGAAGCTTTATAATCCAAAACGCAAAGCGTTTTCATTAATTATGCATTATGCATTCTACATTCTGCATTATGCATTGATTACAATTTTTAATTGCAATCAATGCAAAGTCCCCGAAACGGCCATCGCTTCGGGGACGCAATTGTAAGATTATTTTGCGAAATCGAATGCTCTGTTTTCCCTGATAATATGAACCTTTATCTGTCCGGGATATTCCAGCTCATTTTCAATCTTTGTCGCAATGTCATGCGCAAGAATCGTCATCTTGTCGTCCGTGATAATCTCGGGCTTTACCATTATGCGGACCTCGCGTCCTGCCTGAATGGCAAATGAACGTTCAACACCCTCAAATGAAGTCGCGATTTCTTCAAGGCGTTCAAGACGCTTGATATAATTCTGAAGATTTTCTCTTCTCGCACCGGGACGTGCCGCCGAAATTGCATCCGCCGCCTGAACCAGCACCGCAACAAGAGTTTTTGCCTCCACATCGCCGTGGTGCGCTTCGATTGCGTGAAGAACATCTTCTTTTTCTTTGTATTTCTTGGCGTACTCAACACCGAGAGAAATATGTGTGCCCTCCATCTCGTGGTCGAGTGCCTTGCCTATATCATGAAGAAGACCGGCACGCTTTGCGAGCTTAACGTCGCCGCCGAGCTCCTGTGCCATAAGACCGGCAAGATACGAAACCTCAAGTGAATGGTTAAGTACGTTCTGACCGTAGCTTGTACGGTATTTGAGCTTGCCCAAAAGCTTTACAAGCTCGCCGTTTATGCCGTTAACGCCTGCTTCAAGTACAGCTCTTTCGCCAGCCTGCTTGATTGAAGCGTCAACCTCTTTTTTGGCTTTTTCATACATCTCTTCGATTTTCGCGGGATGTATACGACCGTCGGAGATAAGTTTTTCGATTGTAACTCTGGCAACTTCTCTGCGAACGGGGTCAAAGCTTGAAACCGTAATGGCTTCGGGTGTGTCGTCAATGATAAGATCGACCCCTGTGATGGTTTCGAGAGTACGGATATTGCGTCCCTCTCTGCCTATAAGTCTGCCCTTCATCTCGTCGTTGGGCAGATCGACAACGGAAACTGTGGCTTCTGCAACATGGTCAGCCGCACATCTCTGAATTGCATTGCTTATGACCTCACGCGCAATGTTTTCGGATTCGTCTTTGAGCTGTTCACGGTAATTCAGAATGTGTACCGCTTTTTCATGGTCAAGCTGGCCGTCGAGCTGCTGGAGCATGTATTCCTTGGCCTGTTCTTTTGTAAAGCCGGATATCTTTTCGAGCATGTCGTACTGGCTCTTTTTGAGTGTTTCGACTTCCTCAAGACGGGCATCGGCTTCTTTCTGTCTCTTAGCGATAAGCTCCTCTTTTTTCTCGAGAGCATCGGTCTTTTTGTCAAGAGACTCTTCTTTTTGAATGAGTCGGCGTTCCGAGCGTTGAACCTCGGCACGGCGATCTTTGATTTCCTTTTCGTATTCGGTACGCTCACGGTGGATTTCATCTTTTGCTTCGATGACTGCTTCACGCTTTTTCGCTTCCGCCTGTGTGATGGCGTTGCTTACAATGCGTTTTGCCTCCTCCTCTGCGTCGCCTATTGCTTTTTCCGCTATTTTTTTGCGGTGGGACACACCCAGGAAAAAGCATATAACTCCTGCCGCCGCAGCTAATATGACGGCAATTATTATCGCAACTACTATGGATATCTTCATTCAATGCACCTCCTTGTTTCATAATTCTTTCGGTATCTGTCCGATGAATTACGGCAAAAGGATTGCACCGTATGTCTTCTTTTTTTGTATGTAAAACTGCTTTGTTGAAAAAATACGGCGGCAAATGACTGTGCCGTAAAACGGAAATACCGTATGTGGACTTGTACCCGACGTTCGGGCACAACGGAAAACGATAATAATGCTTAAATAACCGAGAATTTATTTAAAAAGCACTCTATTTTGCGACTGCCTTATTCGCAGAAATAAAGGCTCTGCATTATCTATATTATTTTATATTTTTTTAAGCATAATGTCAAG
>CAZTWO010000105.1:0-6518 GCA_964617965.1 uncultured Ruminococcus sp. | reverse complement strand
TTCATTTATGGTAAAATGACTTAACAGTTTATTAATATATTTTTACGATATTCTTAAGTATCGAAAATCTGCGTTTTTTATAACGGCAAAAGGAGTTGGCACATTTGGCAAAATATATCATAAAGCGTGTGGCAATGGGGCTTTTAAGCATATTCATTGTCGCTACACTTACATTCCTGCTTATGAATCTTGTTCCCGGCGGTCCGTTCGTCGCCGAAAAAAATATAAGTGCGGCGGCACAGGCGGCACTTGAAGAAAAATACGGTCTCGACAAGCCTCTTTTTCAGCGTTACATAAACTATATGTCAAGTCTGTTAAAGGGCGACATGGGCGTGTCGCTTCGTCAGAGAGGGCGTAATGTCTCCGATATTATTTTCTCAAAGCTGCCGGTATCAATGCGTCTTGCGGGCGTTGCCGTTGCCGTGTCACTGCTTGTGGGCATTCCGCTCGGTTGTCTGTCGGCGTATAACAGAGGCAAATTCCTCGATAACTTCATAATAGTTCTTGCGACCTGCGGCATTGCTATACCAAGCTTTATTACAAGCGTTATTCTGCTTTATACATTCGGCAGCAAGCTCAATATTCTGCCGACCGTGGGACTGAATGAGTTAAAATCCTATATTATGCCCGTGACGGCGCTTGCGATTTATCCGACGGCGTATATCACACGTCTGATGCGTTCGAGCCTTCTTGACGTTATCGGGCAGGATTATATCCGCACGGCAAGAGCAAAGGGTGTAGGCAATTTCAGCGTAATGTTCAAGCACGCTTTAAGAAACGCCATTCTGCCCGTTGTAACATATGTCGGTCCCATGCTCGCAAGCCTTATGACCGGTTCTTTCATAGTCGAAAAGATTTTTACCATTCCCGGTCTCGGCAGAGAATTTGTATCCGCCATAACAAACCGTGACTATACCATGATAATGGGCACGACAATTCTGCTTGCCACATTCATCATAGTCGCAAACGTTATAGTCGATATTCTCTATAAGATTATCGACCCCAGAATCAAGCTTAAGTAAGGAGGCTCACATATGAAAAAAAATCCTTTGAGCCTTCAGCTCAACCCCGATGATTTCACTCCGGCTACTCCGGAAGAAAAAGAAAGCCTTGTCGTTATGCGCAAGAGCGTCAACTTCTGGGCAGACGGCTTTCGCAGACTTCGCAAAAACAAGGTTGCAATGGTAAGTCTTGTTTTTGTCATACTGATAATGATTTTCGCATACATTATGCCGTCCTTCTGGCCCTACTCATACGAGCAGCAGATAAGAGGCAGTGAAAACCTGTCTCCGTTTCAGTACAGCGATGAGGAGCAGGCGAAAATTGACGCAGGCGAGAGCGTATTCCCCCATATCTGCGGCACAGATCGCTTAGGGCGTGACTTTGCGGTGCGTCTTATGATGGGCACTCGCATAAGCCTTACCGTAGGTCTTGTCTGTGCGGCGCTTGTTCTTATAGTCGGCGCGACATTCGGTGCGATAGCGGGATTTGCCGGCGGCTGGGTCGACAACATAATGATGCGTATAACCGATATCCTTTATACGATACCCGATATTCTGCTTATAATCATACTGTCCGTTGCGTTTAAGGACAGACTTAAAGAGCTTGCCACAAAGCCCGGCTTCGGCTGGATGCAGACTGTCGGACCGAACCTTATAGCAATATTCGTCGTTTTCGTTCTGCTCTATTGGGTCGGCATGGCACGTATAACACGTTCGCAGGTGCTGGTCCTTAAGGAATCCGAATATGTCATTGCGGCAAGAGCACTCGGCGCTTCAAAATCACGCATTATAAGAAAGCATCTGCTTACAAACTGCATAGGCACGCTTATTGTTACAACCACACTGCAGATCCCTTCCGCCATATTTACGGAGAGCTATTTAAGCTTCCTGGGTCTCGGCGTTTCCGCTCCCATGCCGTCATTGGGCTCTCTGGCGACGGATGCCGTAAAGGGTATGAACACATATCCGCATCTGCTGTTTTTGCCGGCTATAATAATCAGCGTAACAATTCTTGTATTCAATCTTCTGGGCGACGGTCTGCGTGACGCGTTTGACCCGAAGCTTAAAAACTGACGGGGGTGACGACATTGAGTGAAAAGCTTCTTGAAATAAAAGACGAACGTCTGTCGTTCTTTACCCCGGCGGGTGAAGTCAAGGCTCTTAACGGTGTCTCTCTTTCGATGGAAGAGGGCGAGGTGCTCGGCATCGTGGGTGAGTCGGGCTCGGGCAAATCCGTTACGGCTTATTCCATTATGGGTCTTACTGCATACCCCGGAAAGCTTATCGGCGGCACAATCCGCTTTAACGGTCACGATATAGACAAGATGACCGAAAAGGAATTCCGCAAGATAAGAGGCAACGAGGTGTCCATTATTTTCCAGGACCCCATGACGAGCCTCAACCCCGTTTATACAATCGGCAATCAGATCTGCGAAGCCATATTGCTTCACACCGATCTTACAAAAGAGCAGGCATACAAAAGAGCCCGTGAAATTATGGTTCTTGTCGGCATAAACGACCCCGACCGCAGACTTAAGCAGTATCCGCATGAGATGTCGGGCGGCATGCGTCAGAGAATCATGATCGCCATGGCGCTTGCGTGTGAGCCGAAGCTCCTTATAGCGGACGAGCCCACAACGGCACTTGACGTTACCATTCAGGCACAGATTCTGGAGCTTATGCAGGATCTTCGCAAAAAGCTCGGCATGAGCATTATTATGATTACGCACGACCTCGGTGTTGTTGCCGGCATGTGCGAAAAAATCGCCGTTATGTACGCAGGTCACATTGTCGAATACGGCACGGCGGACGAAATATTCTATGAGCCGAAGCATGAGTACACCAAAGGACTTATGCGTTCCATTCCCCGTCTTAACGTTGACGAAAAAGAGAGGCTTGTTCCGATTGAAGGACAGCCGGTTGACCTTCTCAATCCCCCTGCGGGCTGTCCGTTTGCTCCGAGATGCGCCTCGTGCATGAAGATATGTCTTCGTGAGATGCCGCCAAAAACGGAATTTTCGGATACGCATTACAGCTGCTGCTGGTTAAGTCAGAAGGAAGAATACGAAAAGGGGGACGGCAAAGATGAGTGAAGATAAAAAGCTTGTTGAGGTTGTCGGCTTAAAGCAGTATTTTACGCCCCTCGGTGCCGGCAGAACAAAAAAGAAGATTAAAGCCGTTGACGATGTCTCGTTCTATATTAACAAGGGCGAAACATTGGGGCTTGTAGGTGAGTCCGGATGCGGCAAGACGACGGCAGGCAGAACGCTCCTGCGTCTTTATGAGCCTACTGACGGCAAGATAATATACGACGGCGAGACGATTTTTGACAAGCAGAACAAAATAGCCGTCAATATGCTCCCGTACCGCCGCAAGATGCAGATGGTGTTCCAGGATCCGTATGCGTCACTTGACCCCAGAATGACAATTGCCGATATTGTCGGCGAGCCTATTGATATCCATAAGTTAGCCGCGTCAAAGCAGGAGAGACACGACAAAATCATATCGCTCCTTGAAACAGTCGGGCTTAACTCCGAGCACGCCAATCGTTATCCGCATGAGTTTTCGGGCGGTCAGCGTCAGCGTGTCGGCATTGCACGCGCTCTCGCCGTTGACCCCGAGTTTATAGTCTGCGATGAGCCGGTGTCCGCACTTGACGTTTCAATTCAGGCACAGGTTGTCAATATGTTTGAGGACCTTCAGCGTGACAGAGGACTCACATATCTGTTTATCGCCCATGACTTAAGCGTTGTAAAGCATATTTCAAACCGCATAGGCGTTATGTACCTCGGAAAGCTCGTGGAGCTTGCTGACAGTCTTGAAGTAATCCGCCATCCCGTGCATCCGTATACAAAGAGCCTTATTTCGGCTATTCCCGAAGCAGACCCCAAAACGGCAAGAGCGTCAAAGCGTATTCCGCTTCAGGGCGACGTGCCGAGCCCCATGAATCCGCCGTCGGGATGCCGTTTCCGCACTCGTTGCCCATATGCCACAGATAAGTGTGCAGAGAGCTGCCCCGAGCTTAAGGAAGTCTCTGCCGGGCACTTTGCGGCATGCCATCTTTTATAATTAAGAATTAAGAATTAAGAATGCATAATGTCGGAAGTCCTGCGGACTTGATTTATAAGCTAACGCAGGAGGCAAAAGATGTTAGCAAGGAGCAAGGAGCAAGGAGCAGTCAGCTTCGCAAAAGCTAAAAAAGATTGCTTCAAAATCAGATTAGGATTATGCGAAGCTTTATAATCAAAGACACGCAGTGTCTTCCTTCATTATGCATTATGCATTCTGCATTCTACATTATTTTGTTAGGTTCCGCCGGTATTAACACCGAAATATAATAACGATAACTTAATCGTTCGCGAAGCTTTACAATCCAAGACACGCAGTGTCTTCCTTCATTACGCATTATGCATTATGCATTCTACATTTTAAAAGCGATATTTATTGCATAACTGCAATGGATATATACAGTTCAAAAAAGAGGAGTAATCCCCAAAAAAAATTTACGGAAAGGTAAGTTAGACATGAACAAAAGAAAGATCATCGCACTGGTGCTTGCACTTGCCATGTCTGTCTCCATGCTTTTCGGCTTCGCTGCCTGCGGCGGCGACAAGGGCTCGGATACAACCGATGCCGCAAATACCGATAAAAAGTATGCGGACCAGATTACGGTTCAGGTAGGCCCCAACCCCGAAACACTTGACCCCGCTCTCAACTCTTCCGTTGACGGCGGCAACATGCTCATCACACTTTTTGAGACCCTCCTCATAATTGACGAGGACAACAACGTACAGCCCGGTCAGGCCGAGAAGTACGAAGTAAGCGACGACGGCCTTGTATGGACCTTCACAATGCGTGACGGCCTTAAATGGTCAGACGGCAGCGACCTTGACGCTAAGGACTTTGAGTATACCTTCAAGCGTGTTGTCGACACCTCTCTCGCCGCTCCCTATGCCGAGACAGTATGCGGCATGATCGACGGTTACACCGAAGCTATCGGCAATCCCGATGACAACGGCGAACCCACAACAGAGCCCAACGCCGACCTTCTTAATGTTAAGGCTTCCGACGACGGCAAAACTCTTACAATTACACTTGCATATCCCTGCTCCTATTTCGACAAGATCGTTGCTTTCGCAACACTCAGCCCCGTTCAGAAGGCTACTGTTGACGCTAACGGCGATGCATGGGCAACCGATGCAGCAACTTATATCTGCAACGGCCCGTACATGATCGAAAAGTGGACACCCGGCGAGAGCATTCTTCTTAAGAAGAACCCCTACTACACCGGCGGATGGGACAACAGCAAGATCGTTACAAATCACATCAACTTCCTTCTTCTTGAAGACTCCTCCGCGGCATATGCAGCATATACCTCAGGCGAAGCTCTTATGATTAAGGACGTTCCCACAGATGAAATCGCTTCTCTTACAAAGGCAGAGGACGGCGGCGACTTCTATGTCGATCCCATTCTCGGCACATACTACATTTCACTTAACCTTGACAAAGAGATTTTCCAGGACAAGAACGTCCGCAAGGCTCTGTCTCTTGCCATCGACCGTGAATATATCGCAAACACAGTCATGGGCGGCACATATTCACCCGCTTATGATTTCGTAGGCCCCGGCGTTGTTGACAACGAAGGTTATTTCGAAGAGAACGGCTCAAAGAGCCGCGGCGGTTCATTCATCAGCACCGATTACGAAGCAAACCTTGAAGAGGCCAAGAAGGCTCTCGCAGAGGCAGGTTATCCGAACGGTGAAGGCTTCCCCGTTATCACATATTCAACCAACGATTCCGGTTATCATGTACCTCTTGCAGAGTACCTTCAGGATGCTTATAAGCAGCTTGGCATAACCATGAACATCGAAAAGGTTGAGTGGTCATCGTTTACTCCCCAGCGTCGTGCAGGCAATTATGAAATGGCCCGTAACGGTTGGGTAATGGACTACAACGATGCTTCCAACATGCTCGAGCTCTTTGTTACCACCAACGGCAACAACGACGGCAATTACTCCAACCCCGATTATAACGCAGCTATCGAAAAGTCAAAGACAGCCGACAAGGCAGCCCACTATGAGGCTCTTCATGAGGCTGAAGAAATCATTCTTGAAGACTACGGCATGATCCCCGTTGCCTACTACAATGACTTCTGGCTTCAGAGCTCCAAGCTCGAAGGCTCATGGCACAGCCCCTATGGCTACTGGTACTTCCAGTATGCATATTCGGTTGAGGCGTAACTTTCGGTTTCATCACTGCCGAAAAAATCAAATTTTGAACTGTAAATACGGTACGGCGGCGTAAGCTCCATTACCCGCCGACCGAACAAAAAAAAACGCCGCCCGGACAGCTCGCACCTGCCCGGGCGGTTTTATATATAAAAGGAAGATCATCGCACCGACCTATCCTGCTTTATATGCTAACCCCCGAAAATTAAATCAACATAAATTATTTTAAAACCTGCAGAAATTGTTTTTACATGCAAGTTCAATGTCCGCGAAGCTATATAATCCAAGT
>CAZTWO010000104.1:4960-6557 GCA_964617965.1 uncultured Ruminococcus sp. | reverse complement strand
AATAAAACCGGGCGTCTGTTCAATCTCCGAACAGATGCCCGTTTTTTACGTGCATGGTACGCATAACTATTTTGTGTTGAAAGTCTGTTGCAGAGCCGACACCGGTAACTGTCAGTCGAAGGCAGGTGGGTCCGTCGGGAGGCGGAGCCTTATAAACATCCGTTTGAGAGATCTTCCGCCATAAAAGGAACGAAGTAAAACGGAACGGTAAGCATCTTCTGTTCGGGCGAAAAACCGTAATTGTTGCGTGAAATTTTTATCGCGAATCTGAATTTATTGTGGTCGGAAAATTTTTCGAGGGAATTCAGTACACCTCTGCCCTTTTTAACGTCAATCGGATACAGTTCGTTATCGGATTCAACGATAAATTCAAGTTCTGCGGACGATTTGCCCTTCCAATAATACAAATCGAGTCCGTGTGCGACAAACTCGTTTGCGACATAATTTTCAAAGAAAATTCCCGAAAGAGTGTTTTCTCGGTCACTTGAAATAAACGATGCGGCGTTGATTCCGCTCTGATAGGAAAACATTCCCATATCAGCGAGATACAGTCTGAAGCTGCCCTTTTCATCGGCGATAAGCGGCATTGTGATATGCTCTTTAAGCTGACACGAACGGTTTATTATGTGTGCCGTCGACAGCCATTCAATTGCGGTTGCAAAGTCACGTGTCTTGCTTTTTTCTTCTATAAGCCCCGGTGAAAAATTCTTGGTCTCTCGATTCAGCTCCCTGTAAATATTTTTGAAAACACTTCGAGAACGGAGAAGTGCCTCACGACTTGCCTGATACAGCTCCATGTCTGCCAGATAGTTGTCATAAAGCTCTGTCAGAACCTTGCGGGATTTTATAAGATCACCGCTTTTTATATATGTGTCAACCGCTTCGGGCATTCCGCCGACAAGAAGATATCTGTACACCTGCTCAAGGGCAAGCTCATGCACGCCGGTTGAGAGCGGTGTTTTGTTGTCATAGGCATTTTTTACGGCTTCATACAGCACCGGATTGACGTTTAACAGAAAGTCGTCAAATGTCATCGGATACATTGTCAGCTGATTTATCTTTCCGACCGGGAATAAAAATTTTCCGCCCGCTCCGTTGCCGCGTTTTGCGGTTTCACGCTGAAGCTTTATTCTCACCATTGAGCCGGTGGCAATAATGGGAATTTCTCTCTTATCCTGACAAAAATATTTAAGTGCGGAAATAATATTGGGGCACTCCTGCACCTCGTCAAAAATAAGAAGAGTGTTTTCGGTTATTCTTTTACCCTTGAGAAGAGAAATATACTCCGTGATTTTTTCGGCGTTTGCCGTCTCGTCGCAAAAACGGCGAATTTCATCTTCTGTTTTGAAGTCTATATAAACCGTGTTGCCCTTATAGTATTGTTCGGCAAAAATATTTTTGATAAGATAAGTTTTGCCTACCTGTCTTGCACCCCAAACGATAAGGGGCTTTCGTTCTTTATCGTTATTCCATTTAATCAGTTCGGATACTGCTTTTCTTTTCAAGGCCGTCACCTCCGTTTTCAAATCTTATTTTATCATTAATTGCACCTTTTGGCAAGTTATTTTTGCCATTATTTGCACCTTTTGGGGTGTTT
>CAZTWO010000104.1:2412-4860 GCA_964617965.1 uncultured Ruminococcus sp. | reverse complement strand
AATTGCACCTTTTGGCAAGTTATTTTTGCCATTATTTGCACCTTTTGGGGTGTTTTTCGAGTCATTAATTGCACCTTTTGGCAAGTTATTTTTGCCATTATTTGCACCTTTTGGGGTGTTTCAAAAGGCATTAATTGCACCTGAGAGCAAAAACGGGAACAAGGACAATGCGAATGTTAAAAATTTAACTTTTTATAGTGACAAAACGCAGATAATTGTGTATAATGTACAATTGAAAGAAAACAGACGGCTTTGTCTGTCGGTTAAGGAGAAATAAAGATATGAATAAAGCGTATGAACCGTTAATGACCCCGTGGAAAATCGGCAATTGCGAAATCAAGAACAGAATTGTTCTGACCTCCATGGGCGGCACCGACCTTTTCGGCTGGATGGAAGTAAACCACTTCGACAAGGCAGGCGCAAAGTTTATTCTTGAAGTTGCGAAAAACAACGTCGGACTTGTTCTGCCCGGCTGTCAGCCCGTTTATAATCCCATGCTCGGTCAGTGGCTTCACAAGAAAAAGAGCATGTTCAGGGAGCTCGGCAAATGGATGCCCGAATTCCACAAAACCGGCGCAAAGCTGTTTGTTCAGCTGACCGCAGGATTCGGCAGAAGCTTTACCGTATCCGAAATGATGGAAAAGCTCTACACAAACAAAACTCTCCGTGCACTGTCAAAGCCCGTCATGGACTTCGATATGATAACGGCATCCGCAAGTCCCTCGCCCAACAGATGGTCGGATAAAATCCCCTCAAGAGAGCTTACAAAAGAAGAAATTCAGAAGTTTATCGATTCGTTCGCAGAGTCCGCCCGTCTTCTTAAAGAGGCAGGCGTAGACGGTGTTGAGGTTCACGCCGTACATGAAGGCTATCTTCTTGATCAGTTTGCACTTAAATATGTCAACAAGCGTACTGACGAATACGGCGGCAAGCTCGAAAACAGATACCGTTTTGCCGCAGAAATCGTAAAGGCGATAAAGAGAGAGTGCGGCAAGGACTTCCCCGTATCGCTCAGATATTCCGTAATTTCAAAGACAAAGGGCTTCCGTCAGGGTGCGCTCCCCGGTGAAGAGTACACAGAAGTCGGCAGAGACATGGCAGAGAGCGAAATCGCCGCAAAGTTCCTTCAGGACGCAGGCTATGACATGCTCAACTGCGACAACGGCACATACGACGCATGGTACTGGGCTCATCCTCCGATTTATATGCCCGAGAACTGCAACCTTGAGGATGTTGAACACATAAAGAAGTTTGTTGATATTCCCGTTGTCTGTGCAGGCAGAATGACACTTGATGCCGCCGCAAAATCAATAGCGGAGGGCAAAATCGACGGTGCGGGCTTCGCCAGAAACTTCCTCGCCGACCCCGAATGGTTTACGAAGGTCATAAACGACAAAGAGGACGATATCCGTCCGTGCATACTCTGCCACAGCGGCTGCTTTAATATGTGCCACTACAAGGGCGTACCGAACGATCAGGAGCTGAGCGATTCGCTTCATCTTGCACGCTGTGCCGTAAATGCGGAAATGATGCAGTGGGAGAAGCACTACATTAAAAAGACGACTTCACCGAAGACTGTTCACATTATCGGCGGCGGTATCGGCGGCATGGAGACCGCGCGTGTTGCGGCACTCAGAGGTCATAAGCCCATCATTTACGAAAAGAGCGGCGTGCTCGGCGGCACATTTATCCCGGCATCCGCAGAGAGCTACAAGGGCAGACTCAGAGAGCTTCTTGAGTGGTATAAGCGTCAGATGACAAAGCTCAATATTGAAGTTCATCTCAACACCGAGATTAAGGATGTAAATCAGTTCGGCACAGACCCCGTTGTCGTTGCTACCGGCTCAACCGCACGTGTACTCAAGAGAGTTCCGGGTCATGAGAAGATGATTGAAGCCTGCGAGTTCTTAAACGGCAAAGAAGTCGGTCAGAGTGTCGCTGTTATCGGCGGCGGTCTCACGGGATGCGAAATCGCCTATGAGCTTGCGCTTAAGGGCAAGGACGTTACAATAGTCGAGATGAAGGATGACCTTGTATCGCAGAAGGGCGTATGCCTTGCAAACAGCTCGTATCTCAGAGAGTGGTTTGCGTGGAAAAAGGTTCCCGTATATCTTGAGACAACCCTTAAGGAAGTCAGGGACGGTGCTATTGTCTGCACCGACAAGGCGGGCAAGGAAATCGAAATCAAATGTGATTCCGTCATTTCCTCCGCAGGTTACATTTCAACGCCTCTTACAACCGAAAAAGAGCATAAGAACGTAAAGCTCGTCGGCGACTGCCTGTCGGTCGGCAATCTTAAGACGGTTATATGGAGAGCGTATGAGGTTGCGATGAAGCTGTAAAAAAGGAGCAAGGAGCAAGTAGCAAGGAGCAAGGAGCAGTTATTGTTAATTAACAATTAATAATTAAGAATTAACAATTTCGGAAGTCCTGCGGACTTGGATTATA
>CAZTWO010000104.1:0-2312 GCA_964617965.1 uncultured Ruminococcus sp. | reverse complement strand
GGAAGTCCTGCGGACTTGGATTATAGGCTTCGCAAATTGTCAGCTGAAATATAAAATGCAAAAGTGTCTTGTAAAAGCCGCGTGCTGATACCGGAATGATGAATATTTCTTCACGCTGATACGCTGCCTGTCCATTCCTTCCGTTAGATTACACGTAAATTCGTGAAGAACCAAAAAAGAAGGTCATCGGATGATTCCGACGACCTTTTTTTGATATGTCAGATTACGGTAATTGTACTTCCCGATTCCTTTTTTATTACTTCAAGATGTGTGGGGATATTGGCCTCCAGAAGCCGCACATGGCTTATAATTCCGATAGTCCCGGTCCCTTTTCTGACACTGTCCAGAACATCCATTGCGTCATGAATAGAACTGTCATCAAGCGTGCCGAAGCCTTCATCAATAAACAACGCTTCAATCTGTACACCCGATTTTTGCGCAACGGCAGACATTCCTATTGACAGGGCAAGAGATACAAGGAATTTTTCGCCGCCGGAGAGCATTCCGACGCTTCTTCCTTCACGTTCCGGACTTCTGTTATCGTGTACTTTAAGCTCAAGCCCGCGTTTGTTTCCGTTTCCCTTATCGTCAGTTCTGAACAGATGATATCTTCCGCCGTGAACCTTTGAAAGCATACGGTTTGCCTCGGCAATCACCTGATTGAACATTATCGCCAGAACATAACGCTGCAGGCCGATTCCCGTATCACCGCGTAATTTTTTTGCAAAAGCAAGATCGCTTTCCGCCTGACGGATATTTTTATCATAATGAGCCTTGCTTTTCTTAAGCTCTTTCAGTTTTTGTTCCAGCCTTTCAACGGTTGTGGTTATTTTCGATGAGTTTTCCTTAAAGCTGCTTAGCTCGTCTGTTATTTCATTTTGGCGCTCTTCAAACTTAGATTTATCCGGCTCGACTTTTTCTTTTAACTCATCTTTCTTTTTTTCTAATTCCTTACCGACATCTGAAAGTGATGTTTCGTACGATACTATTGCCGTATGAAGTTTATTTCGCTCTTCGTCGGTCAGAAGTTTTTCTTTTACAGTCTTATAGTCATCGATACCGTTTGCTCTTAATACCGTATCAAGTTCTTTGCGTGCTGTTCCTGCTTTTTTCAGGGCGGAGGAATATTCCTTTTCGGCGGATTTAATGTCTGCTTCAAGCTTTGTCAGATTCTCGGCGGCTACATCCAATGCCGTCTGCAGTTTTTTGCCTTCTGTTTCATATTGAGCCAATTGCCCTTTGCAGTTATTTGCGGCTTTGGAAAGAGCTGTTATATCCGCAATGCCTTCAATCAGATTATCGGCCGCATTTTTGAAGTCGGACTCGGCCTTGGCGTGGTTTAACTGTGCTTTTTCGGCTTCATTCTTTTGGTCATTCCTGCTTTTTTCGGCATTTTCTCTTTTTGTTTCGGCTGCTTTCCAGCTTTTGTCTGCGTATTCAAGCTCTTTTTCCTTCTCTTCAAGAGCTGCTTTGCTTATGCTGTCCGGCAGTTTTACAGCAGGCTGAGGGTGAGATATGCTTCCGCAGACAGGACATTTTTCGCCGTCCCTGAGTTCGCCTGCAATCTCTCCGTAAATTCCGGCATAATATCTGTTGCGATATACCTTCGCAATTTCTTCGGCAGAATCACGCTTGTCTTTTAATTTTTTTGCTGTTTCTGTTGTAGTAGAGAGTGTCTCTTCAGCTGTTTTTAGATTGCCTTTAGCAGTCATTAGATTTTTTTCAGCGTCTTTTACCGCTTTTCTTAACTGTTCAATTGAATCGTATGCAGCCTTTTTGCTTTCATACAGGCCGATTTTTTTGTTTAACTCCTCAACAGGAGAATTTTTTTCATGCTGTTTTTTCGCTTCTTCGGCAGCCCTTTTTTTTGACCGGGCATAGGGAAGCTTTTGTCTTAACTCGTCAAACAATCTTTTTCTTTTTTTTAGGTCACCGTCTGCTTTTTCATATGCATCAAGAGGAGCTCTGACTTTTTCAGCTTTTTCTGCCTCAGCGTGTCTGCAGCGTTTCTTTTCTATGTTGTCTTTGTCGTTATTCAGATCGTCGAGTGTTTTTTCTGTTTTATGCAAATGCTCAAACTGCTCTGAAAGCTTAAAATCATCGTTCAGCTTTTTCTGCTTTTCTTCACCTGCAAATGCCGTATGCTCTTCTTCGAGAATTTTCAGTTCATTTTTCAGATCGGTAATCTTTTGCTCAAGGTCGGCAACAGTCTCAAGTTTTTCTTCACTGAGAGAACGACTGATTTCGTTCTTTTCCTCATCAAGTTTATTTTTGCGATTATTTGCTTCATCATAAAAAGCCTGTGCATATTT
>CAZTWO010000103.1:0-6619 GCA_964617965.1 uncultured Ruminococcus sp. | reverse complement strand
GAGAATATCTCACGGCGAAGATCAACACCCGAGAGGAGCATATTATTGCTCAGCTCAATTCCCTGCATAAGCTTGTCATATGTGCCGTTGCGCTTTGCCTTTGAAATGATGCTGTTATAGATCATCTCGATAACAAGCGGAACTGCGGCAAACTGATAGGGCTTATATTTTTTTATGTCATCATAGACATGACGAAGGTTTGTGGAAATATAACCCCACTCAACACGAAGAAGGCTTGCGAAAAGTCCAGTAGACCAAGCGTAGGTGTGGTTAAGAGGCAAAAATCCTATGGCATTTTCACCTGTGATTGCGTGAAGAGACGCATTAAGGTCGGTCATTATGTTTTTGTGAGTAAGCATAACACCCTTTGTCTTGCCCGTAGTGCCCGAAGTGTAACATATGCAGGCAAGGTCATCGGGAACGACTTCCTCATCCATAAATTCCTTAAGATACTTTTCGTCGGCATCCTCACCCTCTTTCAAGAGCTTTTCGAGGTCCTCGATGGGGTGATACTCTCTTACGACAACACCGGGAGTGTTTTTGATAATCTCGATTTTATCGGCGTTTGACTCGCTGTAAAATACGGCTTCACAACCGGTTTCGGCAAACTGCCCGGCAAGCTCCTCCGCCGGAAGACGGGGGTCACTCGGCAGAATAACACTGCCGTTAAAAGCGAGAGCGTAATAGAAAACATGCCACGCATATGAATTTTCACCGAGAACAGAAGCTTTTGTGCCCTTGACTATATTGTGTTTGCGATAGAACTTGCCTATCTTGTTAACATCATCATTAACCTGTCTGAAGGTACGTTCCTGAACAGTGCCGTCTTTTTCTTCCCAGATAAACTGGCGTTTGTCTCCGCCTCGTTCACCGCCGGAAGCGACAAGCTCTTTTATGGTGTCAAGGACAGGAAAATCATCATAATGTTCTCTTATAATCATCAGTTAAATCCTCCGTTGATATTATTTCATGCCGACCGCAGCGGCAAGGTCATCAACGGTACGAAGCTGACGGACGTTTATTGTGTTCATATCGACATTGTTTGCCTTGCAAAGATCCTCAACAAGGCATGCCATATCGAATGAAGAAAGTCCGCAGTCGTTTTTGAGAAGTGAAGCACCTGTAATCTCGCAGTCGGGCTCCACATATTCGAGTATTTTGTCAATAAGTTTATCCATTTGTTATCCCCTCTTAAAGTTTAATCGCATCAAGAATTTCACCGATCTTTATATCGGGATTCTTTGCACCCATCATAATAGCCTTAAACATCTTATCGTGAAGAATTGCAACATCCTCTGCGGCACCGTCTTCGTCGAGCTTATACTCCCAGATGACATCAAAGCCGTTATCCGCACATCTGTGCTTTATGGTAAGATAAAGGTTCTGCATTGAGAAGTTGTTGTTGTACCATATACCGATGCTCGACTTTTTGACCTCGGCATTCTCGTAAGGAAGCTCAATGGGAGCGTGATAAGAGAATGTAAGGCTGTCGTAAGTCTGACCGAGAGTCGCCTTGTTAACAGAGTTCTTAAGATAAACCCACTTAAGGAACGGATAGTTGCAGTGATGATATACAACGTCACGGGACTTCTCGATAACTTCGGTTGCCTCTTTGAATGTCTTGTCTTCATCAACTATTGAACGAACGGAGAACATCTGCCATCTGTTGCCGCCTGACTTCTTTTCGAGAAGCGTTGAACGACGGGCAAGCATAAGTCTGATGCTTACATCCTCCTGTCTTTCGTTGAATGCCGAAAGAGCGGAACGGAGACCGAGCATAAGCACACCTACAACGGACATATCTCTCTCGTTGCACGCGGCAAGAACAGCATTTGTGTCTTCTTCGGAAATATGATAGATAAGCTGACGGGATTCCGTTTTCTGAGTAAAGCACTGAACATAACGGCGATCGGGCTGATTATATTCAACACGTTCCTTCATAAGGCGGTTGTCACGAAGATAGTCGCAGAAATAAGGCTCGGACTGAGTCTGGAAGAAGTTAATCCAGAATGCCTGGTCCTCTTTGCACTTGTCGGAATTGAGGTAATCAAGCTCTTCCTGAACCATATCGAGATACGGCTTCATGGGCTTGGGATACGGTGCTCCGACCTTCTTGTTAAGATAAATCGCCATTATGTCGGCAAGGAATATCTTGGTTGAATAGCCGTCAAATGTAACGTGATTGAGCTTTACATATATGCCGTTGAGGCCTTCGGGCAGATGCATGATCTTGATGGTATTAAGCGGTTTTTCAAAAAACTCGACACCAACCGTCGACCAGCTTTTGATTATCTCATAAGACTCGTCATATGTCAAGCCTGTGTGGTCAACTTCTTCTATTACGGCTTCGGTTTTGGGCACGATATACTGCAAGGTGCCGTACTGCTGATCCTTTACAAAGCGAAGACGGAAGCACTCGGTGCGTTCGATGCCTTCCGCAATTGCCTCACGCATAAGCTCGGTGTCGAAGTCGCCCTTCCAGTATTCACCGGTGCCAATGTTTAGTGTAGCGGGGACCTGCCCGTAGTTGTTGAATGCGAAGAACATGAACTGCTGAGCCTGCGTTAAGGGATACGCGTCGACTATCTGTCCGTTTGAAAGTTGTGCTTTAATCGGTTCCATTGGTTACCTCCAAAAATTTTTTAACTATATTCTCTGTTTTATATTTGGTTTACAATGCATAATTCATAATGCATAATGCATAATGTCGGAAGTCCTGCGGACTTAAATTTATATTGCTGCGCAAGTTGAGCACTGAACACCGGATACCTGCAACTGCTCCTTGCTCCTTGCTCCTTGCTAACTTTTTATGCGCTTTTCTTCGGTCTGATGATTTTGCCGGACGAAGTGCGTGTAAAGGGTTCGTCACGAAGAACGATTTTGTCAATTTCTTTTGCCGCTGTGCTTTCGGCGTTTACACGTGCGACAGCCTGCTCAAGATAGCCCATTATATCGTTAATCTCGTTTTTCTGAGCGTAATCGTAATCCGGGTAAATCTCGGCTATAATCGAATTGCCTTCGCCGTATACGACCATTTCTTTTACCATGGGTTCATCGGCGTACTTCTTTTCTATTTCTTCGGGGCTTACGTTTTCGCCGTTTGAAAGAATGATTATGTTTTTAAGTCTGCCGGTGATAAACAGCTCGCCAGTTTCGGTAATTCTCGCCATGTCGCCTGTCATAAGCCAGCCGTCCTCGGTGAATACCTTTTCGGTCTCCTCGGGGCGTTTGTAGTAGCCCATAAACAGTGACGGTGTCTTAACCTGAAGCTCGCCGCCTCTTAAACGTGCTTTGACAGTCGAAAGAATTCTGCCTGCGGATGAGCCGCATGTGTCGGGCTGAGGAACTGAAAGACGGGGACCTGTTTCGGTCATGCCGTAGCCGGAGCGAACCTTTATGCCCATCTCGGCAAATTCCTGAGCGACCTTGCCACTTAAGGGTGCGCCGCCTGCGACTATACGCTCATATCTGTCACCGAAAACCATCTCGGCAACCTTGCGAGGCTCCATATCGGGGTTGTTCTTTCTGAGAATACGTGTTTTGCGGAGAAGAGACTCGATAATCATCGGCACCATACGCATAAAGTGCGGACGGAAGCGTAGCATATTCTCCTGAAGATATCTTATGTCTTCGTTAAGGCAAACGGTAACTCTGTCTTTCATATTCTTAAGAAAGTCGGACGAGAAGCAGAATATATGATAAATGGGAAGAACATTAAGCGTTGTCTTGCCCGTGTCGAACTCCTCTTCATAATAATAAATGTTAGACAGAAGCGAACGGGAGGAATGCATAGCACCCTTTCTTGCACCCGTTGTGCCGGAGGTGTAAATTATAACCGTGCAGTCATCGGGATCAATTGCCACATCCGAAAGTGAAGCGTATTCGGAATTGTCATCGAATTTTGTGTAAATCTCGCCCAGAAGCTCGGGAGTGATTTTTATATAATATTTAACATTGGGGCAAAGCTTTTTAAGCTCCTCAATTCTTGAGTCGTAGCTTGAATCATAAAAAACAAGCTCAATGTCGGCATCGTTTACAAGATAGGCATTGTCCTCGGCGGGTGAATCGGACGACATCGGAACGGCAACATTGTTCGAAACAAACACGCCGTAGAACGACATAAGATATTCATAAGTCGTTTTTGCGATAAGGGCCACATGCATTCTGTTAGGATTAATGCTGCGAATGTATCTTGCCGCCGCATAGGCGTTGTTCTTTACGTCTATATAAGATCTGGATATTATCTCGCCGTCTCTGTAATATTTGTAGCAGGCGTCATCCTTATGGTGTTCTGCTGCCCAGTCGATTAACTGTCTTACTGTTTCTACATCGTTTGTCCAAGGTAATGCTCTTGAATTCATATTATCCTCCTGTATTTTTATACTGCATGCCGATTATTATTCACTGTGAAAATTATTCGTCATTGTGAGAAATATTATACACGGTGTTGCTTTTTTACGAAAGTTATTATATAATGGGCTTAACAAAAAATCAAGCGACAAATTAACAAATCGTGAACAGTTAATAAACACTTTTTGACTTTGTGTCGATTAGGGGAGAAAAAATATGGCTGCCGAAACAGTTGACAGACGAATTAAGATAACAAAAATGATACTCAGAGACTCGCTTATTGAGCTGATGCAGGAAAAGGCTTTGCATGAAATAAGCGTCAAGGAAATATGCCTTAAAGCGGATGTAAACAGAAGCACATTCTATCATCATTACGGCTCTCAGTATGATTTGTTTGACGATATTGTAGCGGATGCGAGCGAAAACATATGGAAAATAATATCGGCATCAAGAGAAAAGAACGAGAAGTTTGCAAAAATGCTGACTTCCATTCTGACATATTGCGAAAACAACCGTGCTTTGTTTCTTGCTCTGCTCGGGTCAAACGGAAATTTCAACATCGGGGAAACGCTTGCCAAAGAAATTGACAGATTTCTCGACAAGAAAAACAGCACCGAAATTTACACCTACTGCACACAGTTCTTTTCTGCAGGCATATCGAGTATTCTGTGGGCATGGCTTAGCAAAGACACAAGAGAGTCGCCAAGAAACATTGCGATGATGCTCAACGCAATAATAATGTACGGAATAAAACGAGCTATGGTCATTTCAAACACTTCAGATGCGATAAAATAAACTTGAAAATAAAAAACCGTATCACAGGGCAAGTTCTGCGGTACGGTTGTTTTTTTTATTACAGAAAAATCAGACAGAGAGAAGTCCTGCGTCAATAACGAACTGAGAACCGGTTGCATATCTCGCCTTGTCGCTTGCCACAAACTTGACAAGCTCGGCGACATCCTCGGGCTCAATCCACGGCACGGGAAGAAGGTTTCCTGCGGAGCGTTCGGCAATCTCGATGGGTGTCATGCCTTCCATTGCGGCAAGGCCGTCGTTCATGGGAGTGTTTACTCCTGTCGGATGAATGCTTACAACTCTTATACCGTACGGTGCAAGCTCAATTGCCCACGCCTTTGTAAGACCGGTAAGTCCCCATTTTGAAGCGGTATAATGCGAAAGTCTGTTGCCGCCGCGAAGTCCCATGACGGATGAATTGTTGATTATGACGCCGCTTTTGGCTTCTTTCATATAAGGCACAACGCGTCTTGCGACATTGAATGGCCCTTTAAGGTTAATGTCTATCATGGCGTTCCACTCGTCGTCGGTCATCTTGTCTACCTCGGCGTATGCGCAGATGCCGGCATTGTTGAAGAGAATATCAATCTTGCCAAGCTCTTTTATAGCCTTTTCGACAGCCGCCGTAACAGCCGCGTCATCACGGACATCACCGACTGCGATAACAGCCTTTCTGCCGAGCTTTTCAATCTCTTCTTTAAGGCTTTCAAGCTCTGCGTTCGAGCCGAAATCATATGCGGGGTATTCAATCTTTTTTGCGACATCGAAGGCTACGATATCCGCCCCTTCTTTTGCGAGTGCGATCGCAGTGGCTCTCCCCTGTCCGTGTGCCGCACCGGTAATAAAAGCAACTTTATTTTCAAAATCTTTCATTATATATTACTCCTTATCCTTGTTTTCTTCACTGCGGTAATTTAACAGAATTTCATCAAGCGGTACTTTTGCGATAGTGTTAAAGAGATTTGTGGCGTACATAATACCGGCAAAAGACAAGAGATTGACAATCTGCTCGGTAGTGAATTTCTTTTTAAGTTCGTCATAAATCCAATCGGGTATTTCATGCGGATTAACGCAGATAGCCGAGCCCAGATCCATAAGAAGCTGTTCGGTTTCGGATATTTCGGGATTATCGGGATCGTCCCCGGAATCTATAAGAATCTTACGGAAAAACGTGGAGCAGATGAGACACTCGTTGCCCTTTGAAATGGCATATGAAAACAGAGACATTGCACGCTCACCGACAACGGGAACAAGCAAATCATAGAGAGTATACCACTCCATATACGCCTTAAAGGCGGGGACACTGTGAAGAAGCGTCCTTTTCATATTTGTAATTCTTCCGTGCTTTGCAATCTGGTCGTCGTACTCGCGGCGAACCTCGTCACTTGCGGAATCATATTCGGTCATAGGCAAAAAACTCATAAAATAACCTCCCGTGAAATTTATTTTATACTAATACTAATACTCTTTTGTC
>CAZTWO010000102.1:0-6852 GCA_964617965.1 uncultured Ruminococcus sp. | reverse complement strand
ATTATATAGCTTCGCAAAACAATTAGCAATTAGCAGTGAGCAATTAGCAATTATCGCAGGCAAAAATCATCCGGTGAATGATTTTTGGCGTAGCGACTAATGAGGACCGGCGGCAGCGGTCCGACAAACCGAAAACAAGAAGTCCTGCGGACTTTGACTTTTAATTTTCGCAGTTAATAAGACTTATTTTTGCGGTTGGTTTTATTTATCGCAAAGCTTCACTGCTCCTTGCTCCTTGCTCCTTGCTCACTCGTTTTTCGCTCGGCTCAATTCAGAGGCACAGTTTAGTTTTCTTCCGCTGTGGGTGAAAATTCCGAGCCGGATTCGACTCTTATGAGGTGCTCCTCAAGCAGTCTTTTGGCGACCTTGGTGGCCTTCCAGCCGACGGATGAACGCTGATTAAGCGGATCGTTGCCATAGCCGCGCTGTTTTACAATGTGTTCAAGTCCGCCGCCCTCGATGCTTGTAACACCGTAGGCATTTGCGGCGATAAAGAGCGTGCAGAAGACAGCCGAGCCGTCCTTGCCGCCGCCCGTGCCGCAGATAACGGCGTTTTCGGGAATATTCGCGACCTTTGTGCCGAGTGTAAGAACACTTTCTCCGTTTGTGCTCGTAATTGAAACAACTGTGTTCTCGACACCGTTTACATAAACAGGCACGGGAGTGTCGAATGTAACGGGCGTGAGAGTCTCGCTGACCTTTACGGTATTGGTTTCGGCTGCTGCACCCTTTGCCGTGAGGCGTGAAAAACCGTCGGTTATCTTTTTGGGCGCGAAGATTTTTGCCTCGGTGCTCTCGACAAAACGAACACCGCCGAGCATGCCGATTTCACCTCGAAGGATATTTTCGGGGTCGGCATATTTCTGAATGCCAATCCACTGCTCGCCTGCGTCCTGCATTAGATCATATGCGACATAAGGGTGGATTACAGCAACATATGAGCCGTTGATTTTGGGAGCGTTGACCGCCTTAAGCTCCGCCGCCGCCCTGAAAACGTCCTTAACTCTGAAACGGCAGTCGGGAGTAATATCCTTTCTTGAGTAAATTTCAACGGTATTGCCGTCTTTGATTTTGGGAACGTACATGACGTTTGTGCCGCCAACAAGCTCGTTTCTGACAACCGTGTCAAGGGTCAGCCCCGCCTGAGACGCAAGCTCCTTTGTGGCTTCGACAATTGTATTGTCAACCGCAGTCAGCTCAAGCATATCGGTCTGTTCGATATAGTCGCCGTACTGGTCGACGGTGCATTCAACCTCGGACACCTGAAGCTTGCTGCCGCCGGGGGTTACACCCTCGGTTATGGCTTTCATCGCCTTCGGGAGCTTCGAAAAGCGTCTGAAGGATACGGTCTTGCCGCCGTTTTTTGGAATGTTTCTCTGCTGACCGAACTGCTCGTGAACAAGATTTGCGCCCGCAAGGGTAATGAGCGTCTTGTCATAGAACTTTTTCATCTCGGGTGTGAGAGTGTCGGCATCGGTGATCGTGCCGTTTTCCATTGCGCCTGAGGTGGTGTTGACTACCTTATCGGCAAAGAAGTGATTGAGTGTGATTTCTGTGTTCATAGTGATTTCTCCTTTTTCGTTTTCTGTGATTCTGCTGTAATTCATAGATTTCTCCTTTTTGTGAATTTTTTACCTGAAAGTAACCTTTGCGCCGTTTCCGACGTCGGCGATTATTTTCATAATCTGCTTTTCGGTAAGCGAACCGACATCGATTTTCGCGGCTGTTGATGCCCTGTCAAGAACGGAATTTTCGGACGGACGAACGGAAACATTCTTAACCGCGCCTGCCATTTTCTCGCTGACCTGACCGACTGCGTAGCGAATAACGCCGGACATTATTTCGTTTAAGTGTGCGCACTCATAGGCGTTTCTGACGCTTATGCCGCTTCTGACAAGAGACGAAAATGTTTTGTTTGTCTTAAGCTCGTCGTCAAATGAAAATGACGGATAAATTTCCTTTAGCTTTTCGCTCTCGTTTTTCCATTCGGCAATTACGCCGTCGGCGGCTGTCGCACGCTTTCTTTCACTTATAACGTGCTTTAAGGCTTCGAGCGTTTCGGCATCGGACATGGGTTCGGAATCGGGCTCGGAATCGGGCTCGGGCTGTGGGGCTTCGGTATTTTCCGACAAATCAACGGCCGCTTCGGCATCGGCGGAAGAGTCCTCGGAGTCGGAAAAGATGCTCAGATTCAGTAATTTGTTGGTCATTTTGTCACCTCCCTTCTAATGTAGAATGTAGAATGCATAATGTCGGAAGACACTGCGTGTCTTGGATTTATAAAGCTTCGCAAGACAATTAGCAATTAGCAATTAGCAGTGAGCAATTAGCAATTATCGCAGGTAAAAATCATCCGCTGAATGATTTTTGGCGTAGCGACTAATGAGAACCGGCGGCAGCGGTCCGACAAACCGATGAATTAAGGAAGGCACAATGTGCCTTGAATTATGTAGCTTCGTAAAGGTGAAGGGACCGGGGATCGGGGATCGGGGGTCGGGGAAACTAAGGAAGACACTGCGTGTCTTGGATTATATAAGCTTCGCAAGGCGCAGTGGCTCAAAGGTGCGTATAACTCCACTCTCCAAACTCCACACTTTCCTCATGCTGTTTCGCATCTCAGGTTTTCGGGGTACATTTCTTCTATTCTCTCAAATCCCTTTCTGACCGTGTCGAAAACCGTTTTTACAATCGCTTCGCCGTATGTGTCGTCCCATTCCGCTTCTATGGCGACTTCACCGCCCGACACCGACATTGAATTTATTTTCGCCGCCCGCTCATCGTCAAGCTCACGCAATTTTTCGGCGAGAGCGATGCACAGTGCGGATACACCGGCACATACATTTCTGTCCCCGGCGTGACCTCTGCATTCAAACAGAATTCCGGAATTAAGCTCCGTAAATATTACCTTTGTCATTCTGAGTCTCCTTTTTGACGGAAGAACTGTATCTTCTGCCGTTTTCTTCGATAATACGAATAATTTTTTCTTTGTTGTCAATATCTATAAGCTGCATGCAGGCGAGGGATTCGACACTCCTTGCGGGGTCAAAAAATCCGAGCTTATAGAAATTGAGTGCGTCGTTGTTCTGATTTGCCCTTGAAAATGTGTTCTGCTTGTGTGCTCTGACGCTGACATCGAACACCGGCACTCTCTGCCCTAAGTCATAGCCGAACTCATTGCCGAGGGATTTTGGACTTATGAGTGAATTGTCAAATGAGCCGTATGCGTTCTCGCCGTCCGAGCTTAATATACGCATATTTCTGGGAACGGTGTAGAACTGGCGTATAAGCTCAATACACAGCGTGCATATTTCGGAAAACGCCCTGTATGTTGCGGAAATCATATCACGCGACAGTTTGTTGCCCGCCTCCTGCAAGGCGTTTATCGCAGTGCCGGATGTGACACCGCCGACTGTGCCGCCGGTTGTGAAATCTCTGTTGCCGCTCGTCTCTTTAAGCTCCGATATCTTGTTGTTGAGAACGGTGACATAAACACTCGAAAGTGTGTTCGGCGATATTTCTCTTATGGATTCTTCACCTAAGGACGAGCCGCTGACGTGGACAAAATCCCTGTTAAAGTCGGCAAATTCATCTTCGTTGACCGTGCCCTCGTTTCGGATAAAATATCGGCGTCTTGCACCCATTCGGGCATTGCGGACAATTTCGGTGCTTAATATGTCAATCTCCTCCTGCACGCCCTTCATAATGTCGATAAAGCCGAAGCCGACGGGCGTGCCCTCCTCCTTAAAGAGCGGATCGAACACGAACGGATATCTGCCGTGGTCGTACCATCCGCGGGAGGTGTATTCGGGATCGTTTTCGGATGCGTACAAAAGCTCTTCACCCACAAATTTCACAAAGTGCAGTACGGTTCGCCCACCCGATTTTTTCTTGTAGTACCAGTCAACGACCGTTGATTTGTCGGTAATGTCAACGTTTTTGTCATAGAGATAGCCGTAGGTCTCGCCGTTACCGCCGAGCTTACCCTCAAGAAACGGGTACTGCTCGATTAAAAGATCGTTGTCTGCAAGCTCGGTATAGAAAATGTTGCGGCTTTTCTGAATGTCTCTGACACCGGGCTCCCAATAGAGATTGAGAATATCGGCACAGCGGACATCGATATCGCCGAGCATGTTTTCCGCCTCGGGATTCCACAGCACGCTGTATACGGCGGTGCCCGTTTTAAGCTTGGCATACGACGCATCGGAATAGACCTTTTCAAAATCGTTTCGCTCAAGAATAACGGGGATAATGTCCGTCAGCTGTGAAGCCGCCGTCTCGTCTGACGATTCACGGGGCAGAACCGTACACTGGGGTACGGCATCCATAAAATCGGCGTGCTTGTTTATGATTGAGTTGAACAGCCACGCACTTGAGGACGGGGCTTTTTGGTCGTCCGTGTCGTGCCAATGGTAAAGTCTGAAGCGAGTTTCGTCGTCGACAATTCTGTTTTCGAGCCTCTGCCGAGATGCCTTGTAGCGTTTGAGCGTCTCGAGAGCCGATGTTATCTCCGCCTTGCCGATGGCATTGCCGACAAGGGAAGGGGGTTGGGATTCTTTCATATAATTCTGTTTCTCCTTTTTTGTTTAATGCTTTCATAAAAGCGATATCTACCGGCGAAATAATGCATAATGTAGAATGCATAATGCATAATGAAGGAAGACACTGCGTGTCTTGGATTTATAGGGCTTCGCAAGAGGTTGGCTTTTGGGGTAAGGCCGGGCTTTTGCCGTTGGCGGGGTTAAACCGCCGGTCAGGGCACCCGTCTGCCCGGTAAGCTTTTTTCTATAAGCCGACTGCCGTGGCGGGACAGCCGGGTACCGCCTCCCGGCGGGCGCCCCTCGCTCGCTTTCATTTGTTAAGCCTCAAGGGAGTGCGGCTGAACAAATTCAGCTCGCTCGGGGCGGCTGTGCCTCGTCGTCGGCTTTCGCCGCCTCCTCGGCAAATACGCTCGTCGCGGCATAGCCGCTCCTCGCTACTCTCCCCCTACCTATACGAAAACCCCGCATATCTTTTCGTATTCAGCTCAAGCGGATCATCCTCATACACGGCGGCCGTGGCGGGCATTGTCGGCTTTATCGGGCGTGACATACAGAAATATCTGCATGAGTCGGCAAAATGGTCTTCGTCGGTTGTGTCGAGATCCTCGGGGTTTGTCGTCGAAAATCTTAAAAGCGGCAGAGTGCGTAGAGCATCCTTGCAGGTGTTGAAAAAGTACATCATCGGCATTCCGTTTTCGTCGAAATCGAGACGGTAATGCACCTGCATCCACCCCGGCAGACGCTTGTTGTCGCCCTTTGTAAAATATACAAAATGACGGTCGGCAATGTCGGCTATTGACTCGCCCCTTGAAACATCCCATATCGACGGGTCCGCGACACCGGAAATATTTTTGCCCTTAAGCCAGCGGTGAGTTGTCTCAAGTCGGTGTATCTCCTCAAAAATTCTGTCGGGATGCCACTTTAAGCCCTCGTTCGGTGTGCCGGTACAGCCGTAAAGCTGCAAAATGAGATACGCTCTGCCGTCATAGTCTATCGCCCACCAGTCGCACGAAAACGGTTTTGCGAATCCGAAGTCGAAGCTTCTGACAATGTTCCAGCCGGACGGGATTTCAAACGGCTCTATAACATGCGTAAAGCGTCTGTCTTTGTAGTGTGCGGGGTCGTCACGAAACTCCTCAAAAAACTGTCCGTCGAAAATATTCCAGTCGCCCTCAAGCCACGCCTTGCGAAGCTTGGTCGGCAGTGCCTCAAGCCGTTTGATATAATCGGGATCGCTCTCCATAAGTGCGGCATTGTCGGTAACAAGACTTTTATAGAAAACATAGTCGTCGGGATTTTCACCGGACTTATACACCCTGTCGATGAACAGCCGCTTTACGAAAGCGTGACCGACGCCGCCGGGGTTGCAGGTTAGATAAACTCTTTTGGGGTAGTCGTTTACGCCTCTGACACACGCCTTGAAACGGTCAAACTGCTCTTCGGTGAGCTGTGTCGCTTCGTCAAGGAACAGAACGTCCACTTCCGTGCCCTGATATCTGTCAAGGTCTTTAATGTTGCGGCAGTAACCGAGCTTTATGACCGAGCCGTTTTTGAACGCAAACTCCTTGGTCGTCTCTTTGTACTGCGCGACACCGTTAACGGTCTGTTTTAAGGGCGTTATATGATTCGCTCGAAGCTCCGGGTAGGTTTTTCTCACAATCATGATTTTTATGCCGGGGTATCTTAGAGCGAGCAGCACCGCCTTTGTTCTGACTGCCCAGCTCTTGCCGCCGCCTCTCGCGCCGCCGAACGCTATAAACCTGTGTTTATCCTCAAGAAAGCGTCTCTGCGTGTCACCGGGAGCACCTAAATAAACTGTCTGCATTATTCTTCCTTCTTTATTCCGCGAGACTCTCGGCGTTCTCGTCCATGATTACCGTGATTGTGTTCTTGTCTGCGTCGCCGCTCAGGTTTTCGGTAACTGCGGTGGCCTCCTTCAGCACCGACCAGAACTCCTTGAGAGTCTTAGCGCCGTTTTCGGTGGTGTCGGTCTTGTCTCCGTATACTTTGTTGACCGCTCTGTATGTCGCACGGCAGAGCATATCGGACGCTTCACCGAGACACACGGCTGTATCAACGGGAACACCGTTTTTGCGTCTGATTTTTTTCTTTGCTTTTGTCTGCAAAAAATTTCTCCTTTCGGTTTTTGTTGTAGCTTGTCGGAAAATCACTCCTTTGGGGGTTCGATGAATTTCTGTATTTCTGTTTATCCGGAAAACAAAAAGCCCGGCAGGTTGTCTCCCCTGTCGGCACGCTTATATTAGCATATTCGATTTTCGCATTTCGCCCCGAAATCGACGGTTTTTGAAATTTT
>CAZTWO010000101.1:0-6856 GCA_964617965.1 uncultured Ruminococcus sp. | reverse complement strand
TAATTATGCATTCTACATTCTACATTCAAGAAGCCTTGCTCCTTGCTCCTTGCTCCTTGCTAACTTTTATTGCTGTTTCCGACATCCGTAATACTGAAAAAAAATAAAGGCGATACCGCAACTTGTACAAAAGCAACTGCGGTACCGCTTTTATTATATTATATTTGCACCGAATTTGCAACAGGCAAAATCAGTCTGTGCGAAGTGCCTCTACGGGGTCTTTCTTTGCCGCGAGTGAGGACGGAATAAGTCCCGCAATGAATGTCAGGAATACGCTTATCGCAACAAGCGCGACACCCGCGACGAAAGGCAGTGCGGCGGCGGCTCCGGTTTGCGTAAACTTCTGCAACAGCCAGTTTATGGGAATCTCCAAAATCAGCGTTCCCACTATGCCTATTACACCTGCCGCCAGACCTATGGTTATGGTTTCGGCATTGAACACGCTTGAAATGTCCTTCTTTGAAGCGCCAATTGAACGGAGGATACCGATTTCCTTGGTTCTTTCGAGAACGGAAATATAGGTGATAATTCCTATCATTATGGACGAAACGACAAGCGAGATGGCGACAAACGCAACAAGAACGCAGGTTACGATATTGAGAATGCTTGTAACGGAGCTCATGAGCATTCCGATATAGTCGGTAAGGGTTACGGTGTAGCCCTCGTTGCCGGATGCCGTCATCTGCTCGTTATAGTAGTCAACCATGTCGTTTAAGGTGTCTTTGTCCTCGAAGCTCTTTGTATAGAGATAGATTGACGTAGGACTGCTCTCGTCCGAATAGCCGATTGAGGTCAGAGTCTGATCGAGCGAGCATTCATCATTCAGAGTATCCACATACGCCTGTTTGAATGCGAGAACCTGTTCATCGCTAAGATAGCCTTCGATTATCTTCTTCTGAAGGGTGGACATATCCGAGAAGTCGATAAGGTCGGTTATGTCGAAGTTGAGAATATCAATCTGAGAGAGGTCAATATCATTGAGCATGCTCATAAAGGGAGTCATATCGAGCTTTGTAAGGTCGATTTTGCTCATATCGATATCGGCAAGCGAGAAGTCGTTGACGGTGAGAGTATTATACTCTTTGCCCGTGATGACGTCCTTTGTCTGATCGTTAAGCTGTGCCTGAACGATTTCGCTGTTCTTAGTCTGCTCGAGTGCGTAGTCCATAAGCTCCTGTGTATAGCCGATGGAGCCTGTGCCGACGGACATAACGTTGTTGGGATCGGGACGGACAATGCCGACAATCTTTATGTCAACACCCTGCTCTTCGAGCATTTTCTTGACATAGACGGTGTTGTTGGTCTGATCGGACCATGTGCCGGTGGATTCGTCTTTTGCGAAGTACTGATAATTGAGCAGCATCTTGAAGCTCATGTTAGTAATTGTATCGTAGGTATATTTGTCGACTACCTCGTTTGAAAGCTCCTCGCCGCTCGCAAGCTTTGCCATGATGTCGGTCATAAAGTTTTCCTGATTTTTTATGCCGAGACCGTACATGACCATTTCGTTAATCTCGTTGTTTTTGTCGACAATAAGAACAACCTCGTTGTACGCTTCGGGCAGACGGCCGTATACGATTTCATACTGATTTGAAATAAGGTCGTTGTCACCGATAAGCTGAGTCCATATATCCGACACGGAGGACGAGAACATGCTTGAAATACTGTCGGTCATGGATGTAGTAACGGAGGATGAAGACGTTGTGGAGCTCATAAGGCTTGTCATCATGGAGTTGGGATTGACCTTTACGACACCCTCGTCACTGTCCATACGGTATATGTTAAGCGGGGTTTCATATTTATATTGTATGTCGTTGCATATTTCGTCAAATGAGGAGCGGTTCTCTTCAATATACTGTCTGAATGCCTTAAGGTTGTTGGCTTCGGACTGCGAGACGAATGTGTTGACCATTTCGGTAATGGTGGAGTTAACATAAATCTCGTCAAGATCGTGATCGGTTGTCATGACCGATTTGCCGAGGTCCGTAAGAGACGTAAGAACATTGTTCATATCTACCGCCTGCCGCTCGACGGTTACGGGGAATGCAAGGAGCAGGTCATTCTGAACCTTGTCGATATATTTTTCGATACCGTTTGACAGGGCGAGAACAAGGGCAATGCCTATAATGCCTATGCTTCCGGCGAAAGCCGTCAGGAATGTACGAGCCTTTTTTGTGGTGAGGTTTCTGAGGCTGAGCGCGAATGCGGTTGCGGTTGACATGGAGGGCTTTTTGCCTTTTTTGCGTTCCTCTTCCGCCTTTGTCTTTTCGCCCTCGTAGTCCTCTGCCTGAGGTTCGAAGGGGTCGGTGTCGCCCGTAAGCTCACCGTCAAGGACGCTTATAATACGGGTTGAATACTGTCTTGCAAGGTCGGGGTTATGCGTAACCATGATAATGAGCTTATCCTTGGAAATTTCTTTGAGGATTTCCATTATCTGTACGCTTGTCTCACTGTCAAGAGCACCGGTGGGCTCATCGGCAAGGATTATATCGGGGTTATTTACGATTGCGCGGGCAATGGCGACACGCTGCATCTGACCGCCTGACATCTGTGAGGGGCGTTTGTTGAGCTGTTCGCCGAGTCCGACCTTTCGAAGGGCCTCTGCCGCACGTTCACGGCGTTCTTTTTTGCTGACACCCGAGAGAGTAAGGGCAAGCTCGACGTTTGCAAGAACCGTCTGATGCGGAATAAGGTTATAACTCTGGAAAACGAAACCGATTGAATGGTTGCGGTATGTGTCCCAGTCGCCGTCGGTAAATTCCTTGGTGGATTTGCCGTTGATTATAAGGTCGCCGCTTGTGTATCTGTCAAGACCGCCGATAATGTTAAGCATTGTCGTTTTGCCGCATCCGGACGGACCGAGAATTGACACAAGCTCGCTTTCACGGAAATTTATGCTGACACCTTTAAGTGCCTTTACGGTGGTGTCACCGGCGGTATAATCTTTAACTATATCTTTAAGTATAAGCATATTAGACCTCCCTTATTGCTTGTTTTTGCCGTCACGCTCTTTTACGGCTTTTTGATAATATTTATCTGCCTTGCGGCTCTGACGCTGCAGACGCTTTATGGCTTTATCCTGTCTTATCGAAAGTTTGACAAGCTCCCTCCGGGCTTTTGCGGCTGCTACCGCGTCACCTTCGGCTTCCGCACGGGCACGCCTTATTTCGGCTTCGTTTGCAAGACGGGAATAGCTGTTAAGCTGCTCGGCCTCGTTCATCGGTTTATTGTCGTGCGGTGTATTCTGTTCAGGCTCGACATACGGGGTCGAAGCTTTTTGTCGGGCGTTCTGTTTTGCCTGCTTCAGTTTTTCGCGTGCAACCTGCTTTTTCTCCGCTACGCCGTTTTTGAGTGCCTTTTTCTTGGCTTTAAGATGCTTGCGGCGTTCGTGAATGCTCGAGAAATCAACACGTCCCAAAATGACCATAATAGCCATGAGGGCAATAACCACAACGGCGATTATAATTCCCTTTGTGACATTTGAGGTCTTTTCTTTAGGCTGATATATAACGGTGGGAATGACTGCATCCTCTTCGTTTGTCTCTTCTTTTTTGGGAGTTTCGGAGAAGAGGAGCTTATAGAGCCACTCAATGACTTCATCGGTAGTCATGGCGCCGAGCTTTTCGCCGAGGTTGGCGGTGTACATGGACATCATTTCGTTGTCGCCCATGCTGCTCTTAAGAGCGTTTGACAGATACTCGGCATTGTCCTCTGTTTTGAGCGCATCGACAAGATAGCGAAGAGCGGTAACGAGAATTGCGGGCTGATCGGCTTCAATATAGGTATACTGAGCGGATGCTCCGTTTTCGGTACGCTTGCTTGTTTTTGTAGTCGCGCTGCCGAGTGCCGCCGCCTTGTTAAGGTCGGGTGTCGGGAGCTTTATCGGCAGAGTTGTGCCGGATGTAAGCTCGGTGACGATTGAGGAAATGTCAAGCGTTGTGTCAATGTTGGTAAACTCGGAAGGCATCATATCCTCAAGTCCGAGCGTTTTGAGAAGGCTTGTAACGGGATAGAGCAGATTTGTGACGCACTGCTTTATGCCGTCGCTGTTTATGAAGTAAACGATATTCGGGAGGATGGATGTAATAGTGTAGACGGGCTTGTTTACCACTCTGTCGAGCAGATTGATTATCGGAGTTGTTATGGCTTCGATAAGCTTGTCGCCCGAGAGTGATTTGTATTCGGAATATGTTTTTATGTCGTCGGAGTCACAGCCGAGGGCTTCAAGAATGGGGATTACAGCCGTGTCGTAGCCGTTGCCGCCGTGGACTGTTATCATGTCGGCAAGGTTTATTGTGCCTTCCGCCAGAAGGAATTTGAGAAGCGACGAGAAGGGAGAGAGTACCGCGGTGAGAGCGGACGAGAAGCCCGATTTTGAGCCGTCGGAAAAGCCCCATGTTGTGCTGTCGGAGAGCTTTGACCATGAGCCGGCACTGTTAAGAGCGGATTTCGCCTTTGAATATTTTGACGACAGTGTCGATGCGACACCGGAGGGGGTTATATCCGCACCGAGTGTTTTCATGATGTCGGCGGCACCGGCGTCTTCTATCGCTCCGTAGAGCTTCTTTGCAAGAGTTGTTATAAGCTTGTTGGAATAGATTGACGTTGAAAGAATTGACGAGAGCGAGCCTTTGTCGGTGAATTCCTTCATAAACTCGTCAAGTGTGTCGTCTATTTCGTTTATGACCTTTTCGTAATTCTCTTTTGTAAGATTGCCGGTATATTCGATTGAACCCGGTGTAAATTCGGGATAGGTCCATGTGTAGGACTGAACGCCTGCGGTATCGGACAAGGTAAGCGCTTTTATCACAAGTGAAACAAGGTCATCGGTTGATTTATTAAGGAAAGTATTTATTGTTTCGGTGCTGCCCGAGAGTGCCGGAACAAGCGAAGAAATATTCGATTTATTAAGCTTTATCGTGTCGACAAGATAGCGGAGCAGAACTATGAGTGCGCCGTTTTTGTCGGACGTGAACGTGTCGCCGTTTGCGGAGCCGCAGGACGCAAATGCATCAAGGTCGATTTCGGGGAGTTTTATATCCACATCGGAATCAACCAGTGAAGACATATCGACTTTGTTGAGCATTTCGGACAGGTCGGAGGAGTTCGAGAAAATCTCGGAGCTGTCGATAAGGCTTGAGACACTGCCGAGCGAGAAAAGCCCGGCGACCTTTACCTGCAAGGGGGAAATGAGAGTTGTAAGTGCTTCGGAAATGCCTCCGTTTTTAAGGAAATACGCGGCAGAGGGGAGAATTTCGCAAAGCTCGTCAATGGGTTTGTCGACAATGTCGCTTATAAGCTGAAAGACACAGGAAAAGATATTTTTGACCATGTTGCTGCGGTCTTTGTTTGCGGAAGCGGTAAACTCCTCCTGCGTCATGATTTTTTCGCACTTTAAGGCGTTAAGCATAGGGACAATGGCATTGGTGTAGCCGTTATCGCCCTTGATTGAAATAAGCACGCCGACCTTGTATGTACCGCCGCACAGAAGCGTATACAGAAGCTCGTTCATCGGTGAGAGCATTGCGGCAACGGCGGAAGAGAACTGTGCATTGCTCTTAACGCCCCACTTAAAGCCGGATGAAGCCTTGACAACATCCGCAAGTGAGGCACAGGCGGCAATCTTAGTGCTTATATCGGAATATGATTTAAGCGTCTGACTGAGTGACGCCGGGGTAATCTCAATGCCTATCATATTTAGGACGGAGGCGTTTTCGTCAATTGCCGAATATATTCCGCTGAAAAGGGCGTTGAGGGTAGCGTCATCATAGAGCATGGCATAAATGCTCTGCTTGATTTTTTTCGCACCGCCGTTTTGTTTTATGAGAGACTCCGCAAGGGATTCTATTTTGGGAAGGGCGGCGGACGCGTCGGACTCGGTGACACCCGACGGATATGTTATTGCGGCAAAGCCCGCTGCGGTAAATATCTGAAGGCACATTATAACCGCCAGCAAAACGGCAAGGGCCTTAGTTGTATACTTTTTCATTCATTCAACTCCTTAACTGCCGGGGGCACCGGCGACAGTACACCTTTTATAATGTTTAAGGCGGCGGTTTTGACATCCTGTCTGATTTCGTCAATCGAGAACGGCTTTTCGGTGAGAAGAGCGTCGGAGCAGACGGAAGCGATAAGCTCGGCTATAATGTAAGCCGTGCGGTTTGCCTTGTCGGCGGGGCAGCCGTTTTCTTCGAATTTCTTTATTATTGACAGGTAAATGTTTTCAATGTCTTTGTCATAGAAGGACGGAAACAGCCGCATGCAGGACGCTATGTTTTTTGTAACGACGGCAAGCACGTCTTTATGGTCGACAAGGAAATCTATATACATGTCGATAAACTCGTCCGCCATCTGTGCCGCTGTGTAGTTTTCGTTGGAGAGTCGGTCACGCGCGGTAAGCAGAAGCTCTTTCATGGCCTCGGTGCTTTTGAAAAGAATTATCTGTTCGAGAAGGTCGCTTTTATCTTTGAAGTAGAGATAAAAAGTGCCCCGTGCGATGCCTGCCGCCTTGACTACGTCATCAATGGCGGTGGAATCAACGGACTTCTGCTGAAAAAGCCGATAGCCGGTTTCTATTATTTTCAATCGTTTTTCGGTTTTTTTATCGTTCAATTAAATCTCTCCGTGGTTCGATATGAGAATTTTGCGGGAATTACCTAAACTGAGCCTTAAAAAAATGACACTTTGTCAATTTGTTCCGATAGAGGATACCAAAAAAATGACAAAGTGTCAATATTATTTTGCTATTATTAATTTTTAGTTCATTTTTTTAATTCAAAATTCATAATAAAGCAGAAAAGGAATGTAGAATGTAGAATGCATAATGCATAATGTCGGAAGTCCTGCGGACTTGGAT
>CAZTWO010000100.1:0-6883 GCA_964617965.1 uncultured Ruminococcus sp. | reverse complement strand
TTTTATGAATAAATCAAGGAGGATCGGCATGGCAGAAAATACTTCTCTCAAGCAAAAGGTGTCGGCGGTTGTCGACAACGTAAAATACTACTGGAAGGAGCCTCCGAAGGGCAGATATATGTCCTTTAAGGAAATCGGCTCTTACGCATTCGGCGGAATAGGCGCTTATCTGATAGCAAGCATGAGCTACATTTGCATGCTCGCCACGACCAACGTCTTTATCACCGGCACAATAGGCATTACCCCCACGGATATGTACATTCTGTACGTTATCGCCACTATTGCCAGCATTCCGCTGACGGGTCTTCGAGCATCAATCGTCGACAACACACGAAGCAAGGCGGGCAAATACCGTCCGTACATACTCATGATGGGCATACCTTCGGCACTGCTCTTTGTTGCTATGGTGTGGTTCCCGTATGACAAGCTCGCAAATGTCGTCGGCACGGATGTTCTGTTCGGCGGCAAGACAGCGGACTACATCGCAAAATGCGCGGTTCTGCTCCTGTTCAACGTCATACTTCAGTTTGTATACATGTTCTTCTATGACGCATACGAAAACCTTATTCACGTTCTGTCCCCCAATTCACAGGAGAGAGCGGACGTAGCGTCAATAAAGAGTGTTGTCTATTCTTTAGGACCGTCAATCGTCAATCTGATTATGCCCCTGATAGCCGAAAACGTATTCCACACAAATCAGACGGACGTTCGTGTTTACAGACTTGTTTTTCCGATTCTCGGCGTGCTCGGTTCCGCTCTTCTTGTTATCGTCTATGCGAATACAAGAGAAAAAATTATTCAGGCAAAAACTCACGTTATACAGATAAAGTTTACGGATGCGTTCCGTTCGGTCGCAAAGAACAAATATTTCTGGGTTATCTCGCTTGCCGGCTGGATAGGCTTTCTGGAGCTTGCGTATTCGAACATTCTGTACTGGCTCTATAACTACGGCGGTGCGTGCTCGGGCAACGCATACAGCCTTATTGTCACATTAAACGGCAACTCCGCACTCTGGGGCATGATTATGGCTCCGTTCTTTATCCGCAGATTCGGCAAGAAAAATGTTCAGATTGTAACAAACCTGCTTAACATTCTCTTCATTCTCGCAATGATTCTGTTCACCGGAAAAATCACATCCGCTACAATCTGGATGGTGCTTCTGTGCCTGTACTGCAACGGCATTGTCGGAGCGTTCGCACATATTCTGAACCCCTCAATTCAGGCGGATATTCGTGACTATCAGCAGTATAAATCCGGCGAGAGAATCGACGGTATGTTTGCCGCAGTCGCAACAATCGGCTCGGTTATCACACTTGTCACGTCTTCCGTTATTCCCACATTGCAGGAAAAGCTCGGCATGAACGTAGAGACAGCAAAAAGAGTTGTAAACGACTCGACTCTTATGTCTCGAATTCTTCCCGGTGCAACCGAAACAATCGGAGAAATGCTGCAGGAGCAGGCTGCTAACGGCCAGGATATTTATAACGCTTCAAACGCTCTTTATGACGTTGACGGTGTTCTTATTCCGCTTCTTCGTGTGCTTATTATCGTTGCCGCAGTCGGTGCGACACTTAATGTTATCCCCTTCTTCTTCTATGATTTTACCGAGAAAAAGCAGAAGGGCGTTGTAAGAGTTCTTAAGGTTCGCGCACTGTTTGAGGACTACGCAAATGACGCTCTGAGCGACAAGGAGCTTGTTGAAGCCATCGATCTTGTAAACAACGCAGGAGAAATGGCAGCCGCACAGCCTAAAACGGCAACAAAAGACAGCTATAAAAAGCTTAAGGGGAAAGACAGAAAAGCCGCAAAAAAGGCGTATAAAGAAGCACTCGCTTTTAACGAGGAAATTGAAATTTCAATGTTTGTATGTGCGGAGCTTGACAAGTTCAATTCCGACAATGTTATGCGTCAGGTAATGCTTTATAAGAAGGTCTGCGACGACGGACTTGCCGGCATTGTAAATATGGACGTTAACGCCGTAAAAGCCGAGCTTGCCGCCGCAAAGGCTCTCCCGAAAGACACCGAAGAGCAGAAAGAAATGCGCAAGATAGAAATTGAGCTTGCACAGAAAAAGCTCGCGTCCTACAAGAATTACAAAAAACATTTCGGCAGCGGTGAAGAGTTCAAAGAGCCGGATATGACCGTTTTAGAGGGCTATTTCGCAACCGAAGACAATTGCGACGACAGACTTGAAGAGCTCGGAAAAGAGCTTTCGGAAGCTAAAAAAGCAAAGGACAGCGAAGAAGTCGCAAAGATAAAAGCCGAAATGAAAAAGGTCGCCGATGACAGAAAACAGGCACGCAAGGCCTCAAAAATCGAGATGGACAAGCACGCCAAATTCAACCGTGCGGCGGATGCCTACATCACCTCCCGCAGACTTCTTGAACAGCAGGAAAACTTCAGCCACTTTGACGAAATAGCCGCAAAATACGACGAAGCCAAGGCCAGAGCCGAAGCCGAAGAAAAGGCCAAAGAGCTTGAAAACGCCGCAAAACAGAAAGAGCTTGAAAAAGAGCTTGAAAAACGCAAAGCAGCGAAAAAACGCAAGTAATCCGCAACAAGTTGTCAGTATCCCGTGAAAGGGGCCGGGTGTCAGGGGGCGGGTGCCGGGGATAAGAAAAGTCCGGAATACTCAAAAAATGCAATTTTCCCACACTGCAAATTGCCACATTCCAGTGCTGATAACGATAAATTTCACAAATACGCAAAAAAGCCGCAAGCCATTATTTAAGCTTGCGGCTTTATTGTGTGTATTTTGTTTGAGTTGACTTATCTTCTGTAAAACTCCTGTCAACAGATACCGGCAACTCACTAATTACTAATTGCTAACTAAAAAAAGCTCTTCTGAAAATCTTACCTCTTGCGAAGCACTATATAATTCAAGGCACACAGTGCCTTCCTCAGCACCCCGGCCCCCGGCCCCCGGTTGCCGACCCCTTTTCCACTGCTCCTTGCTCCTTGCTCCTTGCTAACTTTTCTCTCCCCTCTCGCGGATAATCAGCCTTGTCGGCGTACCTTCAAGTCCGAAAACCTCACGAATCTGGTTGTCAATGTAACGCTGATAGCTGTAATGGAACAGTTCACGGTTATTTACGAATGCGACAAACGTCGGCGGTCTGGTGGACGCCTGAGTCATATAGAATATTTTAAGGCGTTTGCCCTTGTCCGTCGGCGGCTGAACACGTGCCTCGGCATCCGCAAGAACGGAATTAAGACGCCCTGTCGGAATGCGAATTGCATTCTGATCGTCAACGAATTTTATAAGTTCGAAAAGCCTGTCAAGACGCTGTCCCGTCTTAGCGGAAATAAAGATAATGGGAGCGTACGACATAAACGAAAAATCATTCATAAGCTTTTTGCGGTATGAGTCCATTGTCTTGCCGTCTTTTTCGTAGGCGTCCCACTTGTTAACGGCGATAATGCACGCCTTGCCCGCTTCGTGAGCAATGCCCGCAACCTTCGAATCCTGCTCCGTAAAGCCCTCGAGCGCATCAATCATGATAACACACACAGTGGCTCTTTCAACGGCTGCAACAGCCCTCAAAACGCTGTATTTTTCTATCTGATCGTCAACCTTTGACTTTCTGCGAAGACCGGCTGTGTCGATAAACATAAAGTTGCCGTGCTTGTTTGTTACGGCTGTGTCGGTGGCGTCACGTGTCGTGCCGGCTATGTTTGACACCAGCATACGCTCTTCACCGCACAGTGCATTAACAAGAGATGATTTGCCGACATTCGGCTTGCCTATAACGGCAACACGCACAAAATCATCATTCTCGTTTTCGGGCTCGTCTGAGGGCAGATGCTTTATCACTTCGTCTAAAAGGTCGCCCGTGCCGTGACCGTGAACGGATGATACCGCAATGGGGTCACCGAGACCGAGGTTATAAAACTCATAGAAATCCGCGGGAGGCGCACCCAATGAGTCGCACTTATTGACGCACAGAATAATGGGCTTGCCGCTTTTTATAAGCATTGCGGCGACCTCGGCATCCGTTGCGACAATACCTGTTTTTATGTCGCACACAAAGATAATGGCGTCGGCACTGTCAATAGCCGTCTGAGCCTGACGGCGCATCTGCGAGAGAATAATATCATCGGAATACGGCTCAATGCCGCCCGTATCAACAATCAAAAAATGTCTGTCGAGCCACTCGCAATCCGCATAGATACGGTCACGTGTAACGCCGGGAGTGTCGTCAACAATTGACAGACGCTTGCCGCAGAGCTTGTTGAAAAGCGTGGACTTTCCGACATTCGGTCTGCCGACAATGGCAACAATCGGTTTTGCCATAAAAACACCTCCGTTTATAAATTCATAAAAGTATCAAGCATACCGTATCCGTCACACGGGCAGATTACGATATGTGTATCAAGCTCGTTTTCAAGCTGTTCTTTTGTCATGTCATCGAGAAAAATCTGTTCGTCACGGCTCTTGAACATAACAGACGGGAGCAAAAGCGTATCACACTTAAACCCGACTTTTTTAAGCTCCTCGTGCAATACATGCCCCGTAAGAAGCCCCGCAACCGTAACATCCGAGCCGAAAAACGTATTTTCAACACGGTAAACAGAAGCGTCGGTGTTCGTAAATTTCGCGCAGAAAGCGTCCGTCAGCTCTTTTATAAGCGGATAAGCCGCGAAGCCCGTAGCGAGCGCGAATGTGCGTTTTTTGCCGTCGTTTACTTCGTTTTCGAGTGCGTCATAAAAATCGTGACGGGTAGATGCAATCATGCCTACGCCATTTTCAAGCTGCGGAAAATCGCCGTAGTAATCATAATCGGGCACAGGCAGATTTGCGAGCTGAAAGAACTCATCTGACGGAAAAGCAAACCGCTCCCGCCCTTCTTTTATGCACTCTTCGCCGAACTCGTCAAAAATATTAATAACGCCTTTTGCTTCCTCGGGCGTATATTTACGAAGCGGATAAAGCCCCTCTCGGAATTTCGTAAGACCCACAGGCACGGCGGCTATACTGCCGACACTGCCGAGCTTTTTGAGTTCGTTAAGAGAAAATCTGAGCTCCTCGCCGTCATTTATACCGGGGCACAGAACCAGCTGAGCGTTAATGGTAATGCCGGCATCCGAAAAGCGTTTCAGAACACCGAGGCACTCCCCTGCGTGCGGATTTTTCATCATCTTAACACGAAGCTCGGGGTTCATGGTGTGAACCGAAGCGTTAATGGGGCTTATGTGCATTTTTATGATACGCTCAATGTCGTGCTCCGACAGATTTGTAAGCGTTATATAGTTGCCGAACAGAAACGAAAGCCGGGAATCGTCATCCTTAAAATAGAGCGATTTTCGAAGCCCCTTGGGGAGTTGGTCAATAAAACAGAAAATACACTTGTTTTTGCAGGAGTGGTGAGAATCCATAAGATATGTCTCAAACTCAAGTCCTATGTCGTCACACGACTCAACGCCGTGCAATGTACAGTGTCTGTCTTTTCCGGCAGAGTTTACATAACACAGCTTGACCTTTTTGCCCTCGGTGTAAAAACGGTAGTCGAGGACATCGTTTATTTCGTTTCCGTTGACGGATACAAGAGTATCCCCCGCTTCGAGCCCTTTTTTGTCGCAGGGTGAGCCGGGGTCAACCTTAAAAATTTTAACTGACATCTGTGAATAAATATACAATCAACAGCAAAAAGGCGGGGAAGCATTTTCTTCTCCACCTACTGAGCCGATAAAGTCAATTGAGAAACAGACCGATTAAATCAGTCCTCTACAACTACAACCTGACGGCCGTTGTAATAGCCGCAGACGGGGCAAACTCTGTGAGCTCTCTTGAACTCGCCGCAGTTTGAGCACTTTACGATCGCAGGCATGGCAACCTTTGATTCATTCTGACGTCTTTTATCTCTTCTTGCCTTGGAAACTCTTCTTGCAGGTACTGCCATTTTATTTATCCTCCTAATGAGTAATTCTCAGTTTAATAAATCTTTTAATGCGTCCCATCGCGGGTCGGTGGGCTTTTTGCAGTCGCACGGACCGTCGTTTAAGTCTTTTCCGCATATCGGACAGAGCCCCTTGCAATCTTCTTTACACAAAAAGCGTGTGGGAATTGCAAGATAAATGTCTTCCTGTACGACCTCGTCGGGGTTGAAGTGCATATTATCCACAATAACATACATTTCATCGGCATCCTCATCGTCTAAGTGGGAGACGAGAATGTGATTTACCGGGACACGTGCGTGACGCAGCAAAGGCCGAGAGCAGCGGGCACAGGAAGTGGAATAGTCAAATCCTGCGTGTGCTTCAAGATAGACAATGCCTGTTCTGTTAAAAACGGAACCGACAACCTTAACGGGTGTTATTATATTTTCGTCGTCAATTGAGAACTCGTAATTTATTTCTTTTTTTTCGCCTTCACGGGCAAAAACGCTTTCAAGCTCGATAATCACGATTGATCCTCCGAACGGAAATATAGTTCTACACACAAAACGCAACAATTATTATACAAGCAGAATTGCGGTTTGTCAACACAAAATAAGATTTTTTTATAAGTAAAAATGTGTTAGTGGTCAGGGGCCGGGGGTCAGTGGCCAGTGGCCAGTATCCAGTATCCAGTGACGAAGGAAGGCACTTCGTGCCTTGGATTATAAGCTATCGCTAATTATCAGACAATCGATAAAACAGACACTTTTACAAAACATATTATCGTATTACAACATTCGCTTTTTTGTGACAGAAAACTATAAAGGATTATTACAATATTTTATGTACTGAGCGGCACAAAATATAATCTATTTTAGCCAATAAAAATTTAGGCAATAAAAAACACCCGGAAAAATCCGAGTGCTTTGTTTGGAGGCGTCACCCAGACTTGAACTGGGGATCAGGGTTTTGCAGACCCATGCCTTACCACTTGGCTATGACGCCA
>CAZTWO010000099.1:0-6926 GCA_964617965.1 uncultured Ruminococcus sp. | reverse complement strand
TCATTAGTCGCTACGCCAAAAATCATTCACCGGATGATTTTTGTCTGCGACATTGTTAATTGTTAATTGTTAATTATGTACCGCTATTGCTAATTGCTAATTGCTAATTGCTAATTGCTCCTTGCTAACTGTATTACTCACTGCTCACTCAAAAAGTTTCTTCTTAATAATCGCCGCTCTGAGTTCATCCTGTTGACGGGTTGACATCTTGCCGCACGCAATGCAGTTAAGACACGCCGGCTGAAGGGTGTACATAAGCTCATTTATGACTCCGACATCCGCCTTTGTAAGTCCGTATACGGCACCCAGGCGAAGGAGCGAGAGCATCTCGGGGCACTCGTCATTGTCAACCAGAACTGCGGTTGACAGAAGTCCCGCCGCACGGTTAATCTTGTCACGGATACCTATGTCTTTTATAAGCTCCTCGGCACACGCATGCTCCTTTGTCGCAATCTGAAGTGCCATGGATTTGAGATTTGCAACCGCAGTTTTCTCGTCAATTCCGAGAGTTATGTTATTTGACAGACGGTACATGTCGCCTCTGACGGTCAGACTGTCGCCGAAAGCTCCTCTGAAGCTGAAGCCGAGCTTTGTCACGGTTGAAATAAGGGAATGAATCTGCCCGTTTTTGGTCATTGCCGGAAGATGCATGACAGCCGACACCTTGAGTGCCGTACCCAGGTTTTTGGGGTTCTGAGTAAGATATCCGAGTTCGGAATCAAAAGCGAAGCTCATCTTTTTATCGATGGCATTTTCAAATTCCTCGGCTTTTTTGTAGCTCTCCTCGGGCTGAAGTCCCGACACAAACGATGTTATACGGATATGGTCATGCTCGCCGAGCATAAGGCTTACGCTCTCATCCGGAGTCATAAGCAGCATTCTGCCGCCGACTGCGGTCGTAAACTCGGCACTTATAATACCCCTTTCGGCAAGGGACACCGCTTCATAGGGGTAAAGGCTGTTCATCTCGGTAGCGTTGACTTTAAGCCCCGCCTCGGTTACCGCTTCATAGACACGCCTGTTGACGGCATCACGTTCGGCACTTCCGAGCCTGCCCGGAAACGGCACGCCCTTTATGTTTCTTATAATACGGGAAGACGACGACAGAATAACATCACCGTGGTATTCCGGTATAAAATCAAGCATATACATCAGTCATCGCCGTCCTTTCTGAGAGCTTTTATTTCATCACGAAGAAAAGCCGCACGCTCGTAGTTCTGCTGTGATACGGCATCGTTTAACTGAGATATAAGCTCCTTGATTTTGCGGTCGTTTTTGGCTTCTCTGCCTGCCGACTCGGGAATTTTGCCCATAAACACAGCGCGACCGTGCAGGCGGCGAACGGAGGGCATAAGCTTGTCCCCAAACACCTTGTAGCAGTCGGGACACCCCGGAAGACCTGTATGCGATATATCGCCGAACGTCAGTCCGCACGTCGGACAGCGTCTGTCGGATATGCCCGTTTTTGACGACGAAGAGCCGAAAAGCATATCGAATGATGCCTGAAAAATACCCGGCAGATCCGAATAGCCCATCGCCCTCGCACAGTCGGGACACAGATGAAGCTCAACCGCTTCACCGTTTATAATCTGTTTGAAATGCACTGCCGCATCCTTTGTCTGACAGTTCTGACACAGCAAGGTTAACACTTCCCCTTTAGATAATACGGAGCGAAACACAATTCGCTCCGAAAGCTTTTATAATTAAGAATTAACAATTAAGAATTAACAATGTCGGAAGTCCTGCGGACTTGATTTATATAAGCTCCGCGGATATTCAGATTGACCGCATACAGCAAACTTATTTTTAGCGAAGCTTTATAATCCAAGACACGCAGTGTCTTCCTTTACTGCTCCTTGCTCCTTGCTCCTTGCTAACTGTATTGCTCCTTGCAGACTTTGTCACAGTATTTCGCACTTATCCGCCTGAACATACGTGCCGCCGTTATCGTCAACGTTGAATTTGCCAGTGATTATGACATAATCGCCCGTTTCGGGAAGAGTGCCGTCAAACTGAAAATCAAGATTCCATGTGTTGTCATAGTAGGGGTGCTGAACACAGTTTGAGTTGAGTGCTCTGCCGAATACACGAACGGTCTTGCCCTTGAAATAATCGGACTTCTGCTGCATGTTGGCGATCTGAACTCTGCCGAGAGTGGGCGACATTGCGGCAAGGTCAAAGTCGTAATCGGATTTAAATTCCTCTTTTACAGTCAACTTGGTATCGGTGAACCAATAGCCGTCAAGAGAGTCATCCGATGCTGTAAGAACACCTGTCATTTCAACAACGGAGCCGCAGTCGGGCAGAGTGTTTTCATCGGAGGGAACAAATTCCCACTGCCAGCACTCGGCACGGTTCTCATCTTTATAGCCCCAGACATAATAGCGTGTCTTTTCGTTGTACTGATCACGGATTGCGGCAAATACACCTGTTTTTGTAAGCGTCTTGCCCTCGTTTTCGGTGTTCTTGTTATAGAACAGGTCATAGTAGGCGTTGTAGTCATCCTCGTTAAACGTCTCTTTAATGTCAATAACGGACTTTTTTGGAGCGTTTTCGGGGAGAGTTGTGGGCTCGGTCTCTTCATGCGTATGGGTGTGACCGTCGCTTGCGTCGTGACCGTGCTCGTCCGTTACAACGGCTGAGTCGGTTGCGTTTGCGCTGTCTGTTGTGTCCTCATTGCCGCCGCACGCTGTAAGCGACACGGCAAGCAGAAATGCGATTGTTGCTGCGATAATTTTCTTCATAACCTTTGATTCCTTTCATTTGGCATATTTCTATTCAGTGTTCAGTGACCAGTAGCCGGTTGCCGGTGAGCAGTGGCCAGTGGTCAGTGGCCAGTTGCCAGTGGCTGAGGAAGTCCTGCGGACTTGATTTATATAGCTTCGCAAAATATTAAAGCTATTGCGACTCGATATTCTAATCATTAGCGAAGCTTTATAAATCCAAAACACTCCGGCGTTTTCCTTGTTAACTGGCCACTGGCCACTGGATACTGACCACTCATCGTTCATTGCTAATTGCTAATTGCTAATTGCTAATTTCCTTTCCTTCCCGCAATCGAGAAGAGAACAAACGCCACAATGTCCACCGCCACTATCGTCGACCCGACGGGGGTTGAGAATGCGACGGAGAGTATAAGCCCCGCAAGTGAACATGTGACCGACACGACGGCGGAGCAGATAACTACTGACTTAAAACTCTTAAATACCCTCATGGCGCAAAGTGCGGGGAATATAATCAGTGCGGAACAGAGAAGCGCCCCGACAAGGTTCATTGCGAGAACTATAATTACAGCCGACACAACGGCTATTACAAGATTGTAGGCGTTTGCCTTTGTGCCCGTGGCTTCGGCGAAGGTCTCGTCAAATGTCACGGCAAAAATACGGTGATAGCAGAATATAAATACCGCCACACACAGGACGGAGAGTACGACACACAGCCACACATCCGCATTCGACAGTGTCAGAATGGAAGTCGAGCCAAACAGCGTCGAGCAGACATCTCCGCTTAAATTCCCCTTTGAAGGGAAAATATTGAGAAGCAGATATCCGACGGCGAGTGCCCCAACCGATGCCATTGCTACGGCGGCGTCACCCTTTATCTTTCTGCCTCTGCCGGTCTTAAGCAGTATTATAGCACACAAAACCGTAATCGGCAATACTATCGTCATCTGATTTGTAATGCCGAGCACAGCCGCCACCGCCATTGCTCCGAACGCCACGTGCGACAGTCCGTCACCGATGAACGAAAAGCGTTTGAGCACGAGCGTAACGCCCAAAAGGGACGAGCAGAGAGCTATAAGCACACCTGCGATTATAGCACGCTGAACAAACGGATAGGAGAAATACGACAGGAATTCACTCATTTATATCGTCCTCCGTTCCCGTAAAAAATCTGCCGACGGAGCTTTTTATATAGTCGTTCTTTGTGCCGACAAACAGCGGTTTTTCGCCCATATGCAGAATGTGAGAAGCATATTTTACGGCGGATGCAATGTCATGCGACACCATTATGACCGTTATGCTCTCGTCATTGAGTGTCTTTGTAAGCTCATACATTTCTCTCGCGCCGACAGGGTCAAGACCCGCTACGGGTTCATCCAAAAGCAAAAGACTTTTTGTGGCACAGAGGGCACGTGCAAGAAGCACACGCTGCTGCTGACCGCCCGACAGCTCACGATAACAGCGGCGGGCAAGATCCGAAATGCCCAATTTTTCCATATTTTTTACGGCGAGAGATTTCTGCTGTGCCGAATAAAACGGACAGCGACCCATACCGCCGAGACAGCCCGACAGCACTATTTCACGAACGGACGCCGGAAAATCCCTCTGCACAGCCGTCTGCTGGGGCAGATAGCCGATTTCGGTGCTTTTAAGTCCGTCAGAGAATTTTATCTCACCCGACACAGGGGCTATAAGTCCCAAGAGCGTTTTTATGAATGTCGATTTGCCGACACCGTTTTCGCCGACCACGCACCAGTATTCACCGGCGTTAATATTCAGATTAAGCCCTTCGGTCACAGCCTTGCCGTCATAACCGAGGGATACATTTTCACAGATAATCTGAGGCATATTTTAATCTCCCAATGCGGCTTTAAGTGAATTAAGATTGCTTTTCATGATGCTCATATACGATGTCACAAGAGCCTCCTCGGCTTTTATCGACTGCATGGAGTTCATGACAACGCTTGTGCAACCCGTTTTTGCCATACCGGAAATAACGGATGTCGCCACGGTTGAATCGGTGCTTTCGGTAACAATAAGTGCCTTTGCGTCTATGTCATCAGCGGCTGCCGCAAGAGTTGTAATAGTCTTGAAGCTTGCCTCGGTATCGGATGAACAGCCGTTAAATGCGGCATAGTATTTTATGTTGTAATCGTTAAAGAGATAGACAAAGGGGTTTCTGTCGGCAACTATAACGGTGTTTTTGTTTGCGGAGGACACCGCCTTGCTGTATTCGCCGTCAAGTGCCGCAAGCTCAAGAACATATTTTTTTGCGTTGTCGCTGTATGTGTCTTTGTTGTCGGGGTCAATTTCGCCCAGGACATTCGCAAGATACAGACAGCATTTTTCGGCGTTTTTAAGAGAGAGCCATACGTGCTCATCGTATGTATCGCCGTCGTCTTCGTCCGCCTCAACGGCTTCGCCCTCTTCTGTCAGAGAGCCTTCGAGAATTTCGGACAGACCGACAAATTTTGTGCTGTCCGTTCCGACGCTTGACTTTACGCCCGAGACCCATGTTTCGCTCTTGTCGCCGACATAGACAAACAGAGCGCACTCCCCTATCTTTTTCATGTCGGACGCTGTGGGCTGAAATGAGTGCATATCAACACCCTTGTCGGACAGAAGCGTTATGTTATAATCGCCGACCTTGTCGCCCAGGATAACGCGAATCCAGTCATACTGCGGAAAAATTGTGCAGACAATTGACTTCTTGTCACTCTCCGCCGCAGCCGAATCGGTTGACTCCGCAGTGTCGGTGTTACTTGAGCACGACACAAGACAGAGGAGAACGGAGACTATTGCAAGTATAAGCGATGTATATTTTTTAGCTGTATTTTTCATTTTTAGCTATTCCTTTCATATAACATTTCCGTCGGGGACATGAAACTGTTTATAATGTAGAATGTAGAATGCATAATGCATAATGAAGGAAAACGCCGAGGCGTTTTGGATTATAAAGCTTCGCGAACGGAAAGATTGCCGTATCAAACGGGCTTAAATATTAGCGGAGCATATAAAATCAAGTCCGCAGGACTTCCGAAATTATGCATTCTACATTATGAATTATGCATTAGAACAAGTGAATTAAACAATGAATAAGCAGTTTATCTCACTGCTCCTTGCTCACTGCTCTGCTCCTTGCTCACTTGTTTCTGCACTCCTTGCATTTTCCGAACAGCGTAGTCTGTTCACGGTCGACATCAAAGCCGCTCTCGCCCGCTATCATGTGCAGGACTTCATCGGACACATTGTCTTCCATGTGAAGCAGCCGTCCGCAGACGTTGCATTTAAGATGCAGATGATGATGGCATTCCTCACCGCCTGCCAACTGATAAAGAAAGCGGTTGCCGCCCTCTTCCGGGAAGCGTTTGACAGTGCCGTCGGCACAAAGTCCGTTTAACAAGCGATATACTGTGCTTCTGCCCGGGGCTTCGTTTTCGGTGTCGGACATTGCGGACACGATTTCATCAACCGAGAACGCTCGCCCGGAGTGACTTCCCAAAAAATCGACAAGCATTTTTTTCTGATGTGTATTATAATGTGCCATTTTTTACACCTCCGAGCCGAATTTGGGACTGAATTTCATTTTCAAAAGAAATTATAGCCGTATTTTCGAATTTGTCAAGGGAAAATGGGAATAATTCCCGATTTTACATAAAAATGAGCTACTGTAATAAATAATTAGCAATTAGCAGTTAGCAATTAGCAATTTCGGAAGTACTGCGGACTTGGATTATATAAGCTTCGCAAACATGAAAATCTGTATGCAATGACAGAACTTTCGGTGACCGGGATTTTACAACAAAAAAAGGTTAGCACATTCTGTGTTTTATATTTATCGGACACCATCAACTATCATCAGTTCTTTCTACAACATTTCTAATCCACAATTGCTAACTGCTAATTTCTAATTGCTAATTGAATCAAGTCCTGCGGACTTGATTATATAAGCTTCGCAAAAATAAAAATCTGCTTTCGATATCAGAACTTCCGAAGCAAAACATTGCAATAAGAAAAACTAAGCATTTTTTTAGATTTGTCGTTCACTATCAACTGTTATCATTTATTTCTGCAGCATTTCTAATTTACAATTGCTAATTGCTAATTTCTAATTGCTAATTGAATCAAGTCGTTCCGACTTGATTTTAGTGTTGTATTTTCATCACATGTATGATAAAATACATTTATACCGAAAAAAGGGAG
>CAZTWO010000098.1:2507-7035 GCA_964617965.1 uncultured Ruminococcus sp. | reverse complement strand
CAGTGTCTTCCGAAATTATGCATTATGCATTCTACATTCTGCATTGTTTCCCGGCCCCTGTTCACTGGCCACTGTATATATTAGTTTAGGAGTGATCTCTATGTCAAAAATCTTCACATCCGCTTCCGACCTTATCGGAAGCACCCCTCTTCTCGAACTCAGTAACATTGAGAAAAAATTAAATCTCAAGGCAAAAATCGTCGCAAAGCTTGAGTATTTCAATCCCGCCGGTTCCGTTAAAGACAGAATTGCAAAAGCCATGATTGACGACGCCGAAGCTAAAGGCGTTCTTAAAAGCGACTCTGTAATTATCGAGCCGACCTCCGGCAATACAGGCATAGGTCTTGCGAGTGTCGCCGCCGCAAGAGGTTACCGCATTATCATTGTTATGCCCGAAACCATGTCCGTTGAACGCCGCCAGCTTATGAAGGCATACGGTGCCGAGCTTGTGCTTACCGACGGCAGCAAGGGCATGAAGGGTGCGATAGCTAAGGCGCACGAGCTTGCAGAAGAAATCCCGAACGCCTTTATCCCCGGGCAGTTTAGTAATGACGCTAACCCCAAGGCACATTTTGAGACGACCGGACCCGAAATTTATTCCGATACCGACGGCAACGTCGACTGGTTTGTCGCAGGTGTCGGCACAGGCGGCACAGTCAGCGGTGTCGGCAGATATCTTAAAGAGAAAATTGACGGTGTAAAAATCGCCGCCGTTGAGCCTGCCACCTCTCCCGTGCTGTCTGAAGGCAAGTCCGGTTCGCACAAAATTCAGGGCATCGGTGCGGGGTTTGTTCCGGATGTGCTTGATACAAAAGTCTATGATGAGGTTATCCCCGTGACCAATGAAGCGGCCTTTGAATACGGCAGACTTATCGGCAGAACCGAGGGCATTCTTGTCGGCATTTCTTCCGGTGCGGCGCTGTCGGCGGCTGTTGAGCTTGCGAAGCGTCCCGAAAACGAGGGCAAAACGATTGTTGTGCTGTTCCCGGATACAGGGGACAGATATCTTTCGACGCAGCTGTTTGCGGATTGACGGTGTTGACAATATTTTATTTTATGGTAGAATTGTAAGGGTCGAATTCGACGTTCGGTGACAGCTTAAGCGAGCATGGAGCAGTCTTTGATTAATGTAGAATGCATAATGCATAATGCATAATGTCGGAAGACACTGCGTGTCTTGGATTATATAGCTTCGCTGATTATAAATTCTTTTGATGTACTTATTTTCGATGTACTTTTGAGCTTTGCTGCACTTTATGTGCAGTATTTTAGAAGAGGCGGTTTTATGGCAAAAGATAAGGGTCGGTCAAAAAAACACACCGTTATATGGCTTTGTGTTACGGCTGTTTTTATGGGACTTAACGTTGCGTTTTCGTCCTTCAGCATTGCCGTGCCCGGCGGCAATCTCTATCTTTGCGATGCCGTTATATGCACCGCCGCAATGCTTGTTGATCCGCTGTCCGCTTTTCTTATCGGCGGTGTCGGCTCGTTTATCGGCGATATGATGTTTTACCCCGCCGCTATGTTTGTGTCGCTCGTGACACACGGTCTGCAGGCGGTTGTCGTGTCTGTTTTTTCGCACTATGTGCTTAAACATAAGCCTGTTCTGGGTCGTGTAATCGGTCTTGTTCTCGGTATGATTATAATGGTTGTCGGCTACACCCTCGGTGCGGCGTACATTTACTCCACCAAGGAGCTGGCGATAATAAATATTCCGTTTGAGGCCCTTCAGGCGTTTATCGGCGTTGTTGTGGCTCTCATTTTAGGGCAGAACAAACTTCTGACCGAGCAGGCGGAAAAATTCAGAAGAATGACTTTTGTAAAGAATCGCAGAAAGGCGGATACGGATACCGAAATCCGTAAATAACCCTGATAATGAAAAAAGCACTTATCGCTATGAGCGGCGGCGTTGACTCTTCCGTTGCCGCTCTGCTTATGAAAGAGCGTGGTTTTGACTGCTCCGGCGTCACCATGAAGCTCTATAATAACGAGGACGCAGGCGTCTCTTCGACTAAAACCTGCTGTTCGCTTGACGATATCGAGGATGCGGGGCTTGTCGCGTCACGTCTCGGTATGCCCTATTATGTCTTTAATTTTACGGATGAGTTCAGAGAGAAGGTAATGATGCGTTTTGCGGATGCCTATCTCCGCGGGCTCACACCGAACCCGTGCATAGACTGCAACAGATATCTTAAATTCCGCAGACTGTATCTTCGCTCTCGGGAGCTCGGCTATGACTGCATCGTTACGGGCCATTATGCGACCGTTGAAGAAAAGGACGGCAGATTTTATCTTAAAAAAGGGCTTGACGACACAAAGGATCAGAGCTATGTCCTTTACCCCATAACGCAGGAGGAGCTGTCGCATACCGTTTTCCCGCTCGGTACACTTACAAAAAAAGAAGTTCGTGAAATAGCCGAAGCACATGATTTTATAAACGCCCATAAAGCGGACAGTCAGGATATCTGCTTTGTTCCGGACGGAGACTATGCCGCCGCAGTTGAACGCCTGACTGGGGTGAAGCCGACACCGGGCAAATTTGTCGACAAAAACGGCAATGTTCTCGGCGAGCACCGCGGAATTATTCACTACACTATCGGTCAGCGTAAAGGACTTCTGCCCACTTTGCCCGGAAAAATGTATGTCTGCAATGTCTGCCCCGAAGACAACACCGTTATTCTCGGCACAAACGCAGATCTGTTCGGCACAAAGGCGACCGTGACGGATCTTAACTGGATTTCCGGTGTAGCCCCGACCGAGCCGTTTCGTTGTAAGGCAAAAACACGTTATCGCCAGAAAGAGATGCCTGCAACGGTAACTCCGCTCCCGAATGGTGATATTGAAATAGAATTTGATGAACCCGTACGAGCCATTACACCCGGTCAGGCGGCAGTGCTGTATGACGGGGAGTATGTGCTGGGGGGAGGAACGATAGCAGTTAGCAATTAGCAATTAGCAATTAGCAATGAGTGGCCGGTATCCAGTGGCCAGTGGTCAAGGAAGTCCTGCGGACTTGATTTATAAGCTGACGCGACTGCAAAATATGATTGCTTTAAATAAATTAAGGACTGTATACTTTTTGTGTACAGCCCTTTTATTGTATGGAATTTAGGACAATAACAGTGAATGACTCATTTTATTACAGAAAATTCACATTCTATGTGAATACGGGGTCATGTAATCAAAGACACAGGTTATTGTACATTGCTAATTGCTAATTGCTAATTGCTAATTTTTTTACAGCTCTGAGCCGTCATAGAAGTATCCTTTCTGCTCAAACATTGATATTTTTTCCTTGCCGTTTTGCACGGTGAAAACGTATGTGCAGTCGCCGGCGTAGTACATATTTTCAGAACCGAAAAGGGAAGTCAGATAGTTTGTGTTTTCGCCGTTGCGAAGGCCGCTTATGTATCTGCACTGCGGGATAAGCAGTTTTTCCGCCTTAATGACAGCGTATATGTTTCTGTCATCGTTTATCATATGGTGTGCACACTGCAGATAATATGAAGCGAGCAGATTTTTGCCGTAAAGCGTCGTCAGTGCCTCGCCGTTTGTTTCTTCCGCGTCACCCAGGAAAATTATCGAGCTTTCGTCAAATTCAATCTTGAAAACGGTTGTCGATTCGTTCATGCCTCGGTACGTTCTGCCGTTTTCGGCATAGGGCGAGCGGGGCAGAATGTCTTCATGCGTCGACAGGATTTCAATATTTCCGTGCGGAATATCAAATTTTTGCCCTGTGTGCGGCTTTAAGAACATAACATCGGGGAAGTATCCGCGAACACGCTCCTTAAACAGATTGATATTCGGATTTCCTCTGCCCATAAGTGTTTCGGAAGGGAAGTTGAACATAACTCTGTCAAGTGTCATTCTGCCTTCAAGTAGCCGCATAAGCTTTATAAACACATCCATGTGATCGTCATGATTGTGTGTGCCAATCCACATTGAAACGTGCAGCTTTTCGCTACGGTCAAACCCCGCAAGGTCATAAAGCCGTGTGATAAGCTCATTTAAAGCCTCGTCCGTCGCCTGCTCCTTTTCGCCGCCGTCGATTATGATAAGGGAATTGTCCCTCAGACGAATTGCGTAAAGCATGCCGCAGTCACAGCTGTAACCGCCGAGCATCGTGCCGTATTTGAGCGAAAACTGCATAAGGGCACTGTCGTCACGTGTATCCGGTTTTCTCTCATATTCAAATTTTGCGAGCGGCACACTCACCGTGTCAAGAATAATTCTCGCGGTGCGTGTTTCGGCGGTATAGTATGTATACAGAATGTCGCCGTTAAATTCAAACTCTGCGAATATATTGCCGTAAAGCTCACGGTAAAATCCCTTTTTGCTGCCTTTATTTTCAATCTCGGCAATAAAATCCGCAAAATCCGATCGTGTCACATGCTCCGTCACAAGCATGAAACTGTCGTTTTCACTGCCATTTTCGGGCGTTTCGTCATAAAGCCCCGTGCCGCAGTTAATCGGCTGACAGACAATGTCGCCGGGAGCGGACAGCCCGAGCTTTTCGATAAATTGTTGT
>CAZTWO010000098.1:0-2407 GCA_964617965.1 uncultured Ruminococcus sp. | reverse complement strand
CTGACAGACAATGTCGCCGGGAGCGGACAGCCCGAGCTTTTCGATAAATTGTTGTACTGATAAAATCATAGTAAACTCCGTTTTTATAATTAACAATTAACAATGAAGGAAGGCACTGCGTGCCTTGGATTATAAAGCTCCGCCTTTTGCGAAGCATCACTGATCTTTGCTCATTTGCTTATTTCATAAATCTCCGCCGTCTTCTTCTTATCCAGCGTGTACACGATTCCTATGAACACTGCCATAAGTCCGCAGGTTATAGCCGGAATAAGTGCCGACATTGTATAAAGTCCCGTTACCGCCTTGTCCGTCAGATTTTCGGAATCATAGCCGATAATGCCGAGAACTCCGGTGCTTGTGACAGCCGACAGTGTCTGACCGACCTTACGCATAAATGAGAATACGGCGTATGTAATGCCCTCTTCTCTCTGCCCCGTGCGGCTCTCCTGGAAATTTATGACGTCCGTTACCATTGCCCATATTTCGAGTATGAAGAACATCATTCCCGCACCGGAAATAAATGTAAGTATAAAGAATACCACAACGCTCTTTGTTCTGATTAAAAGCAATATGACATTCGCTATAAACGCCGCAATCATACCGACGGCGCACAGCTCTTTTTTGCCGAACTTCTTTACAAGCTTTGTTATGAACGGCACAAGAAATGCCATCGGCAGATACGTTATAACCGTTACAATTGAATACAGCTGAGGCTTTTCAAAGTAGTTTAAGAACAGATAGTTATACAGCGACTGTGTATACTGCTGTGTTGCTATAAGCAGCATCGAAGCGAGCGACACGCCCAAAAACGGACGGTTTGTTATAAGAGACTTCGCGCATTTTTTCCAGTCTGTCTTCTGCCCCTTGTTGTATACGGGTTCAATTCGCTCCGTTGTCATGGCGTAGCACATCTGATAGATTATTACGCTTAATATCGATAATACGAGAACGCCGAAGAAAAGCTTTGTTCCGTCAAGCTGATTCTGTCCGTTCGCGTCCTTTGTGTATACGAACAGCGGCAGAACTACCATTCCGGGCAGACCGCCGAGACCCGCACCGATTGAACGGAAAACAGACAGGGACGAACGCTCATACTGATCGCTTGTTACAACGCTCGCCAAAGAGCCGTAGGGGATAGTGACAACCGTGTACATCATGCCGTACATTATATATGTGATATACGCTATCACAAGATACTGTGTTTCGCTCAGATTGCCGAATTTTGTGAATGTCAGCACGGCGGACAATGCAAGCGGAATGCTGCCCCATTTTATATACTGCAGAAATTTGCCTTTTTTGCCGGGCTTTCTTATGTCAACCACAGCACCCCACATGGGGTCGTTTATTGCGTCCCACAGTCTCGCTACCGTAAAAAGCACCATAATTTTGGCGTACGGCAGGTGCAGAACGTTCGTATAGAACATCTGCAGAAATGATCCGATTATGCCGAATGTAAGGCATCCGCCGGTGTCGCCCAGAGCGTAGCCTATCTTGTCTTTGAGCGTAATGCCGTATGTTTTTTTCTGTTCGCCCATAAAAAAACCTCCGAAAAAAATCTCTGACTATACTTCGTTGTCAGTGCATGGTTATATAATACACTAATTTCAGGTAAATTGCAAATGCGATTTGTGCAAAAATACCATACGATTAATGTACAAAGTATATAATTATTTAACAAATTGTTAACAGGCACTTGAATTTTCCTTTAACAGGTGATAAAATAAGATTTGCAATTCTGCGGCTTATTCTGCCGTAATTCGGATTTTGGAGGACATTATGAAAAAACACTTTACAAAAGTTATTTCTGTCCTTTTGGCCCTTTGCACAGTTCTTACTGTGTGCGGGGTGGGGACTCTGATTAACACCGTATATGCCGCTTCTGCCGGCTATACAACGATTCCCACTGTATATGTCAAGGGAACAGGCTCGGCTATTTATGCCGACACGAATGACGTTAATTCCGAAAAGCTTAATCCCGATGACGGCATCCCCGACGGAATGATCGACAATCTTGCGTCGACGCTTGCAAAGCCCTTGGTGTAGGCATATCTTAATAATGATTTTTCGGAATACTGCGATCTGCTTGTTGACACAATTTCACCGTATTTTGAAAAGCTCGCTCTTGATGAAAACGGCGAGGCGTCAAACGGTTCGGGCAATGATTTTAATCAGAAGCTCTTTCTGCCGACCGGCAACAGAGTATCAAACGGCAAATACGATTTGCACGCATATATGATAGATCCGTATGACTGGCGCATTGATCCTTTTGAAACAGCTGAGTATGTAAAAGAATTTATTGACCTTGTAAAATATTACACCGGATCTGAGAAAGTAAATATTGTATGCCGCTGTCTCGGTGTAAATATTTTTCTTGCCTATATCGTAAAATACGGCGATGCGAGCATAA
>CAZTWO010000097.1:2431-7052 GCA_964617965.1 uncultured Ruminococcus sp. | reverse complement strand
CCGCCGACAGTCTTTTTTATGAAACGAAAAAATCAGTTATCCTTGTTGCCGGAGATGAGCGAAACAAGACCGGTGAACAAGCTTAATATCTGCTTTGCGTATTTAATTATAACTTCAAACATTTTAATCCTCCCAATAATTACAAAAAAGAAAAAAGTTTTGTGCAACAACCGACACGTGTTGCCTGTCGTTGTTATCATGGTATCATATATATGTTGCTAAACTATGAACAAAACAAATTTCTCTTACAATTTTAATTTGGATTGTTCAACAAACTTCACGTGTCTTTTTTGGCTATATTAACGAACAATTTAAGGTTCTTGTCCGACTTCGGGTATTATTAGACAAATCCGCAACAAGAATTTTGTCTTGATTTCACAAATATAACATTCGAGGAAAAAGATTATTGTAAAATATTTTAAAATACTGTATAATAATCAAGTTGAATATTTGCGGCAAAAACGCTGTATTCAATCCTAATTTTCCGGAGGCGTTATATGAACGACAAATACGTATCTAAAAAAGAATTCCGCATGTTTGCAATAGGTGCGGCAGGTCAGGGCATGATCTATGCCATGATGTCATCCTATATCAGTGACTTTTACATTAATGTACTTCAGGTTCCGCTGATGTTTGTTTTATTGCTTATGCTTTTAGCCCGTGTATGGGACGCCATAAACGATCCGCTTATGGGCATCATCGCCGACAGACGCGCAGAAAAAGGCAAATCAATCAAAGCATTCGTAAAATGGGCGGTTATCCCCGTCAGCATTCTTACAATACTCATGTTCTATTGCCCCAATCTTTCAAATACCGGCAAGATGATTTACGCATCTATTGTCTATGTATCATGGGGTATGATTTATACAATGGCGGATGTTCCCTTCTGGTCACTGCCGAATGTTATGACACCAAATGCCGAAGAGAGAGGCAGCATATTCTCAATCGGCAGAACGGTAAACGGCGTAGGCTCTGCAGTTCCCATGGTACTGCTCTATATCGTAAGCTTCATTCTTCCCAAGTTCATATCGAATGAAACAATCGAGTACGAAAAAACAAAGTACTTCATAATGGTTCTTATTTCCGTTGTTGTCGGCGGCACGCTGTATGCCGCCTGCACAAAGGACATTAAAGAGCGTGTTGTTATTCCCGCACAAGAAAGAAAGCCCGGCGACCCCGGAAAGCTCAAGCGTATTTTTACATGCAAGCCTCTTATGCTTGTTATCACGATGGGTATTCTCTCCTGCGGCAGATACATGATTCAGGCGGCTTCCCTTCACGTCGCACGTTACGCTTTCTATATAGGTGAACCTCTTGAAGGTCTTTCGGCAGCAGAAAAAGCAACAGCCATAAACAACAGTGTTACAGGTATCAAGCTTATTCTTGATGTATGCGCACTTGTCGGTATGTTCGGCGCGATGCTTCTTATGCCCATTCTCATGAAGAAGTTCGACTACAAAAAGCTTGTTATAACAACATGCTTTATCGGCGCAATCGCGACTGTCGGCACAACACTTATCGGCTGGTTTACACACAATCTTTATTTCTGCATTCCCTTTATGATAATCTCGAGCTTCCCTCTCGGCGTGCTTAACGTTATCTGCTACGCTATGATTGGTGACTGTCTTGACTATATGGAGCTTCACACGGGCTTCAGAGACAACGCTCTCGGCTCTGCATGTCAGGGATTTGTTAACAAGATAGGCAACGCTTTCGCAACCTGCGGTATAGTTATCGCATACATGGTTGTTGATATTCCCGTTGATCAGATGCTCAGCGACACGGCGATTAAGGCGGCGACGGAGCTTACAACCTCGCAGAACTTCGCGATATTCTCACTTATTTCGATTGTTCCCGGTGTAAGCCTTCTGCTTTGCATTGTTCCCATTCTGTTCTATAAGATTTCCGGTCCCGAAAAGGCAAAAATGCTCAAGGACCTTGAAGAGGCAAGAAAACAGAAGGGCATTGTTATCGAGAAATAAAATAGCTTCATAAAAATAAAGCGTAGGTCGGGATGTCTCGGCTTACGCTTTTGTTGTTCTGGATATAATGATTAAATTCGCTCAGTGTTAAAACTTTTACGCATAATTACGCTCCGTTTTGAATTATTTTTGGCTGACACACATGTTGACATTGTGTAAATCCTGTTGTATAATCGGCTATGCAAAAGTGAGCCATCCAATAAGGGCAGCTCATTTTGCGTTCATTTTTTTGTGTGCAAAGATATGAGTGGTGTTTGGTCTTTGCACGTTACTCTTTTCTAATTTTTTGGGAACGGAGCACTGTGCCATCGGTGCTCCGTTTTTCTATCTTTTGTGTTGAACATTTGTTTTGACGAAGATGTTGTATCACAGAATTCAGCAAATGCCAATCATTACTTCTAATCTATGGCGTAGTGCTGCATAATAATTATACATACAATATATTACAGATATTTTGTCTCTTATATCAACAAAAAAAACAGTCCGCAAGCCTAAACGACCCGCAGACTGCATTTGTTAAATTTCAGTTTTCCGAGGAAACGACATTGTCAATTGCCGATTTTGCGGAAGATTAGTCTTTAATATCAACGCTGTTCTCGAAAATCTTCGGCTTTTTGCCTTTGGCTTCGAGTTTTTTTGAGAAAAAGAATTTGTAGACAAGAAGCAGTGCGGCAATGACGATTCCGCCGCATGTCATGGTGATACCCTTTGAAAGACCGCGTGCCTTATAGGTCATTGTAAGCGTATGCTCGCCTTCACCGACATCAATTCCGATGAAGCCCTCGGCGACCTTAAAGACCGTGTTTTCTTTTGAAGTGTCGTTTTCTTCGTCGTAATATGCAAGCTCCTGTCCGTCAACGGTGACAACCCAGCTCTCATCATAAGGAATTGTCGTAAATATTACGGAGCTGTCTGCCGTTGTTGTAACAGTGCCGGTAAATGTGGTTTCGTCAAACTCGGTGTAGCTCAGAGACTGATTTTTGAGAACATTATAAGCCTCTTCAAACTTCTCGCTGTCAAGATACGCCGCTTCGAAAGTAATGCTTGCGGAAGAATTATCCTCTGCGATTGTATATTCGACAGTCGCTTCCTGCCCCGCTTCAAGATAACCGATATCGAGAATGTAGGGCTGAATGCTTGAACTGTTATGTTCATACTCGTAACCGTTGTCCGCCTTAACCGCAAGCTTATCAAGCTTAGTAGAGCCGGCGTAGGTGTAATAATAGCCGTCTTCGTCCGCTGTAATCGTAACCATAACGGTTGCGGTGCTTGTGGTGTCGTCTTTGTTTACGGTGAACTTTGTATCGCTGTTTACCTTTTCAACGGAGACAGCAGAACCGCCGTCAACATCAACATCCGTTGCGGGAACATCAATCATTACATCCGATACGCCCGTCATACCTTCAAGCAGAGAATTCTGAACTGCAAACGGATTTGAGTCCGTTGTGCTCCACGATTCCATATCATTATTGACGGCATACGCAATCGGAAGAACATACTTATACTCATACGCGGTAAACGAATCGTTTTCGCCGGCCTTGGTGTAATAGTCACCCTCGGAAATCATATCATTATTGTCATAGATATATTTAAGTCCGAACAGGCTGTTGAAAATCGGTGTCTGCGGATAATATGTATAGCTGTTTATCTTGTTGCCGAAAAGTCCGACTTTTTTCATAAATGCGGATGTGGCCTCGGATGCCATTGAAGTAAATGTTGACACGCCGTTATAGCCGTACCAGCACGGGTCCATTCTCGCTCTGAGCTGTGTAAGCTCCGTGCGATAGAACGGTGTAGCGTCGTCACTCTCTACCATTTCTGAAATTGACTGATAGTCGTCATAATCGGAGACATAGTTTTTCTTGGGCTGATTCATCACGAAGTTCATGGAGTCGGAGAAAATAAGCTCCAGAACAATTGTGAAAATCAAGAGATTGACAACGTTCTTTTTGTTGTATCTCGGCGAATAAAACAGACCGAAAACAACAGTGTAGATAATTGCAAAAAGAACAGTCAGCCAGATTGAAAGTGCCCCGTTATTCGGCGTTTCAAGTTTTGCTATAAGTGCAGCAAACAGCACAACTGCCATGCCGATGCCGATATACGTTTTCTTTGAAAATTCCCGGATATTGAGTATGACCTTATAAGCCAAAGTCAGCAGTATAAACGAATACGCAAACGAAAATCTGTAAGGCAGGTCGTTCGGGAAGTGCATTCCGTGCCAGATGAAGTTGAAATAGTTAATCGAGAAGCCGAAATAGAAAGCGGCAAGCAGAGCGACTGCGGCAATCTTTTTGCGTCCCGAAACTCTGTCGGAGAAGAAATAGAGCGGAACGAGCATCACGGTCAGAAGTCCGCAGTAAACGTTGGGCATTACATTGTCGCCGCTGCTGCGGATTGTGGTCTCCGTGCCGGGCAGGTGATTTGCCAGGAAGTCGAATATATTGAAATATACCTTGATTTCATCGGGGAATGAAGCCGATGTTGCCGATGAAGAATTAAGGCAATACGATACCGGCATAAGTGCGAAGGCTGCAAGGAAGAAGCAGAGAATTGCGGAGAACGCGAAAATGCATCCTGTTGCAAAAAATCTGTTATTTCTGAGATTAAATGCACCCTTGGGCTGTTTTGCGGGCTCG
>CAZTWO010000097.1:0-2331 GCA_964617965.1 uncultured Ruminococcus sp. | reverse complement strand
ATGCCGTTTTCAACCGTCTCGGCATCGGGAACAGCTGAGACATCACTGACGGCTTTTTTTGCCTTTTTCTCTTTCTTGGGCTTAATGACACTCGGATCAAGCTTTGCACCGAACTCATATCTGCCGAAGAAATAATATAGGAAATAGAGAACACTGAGAATACATACCATGTATGCCATATAGTAGTTGGTAATCATGGTATATGTGAGCGTTACTATGAACAGCGTGGGCTTTTTGTTCTGAATAATATGTTCGATTCCGAGAATTACAAGCGGAAAAACAGCCATTGCGTCAATCCACATTATATTCCAGGAATACGCCACAAAATAACTGCAGAATGCGTACATAGGCCCGAAAATCATGCTGTACTTGTTAACGCAGTTGTTGGTCTTGTTAATATAGTATGTAAATGTGCCGGACGCAAGCATTGCCTTGAGAATAAACATAGCGGCAACGGCTTCGGGCATATTCTTGTGTCCTAAAAGCAGAATAATCAGCGTAAACGGACTGCTGCAGTAGTTAAAGAAGTTTCCGAGGAAACCGCTTCCGAGACCGGAACGCCACGAGTAAATAAGCGACTGACCGTTAACTATTCTGTCGTAAAGTTCACTGAACAGCGGGCCGTACTGATGATAGAGGTCCATACGCAGAACCGTTCTTGTGTCGCTGTAAAACGGAATAACAAGATGACAGATCATCACGACAGCCATAATTCCGAGCGAAATAAAGGCGGAATACGTGCAATACATTTTAAGAAGCTCTTTGTCGGTCATAGCTCCTTTTTTCTTTTTTAACAATGGACTCATGCCGGAAAATCATCCCTTTCGGTAAAATCAAACTATATAATAGCATATCGATAATTATTTTTCAAGCATATTGAAAACGCCTTAAAAATATTATAAAATCTAAAACGGATTTTATTGGGAGGTTTACGGTATGCGAACGCTTAAAAAAGTGAAGGTTAACAAAAAAGCGGAAAATTCCGCGAGAAACGGTCATCCGTGGGTTTACGGTGAAAATATAACGGATACGGACGACGGAATAGAAAACGGCGATATAGTAGATGTTTATTCCCCTAAAGACAGATATCTCGGCTCGGGCTTTTATAACAACAATTCAAAAATTACAGTGCGTATAATTTCAACTAACGCAAACGACACCTTTGACAGTGCGTTTTTTGAAAGAAGAGCGGGTTATGCGATAGACTACCGCAGGACGTGTCTCGGCGGAGATATATCCGTTTGCAGACTTATTTTCGGTGACTCCGATTTTATGCCCGGCCTTATTGTTGACAAGTTCGGCACCTGTCTTGTAACACAGGTTATGAGCCTCGGGATTGAAAAAAGAAAAGATATAATATTCCCCGCAATCATAAAAAAGCTTCGTGAAAACGGTGAAAAAATAAATATTCTGTACGAGAGAAACGATGTCGCCGTGAGAGCAAAGGAAGGTCTGGAGCTTTACAAGGGTTACTATAATTTTGACGGACTTCTCAGTGAAAAAGACTGTGCTTCTTCCGAAATTGAAATAGAAGAAAACGGCATAAAATATATCATCGATTACATAAAGGGGCAAAAGACAGGCTACTTCTTAGATCAGCGGTTTAATCGCCTGTCCGCCGCAAGTATAGCCAAAGACAAGACGATTCTGGACTGCTTTACACACACCGGAGCATTTGCATTCAACTGTGCGAAAGCAGGTGCAAAGCATGTGACGGCGGTTGATATTTCAAAGGAAGCGATAAGCGAATCTCAGCGTAACTGTAAAGCAAACGGCTTTACGAATATTAACTTCCTGTGTGCCGATGTTTTTGAGCTTCTGACCGAGCTTTATAACAAGCATGACAGAACATATGACTATATCATTCTTGACCCGCCGGCATTCACTAAGAGCCGCTCGACAGTCACGGCGGCATTTAACGGATACAAAGAAATCAACCTTAAGGCAATGCGGCTGTTGCCGAGAGGCGGCTGGCTTGCAACGTGTTCATGCTCGCATTTTATGACAGATGAGCTGTTCAGAAAAATGCTTCACGAGGCCGCAAAGGACGCAAATGTGCAGATAAGAATAGCCGAGTACAGACAACAGGCATGCGACCATCCCGTGCTGCTGTCGGTGCCGGAGACACAGTATCTGAAGTTCTATCTTTTACAGATTGTATAAAATACTGTCTCATTACTCATTAGTAAAGCAGCATAAAAAAATAAAGTCACAAAAAAACACCGACTTTACGGCTATACAAAAAAGTAATACCGCAAAGTCGGTGCATATTAATCTGACTTATTTCTTAATTCTGCCGCCGAAGTTGGGGTCGAGGGCAACGCCGACTAT
>CAZTWO010000096.1:4493-7059 GCA_964617965.1 uncultured Ruminococcus sp. | reverse complement strand
TTTTTTTGTTCACTGCGAATAGCGTCCAAAACTCCCTTCAGTCGTTTTCCCCATCGCATGCTCGGTGAGAACAATCTCTCCGTCATCGGTGAAGGTCGCCACAATGCCGTTTCTGTTGACGCACGAATAAATCGGCACTTTCGCTGCAACGGTCAGATTCCATTTTACATTGGGATATATCTTGCCGAGATAGTTTGTGACTATCGCAATTTTCGGCTGAAGCTTCTTAAGAAAAGAGGCCGAAGACGAACCGAAATATCCGTGGTGACCGATTTTCAGAAGATCAACCTGCCCTATATCGTCGCCGTAATACTCTTCAAGTCCCGAAGACGATGTGAAATCCGCCGCAAGAAATGCAGTCTTTCCGCTCTTTGTCAGCTTCATGCCGACGGATGCCGCATTTTCTCCGTTGCCCCTCAGTTCCTCGGGGGTCACGGTGTTGAAAAGCTGTATTTTGAAATCACCGAACATAAATTCATCGCTCGGCAGATCCTGTATAAGCGGAATGTTTTTTTCTTTTATCGCCGCTATTATTTTGTTGTATGTTTCAACATTTCCCCATGTGTCGCTCTCGATTTTAGAGCCGGAGGAGGTGTCATATACCTTGAAATACGCCTTTTCTATTACAATGTCATCGTCTTTGATAATATCCTCAAAATTGCCGTAGTGGTCATAGTGGCAGTGCGTGCCGAGAATAAAATCAAGATGTGCCTTGCCGTCGTCACCTGCGGCAACCTTTTTTATATAGGCGAGAACCTCGTCCCGTGTGCCGTGATATGCGGTCTTTTTTCGCGGGTTGTTATTTCCCTCACCTGCGTCCACAAGTGCGTAGTGACCGTTCGACTCAATAAGAATGCAGTCGGAGTTTGCGGTGTTTAAGAAATGTATTCTGTCGTCCCCTGCGGACAGTGTAAAGTCCTCGTCCGTGAAGGTGTAATTCTTCTCGTACTTATTGCACATTACAAGTGTAAAAATGTCAAGAATAAAAACCGAGGACATTACAAACGTGATAATATATGTCATTATACGCCGTGCAAGACGACCCTTGTTTGTCTTTGTTTTTTCTGCCGTCATGCCTTTTTCCTCCTGCCGAATAATGTGCCGAGACAAAGGCAAACAACAAGTGCCTTGAAAATGTCAACAAATACAAACACGAGTGCGGACAGCGCGATAATAAACGCGCCCGTGAATTTCTCTGTCTTTACCGTTTTGCCGATTTCAGAGAACTTTACTCTCTTCCATGCGGACACGATAAGCACAACCGCCAGGGAGTGAAGCGGTATTCTGCCGATAATGCCGGGGCAGAAAATAACTATAACCGCACTGCACACAACGGCGACAACAGCCGATATGGGAGTAAAACGAAGTATTTCTTCCGGGGCTGACGGAAAACCGCCGAAAACGCCCGATACCGCTGTCTGGGATGCGGGCAGAATGTTTTTCCTGCCGTTATCGCAGAACATATAGGTTATCATGACAATCGACAATGATGCCATAAGAACGGTTAAAATCGTCTCGAAATTGACGGAGCCTGTGCTTATAATCGGCAGAAAATCCGAAACATTCTCAAGTGCCGAAATTTTCGAGAGGTTGCCGAGTTCCATTATGGGAGTGGTATTTTTATCGGGATTGAGAATCAGATTCAGTGCAAGCGGCAGTGCTACCGACAGAGTCTCCGCCGGAACATATTTGGAAAGCTTTTTGCACTTGAACGGATACGTTATCATAAAGAAAAGCGTAATAGTACCGTAGAAAACGCCTCTCCAGTTGGCGTGAAAGCCGAGATAGCGGTAGTTTTTGAGTATCTCCCAAACGGTAGAGCCTGTCGCGCCTATTCCGAAATAGTATGTTGTCGCAAGGGCTGTAACTCCGAACGCAAGACCTATTGAAGCGCCGAGCTTCACGGCATCCGGAAATTCAACTTTTACTTTTGGAATGGCGAGCAGGGCGAACACAACTCCCGCTAAAATAACCGTAAGCGGAAGATACGATACACCGAGTCCGACGGCGACAAATGTCAGCGGAACAAGAAAAAACGGGTGCGGACACAGAATACTGTTCTGTCTGTCAAAAGCCGATACGATAAAGCACAGCACAGCTGTAACAAGTCCGTACCACACATTAAGCGAAAGGCAGGCGGCAACAGCCACCGCGTATATAAGCACTCGTCCGGCGGCGGTCAGCCCGAAGGCAGCGCCGGAGAGCAAGGTAGAAGTTTTTGAATTTGTCATAATTTTACCGATAAATTTATAGTTTTTGGGTGGGTGGGTGGGGAGCCGAGGAGTGAGCGAACCGCCGATGAGGCGGGAGCGAATGACGAGGCTTCGGCCCCGAGTGAGCCGAATTTGTGATGCTGTCCGTGACAGCAGGACAAATGAAGGCGAACGAAGGGCAGCCGCTCGGTATGTGGCTTCCGGCACTTTGCACAGGCGAATGGATTTCGCTTTACTCAAAAGGAATGTCACTCCCGAGCGGCTGAAAGCCCCGGCTTAGCAGCCGGTCTGCATTCAAGCGAAAAACTCCCCTTTTGCGAAGCCATACAATCCAAGACACGCAGTGTCTTCCT
>CAZTWO010000096.1:2322-4393 GCA_964617965.1 uncultured Ruminococcus sp. | reverse complement strand
TTACAGGTCCGGATTCAGTATACTCTCTCTCTGCTTCCTGAACTCAACCGATCTTATCAGATACGAAAGATATTCTTTATCTCTGCACATTGATTTTCCGGGAGAGTCGGAAATTTTCGCAACGGGTCTGCCGTTGACATACTGAAGCTTTATAACTATATTCAGCGGTTCGGCGCATGTGTCGTTTGTAACAAACGTGCCTATGCCGAATGATGTTTTCGTCTTATCCTTAAAGTAATCGTAAAGCTCCTGCGCACGGTCAAAATCAAGACTGTCGCTGAACAGTAGAAGCTTTGTTCTGGGGTCAACACCGTAGCTCTTATAGTGTTTTATTATCTTCTCGCCCCACTCATACGGGTCGCCGCTGTCGTGACGGACACCGTTATAGTTATTCACCATTGAGCGGTTGAAGTCAAGCAGAAACAGGTCGGTTGTAATGGTATCCGTAAGAGCCGTACCGTTGTCGCCCTTATATTCATCATACCAGTCCTGCATGGCGTAGTGGTTTGTGTAGGCAAGCGGAATGCTGTCAATGCCCTGATACATCTGCACAAACTCATGCGCGTATGTGCCTATGGGCTTTGTGTTGTATTTCATTGCAAAATACACGTCCGATGTGCCTATGCACTTGTCGGTCTCCGTCACAAAACGGCGGATAACCTCATCCTGCCACTCACGGGACAGTCTGCGGCGTGCACCGAACTCGGCAAACGAGAATGTATACTTGCCGTCCTGTATGTCTTTTATTTTCTGATTAAGTCTGTCCTCAGCCGATTTGCGAAGAACCGAATAATCATAATTAAAGCGAAAATACACTTCGTTTATTATCTCAAGCAGATGTATCTCAAACTGCATTGCGGAGAAAAGCGGACCGTCGATTATAACCTCAAGCTCGCCTTCATCGCTCAGACGAATTGTAACATAATCCTTAATCGGTCTCCACAGACGCAGAAACTCAACATAGTCATTTTTTATGAAACGGATTGAACGCAGATAGTCAAGCTCGTCTTTGCGGAACTTGAGAGAGCACAGCCAGTCAAGCTGGGCTTTTATTTCCTCAACCATTTCGGGCGTGAACACAACACCCTCATTGCGGCACTTGAAATAATACTGTCCCAAAAGGTCGGTGTGCTTGTGGAAAATGACCTGATTCATGTTGAATTTGTATAGGTCGGTGTCAAGAAGAGATGTTACGATTGGGTCAAGCTTCATAATAACCTCGTTTTAAAACATATAATATAGTATTTCGGTAGGTACAAGGGGAATTGTAACACATATCTCTCCGTTTGAAAAGAGGAAAAATGGTCGGATTTGCAAAAAGGTTGATTTTTAACAGAACTGCCGTTATAATTGTAAAAAAAGGAATCGAGGGAATTTTTTATGCAGTACAGGTCCGATATCGAGATAGCACACAGCGTCACACCGAAAAACATAACGGAGATAGCAAAAACCGCCGGGATTGAAGAAAAATATCTTGAGCAATATGGCAGATACAAGGCAAAGGTTGATTTGTCCATACTCAAAGACCGCAAAAAGGCGGACGGCAGACTTATTCTTGTTACCGCCATGTCCCCGACACCCGCAGGGGAAGGCAAGACCACAACGACAATCGGACTTGCGGACGGGCTTCGCCGCATAGGTAAAAACGTAGTCGTTGCTCTGCGTGAGCCGTCTCTCGGCCCTGTGTTCGGCATAAAGGGCGGCGCGGCAGGCGGCGGATATGCCCAGGTTATTCCGATGGAGGATATCAATCTCCATTTTACCGGGGATTTTCACGCAATCGGTGCGGCAAACAATCTGCTTGCGGCGATGATTGACAATCACATAAAACAGGGCAACGAGCTTAATATCGACCCGTGCCGCATTACATGGAAAAGATGCGTCGACATGAATGACCGCCAGCTGCGTCACGTTGTGGACGGTCTCGGCGGCACTGCGAACGGCGTCCCGAGAGAGGACGGTTTTGACATTACGGTCGCAAGTGAGGTTATGGCGGTGCTGTGCCTTGCAGATTCTCTCGCAGACTTAAAGGAACGCCTCGGCAATATGACAGTTGCATACACCCGTGACG
>CAZTWO010000096.1:0-2222 GCA_964617965.1 uncultured Ruminococcus sp. | reverse complement strand
GCGTCCGGTCTTGTCCCGAACGCCGTTGTTATTGTCGCTACCGTTCGTGCGCTTAAAATGCACGGCGGACTTAACAAGAATGAACTTAACGGAGAAAATCTCGACGCTCTCGAAAAGGGACTTCCCAATCTCCTCCGCCATGTTTCGAATATCAAAAACGTATATAAGCTTCCGTGTGTCGTTGCCGTCAACAGATTTCCGACGGATACCGATGCCGAGATTGAAGCCGTTACAGAAAAATGCCGTGCTCTCGGCGTAAATACGGTTCTGTCGACCGTATGGGCTGACGGCGGCAAGGGCGGTGAAGCACTCGCAAAAGAGGTTGTCCGTCTGTGCGATGAAGAAAAGGGCGATTTTGATTTCTGCTATCCGCTTGATATTTCCATTGAAGAAAAAATTGAAACCATTGCAAAAAGAATATACGGTGCCGACGGCATAAATATCTCCCCTGCCGCACAAAAACAGATAAAGACATTAAAAGAGCAGGGACTCTCGGGCCTGCCTGTGTGCATAGCCAAAACTCAGTACAGCTTTTCGGATGACCCCACGCTTCTGGGCGCACCCGAGCATTTCACCGTAAACGTAAAAAGCGTTCGCCCGGCAACCGGTGCGGGATTTATCGTAGTTCTGACCGGTGACGTGATGACCATGCCGGGTCTCCCCAAACGCCCCGCCGCCGAAAACATAGACGTTGACGAAAACGGCGAAATAGTCGGACTTTTCTGATAAAATCGAAGAACAATGATTTTTAGGGTTAGGCCGTACAGACTGACAAAACCGACAATTAAGAAGTGAGGAATATTCATGTTAAAGGTGTACTTCGGTTTTCGTGATGATGAGGTGTACAACACCGCAATGTTCTATGAAAATCAGTATGATAAAAACTGGGTGACGGATGACTTTGCCAGAAGAATAATCAAAGATATCGACGACTCCGAAGTAATAGCCCCCGATGTTATTCAGAACGAAATATTCGGCACATTCACTTCTGTCGAGCTGTCGGCAGGCGTAAAAACGCTTCTTCTTATAAAAAATTTCCCGAACAAAATTTTCAATATTTCAAACTGCGGAGACAACTGCGCAAAATATATCCTGGAGCTTGCGTCCGACAGGGATATAAAAGTCACTCTGCACCACGCAATGGACTTCGGCGAAAATTTTGCAATAAAAGTGATAAACGACAGAAGACGCAAGGTTATTACCGACCCTAAAGAGTATATACTTCTCGCCCATAAGTATTTAAGAGGTGGAAATAATGAAGGGTAAAATTTCTTTTTCCGCCAAAAACAGACATATTACATTTCGACTTGAGCTTGAAAGAAACGTTACTGTAATAACCGGTGACAGCGGCACGGGAAAAACGAAGCTGATAAATATGGTCAGGGCATATTCCCTTGAAGGCAAAAACAGCGGCGTGACAATCAGATGTGACAGACCGTGTGTCGTGCTTGAGGGTGTGAACTGGCTCTATCAGCTTGAAAACATAAAGAGCAGTGTCGTGTTTATCGAAGAAAGCACAAAATTTGTGCCGACACATGAATTTGCCGAAGCCGTGCGTAATACCGACAACTATTATGTGCTGATAACAAGGGAAGACCTGCCACAGATTTCTTACAGCGTTGACAGTATAAAGAAAATAGTCAAAAATGACCGTCTGCCCAAAATCGAAAAAATTTACGGGAATGTCGGAATTAAAGACATAACAAAGAAAAAATATGATTTAATCATAACGGAAGATTCAAAATCCGGTTATATCTTCTTTACGAAGGCCGCCCAGAAGCTGAACGCCGAGTGTGTATCCGCATTCGGAAAAAGCAATATAGTAAATACACTGGAAAAATGTGACGGACAAAATATTCTTATTATCGCCGACGCGGCGGCATTCGGCTCCGAAATTCGCGAGCTTATCCGTTTTATAAACGCTTCGAACAAAACGGTTGATCTGTTTTTGCCCGAAAGCTTCGAATGGCTTATTCTAAAATCCGAAATTTTCGATAACAACGACAATGTCCGTCAGATTCTTAAGGCACCGATCGATTTTATTGAAAGCGGAGAATATTTCAGCTGGGAGAGATTTTTCACCGACCTGCTTGTAAATGAAACAAAGGACAGACCGAATTTAAGCTATTCCGCATCAAAAAACAGATTGCCGTCCGGCTATCTTACGGATAAAAATGTTGACGGCATCATAAACGCAATGACAGACAATAAGTGACTTTTTT
>CAZTWO010000095.1:4345-7190 GCA_964617965.1 uncultured Ruminococcus sp. | reverse complement strand
GAAGTCCTGCGGACTTGGATTGTAAGCTTCGCCTCTTGCGGAGCTTCACTGCTCCTTGCTCCTTGCTCCTTACTCCTTGCTCACTTTATATTAGCGATTTAAGTTCGTAAAGCAGGTTCAGCGCCTCAATCGGTGTCAGTGTGTTAACGTCAATGTCACGAAGCTTCTGTTCGACCTTGCTCTGTGATATTGAGAAAAGCCCCAGCTGGTCGGAGTCGATTTCGGGCGTTTTCTTTTTGGGTACATTTTCGGGAGAAGCGGAATGCTCCTCAAGATTTCTGAGTATTGTCTTGGCACGGCTCACGACGCTCTGCGGAATACCCGACAGCTTTGCGACCTCTATGCCGTAGCTGCCGTCCGCCGGACCTCTGACAATTCTGCGAAGGAACGTTATATCGTCCCCACGCTTTTTTACGGAAGTATTATAGTTTTTCACGCCGGGGATTTTGCCCTCGGCATCGGTTAATTCATGGTAATGTGTGGCAAACAGTGTCTTTGCACCGATTTTCTTTTTGTCGGTGACATATTCGAGAACGGCTCTTGCAATGCTCATGCCGTCAAATGTCGAAGTACCTCTGCCGATTTCATCGAGAATTATAAGGCTTCTCGGACCGGCAGATGACAGAATGCGTGAAACATCGGTCATCTCGGTCATAAACGTTGACTGGCCTGCCGCTAAGTCATCGGAAGCGCCGACACGTGTGAAAATACTGTCGACAATGCCTATACTGGCGCTCGCCGCCGGCACAAATGAACCCATCTGAGCCATAACAACTATAACGGCAACCTGACGCATATATGTTGACTTGCCCGCCATATTGGGTCCTGTGATAATAGCCGTACGGTTTTCGTCACCGTCAAGGTGTGTATCATTCGGTACAAACGGCGCACCGTCAAGATACTTTTCGACAACGGGGTGTCTGCCGCTTTTTATATCAATAACGTCGCTGTTGTCAATCTCGGGACGGACATATCCGTTTTCACTCGCCACAAAAGCGAGAGAACACAGCACATCAAGTTCCGCCAGAGATGATGCCGTATCTCTTATACGAAGCTGCTCTGTCGCCACACAGTCACGAACGGCGGAGAAAAGCTCGTATTCAAGCTTTGTAATTCTGTCCTGTGCGCCTAAGACCTTTGCTTCGAGATCTTTAAGCTCGGGTGTTATGTATCGCTCGCAGTTTGCAAGCGTCTGTTTGCGTATATAGTTTTCGGGAACAAGATCCCGATAGGAATTAAGCACTTCGATATAGTAGCCGAACACTCTGTTGTAGCCTATACGAAGCTTTTTTATGCCTGTTTTCTCCTGTTCCGCCTTTTCGGTTTCCGCAAGAAAATCCTTGCCGCCGCTGACGATGCTTCGAAGCTCGTCAAGCTCCTTGCTGCACCCCTGTCTTATCATGCCGCCTTCACGCACCGAAAACGGAGGTTCGTCGACAATTGAAGCGTCTATTGTCTTTCGGACATCCTCCATGGTGTCGATTGACTCGTAAATTTTCTGGAGAAGACTGCTTTTTGTGTCTTTGAGAAAATCTTTAATTTCGGGGAGCATTGAGAGCGTCTGCGAGAGTGAACGCAGCTCCTTGGCGTTTGCCGTGCCGTAAACGATACGCGTTATCATTCGCTCCATATCGTTTACAAGCGAGAGACGTTCGGTTAACTCACTGCGAAGAACGGTGTTATTGAAAAGCTCTTCGACAGCGTCAAGACGGTTGTTTATCGCCGATACTCTTAACAGCGGCTGGCGAATCCATTCGCTCATTTTACGCTTGCCCATAGAGGTTTTTGTCTTGTCGAGCACCCACAAGAGTGAGCCCTTCTTCTCGCGTCTGCGTTCGCTTTCGAGAATTTCGAGGTTTCGAAGTGCGGCGGCATCGAGTGACAGAAATCTGCTCTCGGTGTAAAGCGTTATTTCGGTTATGTTGTCAAGATTGTTTTTCTGTGTTTCGTAGAGATATTTAAGTGTCTGTCCCAAAGAGCATACGGCGCATTCAAGTCCGCCGAGCCCTAATTCGTGCACCGTTTTTTTGAAGTGCTTTTCGATTATCTCGGTGCATTCGTTAAAGTCGAACTCGTCATCACCGAGAACGGTTGCGGAGACACTGCACGCTCTTTCGATAAATGTTGTGAGTGTTTTTTCGGATGAAGCCGTTTCGTTGAGAATAATCTCGGCGGGACTGAAACGGGCTATTTCGTTTATGATTCTGTCGCCCGGTCTGTCGCCCGAGATTTCACCGACATAAAGCTGACCGGTGGACACGTCGCAGAAGCTCAGCCCTACGGAAGACTTGTCATAATAAACGCACGACAGGAAGTTATTGCGGGTCTCGTCAAGCATTACGCTCTCGGTGACCGTGCCGGGAGTTATGACTCTTATAACGTCCCTTGCGACAATTCCCTTTGCCTTTGCGGGGTCTTCGGTCTGCTCGCATACAGCGACACGGTAACCCTTCTGCACAAGGCGGGCAATGTACCCTTCGGCGGCGTGAAACGGTATGCCGCACATCGGGGCTCGGGTCTCCTGCCCGCAGTCTTTGCCTGTCAAGACAAGCTCAAGCTCCTTTGACGCTGTGACGGCGTCGTCGAAAAACATTTCGTAAAAATCGCCCAGTCGGTAAAAAAGAATGGCATCTTTATAATTTTCTTTAACTTTAAGGTATTGCTTCATCATCGGAGTAAATTCCGACATTCTTTTCATCCTTCCCGAGCGACATTTGCTCATTTTTAAGTATGTATCTTAGTCCGTAAAAAAATTATCAATGCAAAAATAATGCAGAATGCAGAATGCATAATGCATAATGTCGGAAGTCCTACGGACTTAATTTATAAGCTTCGCAGACATTAA
>CAZTWO010000095.1:1494-4245 GCA_964617965.1 uncultured Ruminococcus sp. | reverse complement strand
AATGCATAATGTCGGAAGTCCTACGGACTTAATTTATAAGCTTCGCAGACATTAAAAGAAATCACTTGCTGAAAAACTCAATTTTTGCGTAGCTTTACAATTCAAAACGCACAGCGTTTTCCGACATTCTTAATTATACATCTTAGTCCGTAAAAAATTTATCAATGCAAAAAAATGTAGAATGCAGAATGCATAATGCATAATGTCGGAAGTCCTACGGACTTAATTTATAAGCTTCGCAGACATTAAAAGAAATCACTTGCTGAAAAACTCAATTTTTGCGTAGCTTTACAATTCAAAACGCACAGCGTTTTCCGACATTCTTAATTATGCATTCTTAATTATGCATTGTTCAGCCGCATCCTCCGCAGGTACTGCATGAACCCGTGCAGCCGCCTTCTTCGGGCTGAGGCTCGCAAGTTGCGGGGTCCTCGCCGTTTACGCAGAGGGAGAGAATATTTATGATGTAGTTCATCATATCGTCAACGCCCTGCTTTGCTTCTTCGAATTTACGCATATTCGTGTTGAGCATTATGCTGCCGTAAATCTCTCTGAATTCGCCGTCAAGCTGTTCAAGCTTTGCGTTGTCGGGAGTCTCTTTTTCGGACTCGTTTTTATAGTTCATCTGAATAAGATTAAGCTTGCCGATAAGGGCGTTAAGCTCGGTGTCGTCGTCGTTTGCCTTGCGTGCGTTGACATAGGCAAGATATCTTTCATCCTGCTGAATTGCCGCGCCCAGATCTCTTGTAAGTTTAATGATGTCCATGTGTTAAGCTCCGTTCGTTTTTTTGTATTTGAAATTTATATAAGCTCACCGGACAGAGTCCAGTTTTTAGCTTCGGTTATTTTTATTTCGGCGTATGTGCCGATAAGCGATTTATCCCCGGCAAAATCTATTGTGATGTTCCCGTCGGTTCTGCCTGTAAGTCGGCCGCTGTTTTCTTCGGTTTCGTTCTCGACCAAAACCGTGTATGTCTTGCCGAGCATTGAAGCGCACCGCTCCGACGCGATTTTCTCCTGCGCCGCCAGGAGTTCCGAAAACCACTTCGATTTTTCCGCCGCCGGGACGGGATCATCCATCTTTGCGGCGACCGTGCCCTCTCTCGGGGAGAAAATAAAAGTGAAAAGAGAAGTAAATCTGACTTCTTTTATCAGCGACACCGTATCAAGAAATTCTTCGTACGTCTCCCCGGGAAAGCCGACTATGACGTCGCTTGTGAGGGAAATATCGGGAATTGTCTTTTTGGCGTAATCGATAAGATTCAGATAATGCTCACGTGTATAGTGCCTGTTCATCTCTTTAAGCACACGGTTGTTGCCCGACTGGAAAGGGAGATGAAGATGATGCGAGCATTTTTCGCATCTTGCTATTGTGTCGATAAGCTTCTTTGTGCAGTCCTTTGGGTGAGAAGTCATAAATCTTATCTTGAAGTCACCGGGGAGGGCGTTTATCTTTTCGAGCAGATCGGCGAAATCAATTCCGTCGTCGGAATTTTTGCCGTATGAGTTTACGTTCTGCCCCAGAAGGGTAATTTCCTTTACGCCCGAAGCGATAATTTCCTTTGCTTCGTTTATGACATCCTCGCACCGTCTTGAGCGTTCACGCCCACGTACATACGGCACAACGCAGTAGCTGCAGAAGTTGTTGCATCCGTACATGACGGGCAGCCACGCCTTAAAGGTGCTTTCACGATAGACTGGCAGCCCTTCGGCAATGGGAGCGGACGACGCGTCAATATCGAAAACACGCTTTCCTCGACTGAGTACTCTGTAAAGCAGCTCGGGGAGCCTGTGAATGGCGAATGTACCGAACACGAGATTAACATACGGGTAGCTCTTTTTTATTCGCTCGGCAACATGAGTCTGCTGCATCATGCATCCGCACAACACAATAACCATATCACGACGCTGTTCTTTAATGGGCTTTAACGCTCCGACATTTCCGAAAACACGGTCCTCGGCATGCTCTCTTACGGCACACGTATTAAAAAGAACAAGGTCGGCATCCTCCGCCGTATCGGTAAGCACATAGCCCATTTTGAGAAGACAGCCTATCATGCGTTCGGAATCGGCGACATTGCCCTGACAGCCGTATGTGTGCACAAAAGCCTTGGGGGCGGAGTCGTATTTTGCCGACAGTATTGTTTTTATTAAGTCTGTGTATTCATTCTGCTTTGCCCTCTCAGACGGAGAGACGAAAAGCGTTTTGCTGTCCGGTTTCGTAAACGGCAACCCCCTAAGTGTAGATAGTTCTTGACAATTTATTATATAAAATAAAATAAGAATTGTAAAGCTTTTTTTGCACTAAATTTCACGACAGAACGGAAAAATCAAAACAATGTAGAATGTAGAATGCATAATGCATAATGTCGGAAGTCCTGCGGACTTGATTTATATAGCTTCGCAAAAAATAAATCTTTTCTCCGAATTACAGCTTGTACGACAGCATTCCTGCCCGTTCACTGCTCCTTGCTCCTTGCTCCTTGCTAACTGAAAAAAAGCCGACTGCCGGTATAAATCGACAATCGGTTTTTTATAATTTGTTTGATTTTTCGTGCAGCAAGTACACGAATCCGAAAAAAGTGTCGCCTCTGCGAAGCATATAATCCAAGACACACAGTGTCTTCCGACATTATGCATTCTACATTATGCATTCTACATTGTGCATTATGTATTCTGCATTCCTGCTAATTCACTGCTCCTTGCTCCTTGCTAACTGAAAAAAAGCCGACTGCCGGTATAAATCGACAA
>CAZTWO010000095.1:0-1394 GCA_964617965.1 uncultured Ruminococcus sp. | reverse complement strand
ATTGTGCATTATGTATTCTGCATTCCTGCTAATTCACTGCTCCTTGCTCCTTGCTCCTTGCTAACTGTTAAAGCTCCTTGCTCACTTAATAATCGCCTTTTTGAAGTTCTTCTTCCCTCTCTTGATAAGAACTCCCTTTTTAAGCTCATCTTCGGTGAAAGTCTTCTTGATATCGGCAATCTTTTCGCCGTCTGCCGATACACCGCCCTGCTCAACGGCTCTGCGGGCATCGCTCTTTGAAGAGCAGAGTCCCGTCTTTACAAGAAGAGTGAGAATATCGACAGCACCGTCGGCAAGGTCATCCGCAGATATTTCGGCTTCGGGTGCATTGTCACCGCCGGACACAAAGAGGCTGCGTGCGGCTGTCTGAGCCTTCTGCGCTTCCTCTTCGCCGTGTACAAGCTTTGTAAGCTCGAAAGCGAGAATTTCTTTGGCCTCGTTAAGGCGGCTGCCCTCCCATGAAGACATTGCGTCAATCTCTTCCATAGGCAGGAATGTAAGCATTCTTATACACTTAAGCACATCCGCGTCGCCGACATTTCTCCAGTACTGATAGAAATCGAAGGGTGAAGTCTTGTTGGGGTCGAGCCATACGGCGTTGCCGGCTGTTTTGCCCATCTTTTTGCCCTGCGAATCCGTAAGCAGAGTTATGGTCATGGCATGGGCATCCTTGCCGAGCTTCTTTCTGATAAGCTCCGTACCGCCGAGCATATTTGACCACTGATCGTCACCGCCGAACTGCATGTTGCAGTTGTAGTGCTGGAAAAGATAATAGAAGTCATAGCTCTGCATTATCATGTAGTTGAACTCAAAGAAGGACAGACCCTTCTCCATACGCTGTTTGTAGCACTCGGCTCTGAGCATGTTGTTAACCGAGAAGCACGCACCGACCTCTCTTAAAACGTCGACATAGTTGAGGTTGAGAAGCCAGTCGGCATTGTTTACCATCTGTGCCTTGTCCTCGCCGAACTCGATGAAACGCTCCATCTGACGCTTGAAGCACTCGGCGTTGTGGTTTATATCTTCTCTTGTGAGCATTTTGCGCATGTCCGTACGTCCCGAAGGGTCGCCTATCATGGTTGTGCCGCCGCCGATAAGGGCTATCGGACGGTTGCCCGCCATCTGAAGACGCTTCATAAGAGTAAGAGCCATAAAATGACCTGCGGTAAGGCTGTCTGCCGTGCAGTCAAAGCCTATATAGAAAGTGGCCTTGCCCGCATTTACCATTTCTCTTATTTCTTCTTCGTTTGTTACCTGCGCAATAAGACCTCTGGCCTTAAGCTCCTCGTAAATCTGCATCGTTTCGCTGCTCCTTTTTAAGTGAAAATCATATGTATTTTCGCAAGATCGGCGACTGCGATAACCGCCGATATGCCAATGATAACAAGTGTTGT
>CAZTWO010000094.1:0-7363 GCA_964617965.1 uncultured Ruminococcus sp. | reverse complement strand
GTAATATATCCTATCTTAAGCACAAGAAGCACAAACTGTCCCGACATAATGTTGATGATAGCTTCAAGCACGGCGGAAATATACCATGCAATCCACTGTTCACGCAGACGCAGAAGTATGAACACGCCATTTACAATGCCGACGGCACTTACACATGCGTCAAAATAGCACAGAACTATTTTGAGTGTATCGCTGCCCTTTAAGAAGTCAGTGCCTATGTCAAGCGTTGTGAGGAAATAGCCGATGCCGACTGTCCACACGACAATACCGGCGATTATAGCCGCTTCTTGCCAGCCCTTGAGTGTGCGAACCTGTGTAAGATCGTCCTCGACCTTGTCGGGGTGGCGGTGCCAGTTTATGAAGCTTATTATGTCGCAGGGGAGCCAGAAGAACAATGTGGATGCCAGTGTCGCAAAACGGTACGACAGCACAATAAGTGTAACAATCTCGGTTATCTCAACAAAGATTGACACGATGAAGTTCCATTTGCTCTGCTTTGAAATAAGAAGCTCACAAAGAATATTGAGGAATGTATCTGCAAGATACAGTGCCATAATCAGCAGTCCGCTGACGCCGTTGCAGTCTTCCTCGGGTGCAACAACGGAGATTATTGCGGCAATTACCATAATGGAAATAAACCATATCTGTTCGTATGCCGTGAAAAATCTATCCCAGCAAGTGAGAACAACAAGAGCGATTGCGACTAAAGCCAGAGCCATTGCAACGCCGAAAACGGTTGATGAATTAACGGCGTTCTCGTCTTTGAGTGTCGCCTTTATGTCGTCAACTGTCGCTTCGTTCGGGTAGCAAAGTGTCGAGCCGTCCGCATTTTCGTAAATATATCCGGTTACGCTGTCGCCTGTGGGCAGCGACTCCCATTCGTCAAACGTGTAATTTTTGGTAAGAGTGTATTTGCCGTCCGCCGTTTTGTATTCGACGGGGCAGACTGTTTCGTCCTCGTACTCTTCTTCGCCCTGCTCGGTAACACGGATAAATGTATCCGTTCCCTTAAGGGTGTAGCCGTCGGCGGCACTTACGTCAAAAACGTTTATTGTACCTTTTACGGCGAAAAACACGGCTAATACCGCCGTTAACACGATGCCGATGATTTTAACGCACCGGACTGCTTTTACTGTTCTTGCTGACTGATTACCTTTCATTTGTCTGTTCTCACTTTCATGTTTTTATTTTTACCGTTATTCTTTAACGGAAATTCGCGTAAATATGTAAACTGATGGAAGAAGCAAAACAATGCAGAATGCATAATGCATAATGCATAATTAAGGAAGGCACTGTGTGCCTTGGATTTATAAGCTTCGCAGGAGGAAATATTTTTGCGGGTAAATGGATGGGGCGAGGAGCGCCAGCGACGAGCCGAACGCGAGCGAAGCGAGCGGATGCCGAGGAGGCGGCACTGCCAAGGGCAGGGACGCCGACGAGGCACAATGCCCGGAATGAGTCGAATTTGTGATGCTGCCTGTGGCGGCAGAACAAATGAAGGCGAATGGAGGGCAGCCGCTCAAAGTGGCACCTGTCGGTCCGGTCTTTAGGCTGCCTCTTTCGGAAAAACAACCTACCGGGCAGATAGGTGCACTGCAGAGCGGCTCAGCTCCGCCGACGGCAAAAGCCCGGCAATGCCCCAAAAGCCCACCTCACGCGAAGCTATATAAATCAAGTCCGCAGGACTTCCGAAATTATGCATTCTACACTATGCATTATGCATTAATCAGCCACTGCTCCTTGCTCCTTGCTCCTTGCTAACTCGAATTTCGCTTTAGCCGTTAAATTTATCTCTTGCACAGTTAATCTGCTCAAGACTAATAAGCCCATGCTCATACATTTTCTGCAGTGACAGCAGTATTCCGTATTTGGCGTGATTCCATGTAAGTCCGCCCTGGAAATATACTGCGTACGGTTCTCTTATCGGACCGTCTGCGGACAGCTCAATCGATGAACCCTGAACGAAAGCGCCCGCCGCCATTATAACTTCATCGCTGTACCCCGGAATAGGCTCGGGGATGGGTGTAAAATAGCTGTCAACGGGAGCCGCCGACTGTATGCCTTCACAAAATGCGCACATACCTTCCTTTGAACGAAGCTCAATGCTCTGTATAATGTCGTGACGCTCTTCCGCCGCCTTGGGGACGCAGTTAAAGCCGAGCTTTTCATACAGTGCCGCCGCGAATATCGCACCTTTAACTGCACCTGCCACAACAGTGGGGGAGAGGAAAAATCCCTGATAGAGATTTGTCATAACACCGAGACTTGCGCCGACATCCTGACCGACCCCGGGAGCTGACAGACGGTAATGACAGCGCTCAATGCATTTCTTCGTTCCGGCTATATATCCGCCTGTGGGGGCAAGACCGCCGCCGGGATTCTTGATGAGCGAACCGACTATCATATCCGCACCGACTTCAGACGGCTCTTTCTCTTCCGTAAATTCACCGTAGCAGTTGTCAACCATAACAGTGACTTCGGGTTTGATGTCCTTTATAAATGCGATAAGCTCACCTATCTGATCAACGGAGAATGAGGGGCGCATCTGATAGCCCTTCGAACGCTGAATTGTAATAAGCTTTGTTTTTTCGTTTATGGCTTTTCTAATATTTTCGTAATCAAAAGTGCCGTCGGGGAGTAAGTCAACCTGACGGTATGTTACGCCGTACTCCTTAAGCGAGCAGGCACAGTCCCTTATGCCGATAACCTCTTCGAGAGTGTCATAGGGCTTTCCGACAGGGGACAGAAGCTCATCTCCGGGCAAGAGATTAGCGGAGAGTGCGACAGTCAGAGCATGTGTGCCGCAGGTCAGGTGCGGGCGAACAAGTGCCGCCTCAGTTTTAAAAACATCGGCATAGACCTGTTCTAAGGTGTCTCTGCCGATGTCGTCGTGGCCGTAGCCTGTTGTTCCGCAAAGGCATCCGGCATTAACGCGATTTTTCTTCATCGCACCGAGTACCTTAAGCTGATTTATTTCCGAGATTTCGTCCGCCTTCTTAAAGCGGGCTTCAAGCTCTCCGGCTGTTTTTTCACCGAGAGCGAATATTTCCGGGCAGACACCCAGAAGGCTGTAAATTTGATCTTTCATTTATGATGCTCCAATCTTGTAACAATTAGCAGTTAGCAATTAGCAATTAGCAATTGAGGAAAACGCTGAAGCGTTTTGGATTATACGGCTTCGCAAATGGTTGTATTATCGGTTAAAACCGTGCTTTAACGGGTGCAAAGCTATTTATAAATCAAGTCCGCAGACTAACAAAATTGCTCATTGCTCATTGCACATTGCTAATTGCTAATTGTATTTGCACGATTAATCGTGCAAATACTCTACCTCCGGTTCAAGCTTAACGCCGTGCATGCGTTCGACCGTGTCGGTGATTTCGTGCATGAGTGATAATACGTCTTTGCATGTGGCGTCACCGGTGTTTATTACAAATCCGGCGTGCTTTGTGCTGACAGCCGCACCGCCGTGTGAGAGCCCTTTTAGACCGCACTCGTCAATGTGTGCCGCCGCATAGCCGTTTGTAGGACGCTTGAATGTTGACCCTGCCGACGGATATTCGAGCGGCTGAGATGCTTTTCGCTTGTTCATAAGCTCAATCATGCGTGACATGATTTCATCACGTGTGCCTTTTTGAAGTCTGAAATACGCCGCCGTTATAATTCTGCCGTTTGTCATAAACGGAGTGCTGCGATAAGACAGCGACAGCTCCTCTGCCGGTGTCTCCGTTATGTCTTCACCGTTTTTGTCAACGCTTCTTACGGACATAAGCACATTTTTTATCTCGCCGCCGTACGCACCGGCGTTCATATACACGGCACCGCCGACCGAGCCCGGAATGCCGTATGCAAATTCAAGTCCCGTCAGCTCGTTTTCGAGTGCGAATGTGCAAAGGCGTGAAAGGGGTGTCCCCGCACCGCACGATATTATGCCGTCGCCTAAATACATTATATCCGTCATGCCGCCGGAGGTCTTGACTGTAAGCCCTTTTAATCCGTCATCGGATATAAGAACATTGCTCCCACAGCCTAATATGTGCAGGGGAGCGTCAAGCTTTTTTACGATCTTAAGAGCCGCAGTAAGCTCCTTCTCGGTCTTGGGACACAGAAAAACCTCTGCATCTCCGCCGATTTTGAAGGTGCAGTGGTTCTTTAAGGGTTCATTCTGTAAAAGCACCGCCGATGTGCCCACAAGGGCGGCGCTCAGTTCTTCGTAAAGTGACATTTTATTCGTCAAGCAGTGCAGCACCGATGACACCGGCATCGTTTCCGAGCACCGCACTCTTTATTTCCGTCTGTTTCTTGGCGTGGATTGAATATCTCTCGGCTTCCACAAGTCTTCTGAGCGGCACAAGAAGGTTTTCTTTTTCGTTGCCTATGCCGCCGCCTATGCACAGAATATTCGGCTGGAATATGTTTATAACATTGCCGACGCCGATTGCGAGATATGAAATATACTGGTTGACAACTGCCTTTGCCGCCGCATCGCCCTGCTTTGCCGCCTTGAAGGATGTTGCGCCGTTTACGTTGCCGAGCTTGCCTTCGGCTATATCCCACATGAGTGAATCGGGATTTTTACGCATTGCCGCCTTGGTCTGAACGATAAGAGCGGTAGCGGAGGAATAGCTCTCCCAGCAGCCGCTTCTGCCGCAGTTGCAGGGAATGCCGTCGTATGCGATTACCATATGACCCATTTCACCTGCGGCGTAGTTTACACCCGTGACAAGCTTGCCGTTAACGATAATGCCGCTGCCGACGCCCGTGCCGAGAGTAATCATTATAAAGTCCTTAACGCCCTTGCCGCAGCCGGCAACAGCTTCGCCGAGAGCCGCGCAGTTCGCGTCATTGTCAAAATAAACCTTGTCTATGTTAATGCGTTCTCTGAGCATTTTGTATGCCGGAACATTTTCAAAAGCGAGATTGTTCGCGAACTCAATAAGCTCTTCGCCCTTGTTTACCGAGCCGGGAGTGCCGACACCGACGCTTATAACGTCCTTTTCGGTAATGTTCGCCTTTGCCATCGCATCCTTTACAGCTGCCGCCATATCGTCGAAAATGGCTTCAGCCGGGCGGGGGCAGTTTGTCTTACGCTCGCCCTTTGCGATAATCGTGTTGTTTTCGTCAATTACGCCGGCTACAATGTTTGTGCCGCCGAGATCTACGCCTATTCTGTACATATATGATACCCTCCGGGAAATAATTTGCTTGGTTGATATTGTGATATAAGTATTTTGTAATTAGCAATTAGCAGTTAGCAATTAGCAATGAATAAAGGGGCCGGGGACCGGGGTCGGGGGCTGGGGAATTGATGAAGGCACTGTGTGCCTTGGATTATATGGCTTCGCAGGAGATAAAATTACTTATAATTCAAAAAGAAGCTCGGAGATAATGAAGAATGCAAAATACTAAATGCTGAATGTAGAATGTAGAATGCATAATGCATAATTAAGGAAGGCACTGTGTGCCTTGGATTATAAAGCTTTGCAAAAAGAAAAGACGATAAAAGAATTTAAGACTTTATGTTTGCGAAGCTTATATAAATCAAGTCCGCAGGACTTCTTGACTTAGGTTTGTCGGACCGCTGTCGCCGGTCCTCATTAGTCGCTACGCCAAAAATCATTCAACGGATGATTTTTTTTCTGCGACATTATGCATTCTGCATTAGGCATTATGCATTAATCAGCCACTGCTCCTTGCTCCTTGCTCCTTGCTAACTTAGTTCCAAACTTCCAGCGGTCCGTTATCGTCCGCGTCGTCGTCTTCGTTCATGCCGAGGCTCTGCATAAGCTCCTTTGCGGCATTGTAGCCGAATCGCTTCTGACGGTTGTTCATCGCCGCCGTCTCTATGATAATAGCGAGGTTTCGTCCGGGCTTTACCGGAACGGTGGTAACGGGGACTTTTATGCCGAGAATTTCGGTATATTCGTCCTCAAGCCCCAGTCTGTCGTATACCTTGTTGTCGTTCCACAGTTCAAGCTTTACGACCATATCTATTTTTTCGGTGAGCTTAACCGCACCGACACCGAAAATCTTTGCGGCGTTGATTATGCCGACACCTCGAAGCTCTATAAAGTGCCTTATGTTGTCGGGTGCTGTGCCGACAAGGCTCTTTGACGATACACGCCTGATTTCAACGGCATCGTCCGCAATAAGACGGTGACCTCTGTTTATAAGCTCCACCGCCGTCTCGCTCTTGCCGACGCCCGAGTCGCCGACGATAAGAATACCTTCGCCGTAGACTTCAACCAGTACGCCGTGGCGTGTTATTCTTTCGGCAAGCTCTACGCCTAAGTATGCGATAAGAGTTGACATACAGCCCGATGTCGAGTCGTTGGCTCTTAGCACCGGTACTTTGTATCTGATTGCGATGGGGACAAGCTCTTCCATCGGTTCGAGCCCTCTTGTGACTATGACACAGCAGGGCTTTTTCGAGAGAAAATGGTCAAGACAGCGTTCCCTGTCCGCACTTGTAAGTGAATTAAGATAACCGAATTCGCTTAACCCCAGAAACTGTATTCTCTTGGGGTCAAAAAAGTCGTCATACCCCGCTAAGATAAGCCCGGGACGGTTAACATCACGGCTTGTAATATAAATCTGTGACGGGTCCTTGGGGGTTGAGAGAATTTCAAACCCGTTATCCTTTATCAGTTTTTTAAGCGAAACGGAATAAGAATTTGTCATTGTCTGCTCCGAATTTTACTTTGCTTTTGAAAAGCTGTTGTCTTCAAGTGAGTACACCTGCCCCGAGGGAAGGGTAATTCTTGAACTGTTTGCGAGTGTAACGGTTATATCGTTGTCTGTAAGATTTGTAAGCTTCGCCGTAATGTTATTGACATATACAACCGAAAATTCGCCGCCCTTAAACACGGCATTGCAGTTTTTGCCGCTGATATAAACAGCCTCCGCACCGTTTTTGAGCGTGAGAGAAACATTCTCGCCCTTGACATAAACCGAGCCTGCCCTGTTTTCGGCAATAAGTCCGCCGTCGCTTATTTCTTCGATTACATATGACATACCGTCCGCCTTTGAAATGACGGTTGAGTCTGCGGACTTTACAACAACGGTCTTGTCGGTAAAGTCGCCTTCGACTGTTGCCTGACCTTTTTCGGCGTTAAGCAGAACGGCACCGTATGTCGTGCTGCCGCTTAAAAGGGAGTTAAGCCCGGCGGCATCGGTCGCCGCTGAATACGATTTTGCGTACTCATCGAGCTTTTCCATGCTTTCTATGCTGTTTTTGGCATTGTACGCTTCGGCATCTGTCGGGGCTTCAACTGCGGGGGATGTTGTCTCCCCGCTGTCAGCCGCCTCAATATTTGCGTTGTCGGTTGTGTCTCCCTTAGTGCTGCCGCAGGACGAAGCACAG
>CAZTWO010000093.1:0-7607 GCA_964617965.1 uncultured Ruminococcus sp. | reverse complement strand
GTTAAACCGACGCTGACCAAGAGTTTCGAAGTGCTTTATTTATAACCGTCAGATGATCTTATGTGTACCGGTTGCATAACCGACAATGATTTTCCGTATTTGTTTTCAGGAAATACTTGAAAAAAGCTGAAATCGGGAGTATAATGATAGCATATACTGAGATAATTCGTGCCAATTTCCACTGTTTTTCATATCCTATTTTTCTATATATGCAAATAACCTGAGGTTGGTAATTTATAGGGGGTTTTTCTTTGGGCGGCGATCTGCACTGTCACACACGCCTTTCCGACGGCTCTGTCGGACTTGAGGATATTATTACACTTGCACACAATTGCAAGATTGAAACTATTGCCATAACAGACCACGACTGTCTTGCAGGCACAATAAGAGCAAAGCTTATAGGCGAACGCAACGGAGTAGAGGTTATTCCGGGCGTTGAGCTTTCGGCTATTGATACCGAAACGGGCAAGGATGCGCATATCCTTTGCTATCTTCCGGAATTCCCGGACAGACTTGAAGGGCTTTGCCGCAAAAATTCCACAGCGAGAAAAAGAGCGGCACAGTTTATGATGATAAAGGCGGCGGGTCGTTATCCCGTGTCAACCGAGCTTATCCGCAAATGTGCGGCAGGCTCCACATGCCTTTTTAAACAGCATATCATGCATGCGCTTATGGAGAGCGGCATTTCGGGCGGAATTTATTCCGAAATTCACGATGAGCTTTTCTCTCCCGACAGCGAGAATAATATACTTGTAAGACCGCAGTTTGCGTCCGTTGATGAGGTTCTGACCGAAATTCACGCCGCGAACGGTATTGCCGTGCTTGCGCATCCCGCTCTTTATGACAATTTTGACCTGCTCGAAAGAAAGGTTGATGAATTTGACGGGGTTGAAGTCTGGCATCCCACGGCGGATGAAGAAACCGTTGACAGACTTTTAAAATTCGCGAAAAAGCACAAACTGCTGACTACGGGCGGCAGTGACTTCCACGGAATGTACGGCAGACAGGCCATGACACTCGGCAAATATGTCACACCCGCCGCACAGCTTAAAGACCTCAAATGCTATCTGTCACGCAAAAAACGCCGTGAGAAAAAAGAAGCGGAAGAAGCTAAAAGCTCCGAAATCGAATAATTCAGGCGAAAGCCGTTGATAGTTAACAATTAATAATTAATAATTAACAATGAAGGAAGGCACTGTGTGCCTTGGATTTATAAAGCTTCGCAAACTGTGACACTTTTATGACAATGTCAACTTTAATGTCTGCGACACTGGCCACTGGATACTGGCCACTGACCACTGGATACTGGATACTGACCCTCCCCGGCCCCCGGTCCCCGGTCCCCGGCCCCTTTTTCATTGCTAATTGCCAACTTAAAAAAATGCTTGACACTCGGCCCTTTCTGTGATACACTTGTTGTACCTCTGAAAAAGGGTCTTTTTTTTGTACCCGGTTTTACGGCTGTCCTTAGCTGCCGTTTTATCAGAGGGAGGCTAACATTAAATATGGAGGTGCCGTTATGAGAGTTAAGATCACTCTTGCATGCACTGAGTGCAAGCAGCGCAACTACAACACAATGAAAAACAAAAAGAATTCTCCCGACAGACTCGAGATGAACAAGTACTGCAGATTCTGCAGAAAGCACACTCTTCACCGCGAAACAAAGTAAAACCCCCGATGTAATTCTATCGAAAGGAATGAAGTTACATGGCTGAAAACACTGCCGATAAGGAAGCTCAGAAGGCTGCTAAGGAAGCTGAAAAAGCTGCCGAAAAGGCAAAAAAAGAAAGAATTAAGGCGTCTAAGCCCAAAAAAGAAGGCAATGCTTTCTCACGTGCGGGCAAGGGCATCAAAAAATTCTGGAAAGATTTCACCGGTACTTGCAAAAAGGTCGTTTGGCCCGGTCCTAAACAGGTTTTCAAGAGCAGCTGTGTAGTTCTTGCAAGCATCATCGTTGTCGGTCTTGTTATTTTCGGTTTCGACAGAGGACTTACCGCACTGTTTGAGCAGGGCGCTAACCTCTCGCAGGATCTCGGAGAAAAGGCAGCCAATGACGCGACCGATGCCGCAGTAGCAGAGGACACGACAGAAGCAGAAGAAACCGCTGAAGACGAAACGGCGGCGGATGAATCGGCGGCTGAAGAAGCAACGGTCGAACAAGCTTCGGCTGAAGAGACCACGGCTGAATAATTATTCGTCAAAAACGAACTGACTACTCGGCGAAATCATTTTCGCATTTTTCTGGAGGACAGCATGGCAGAAGATTACAAATGGTATGTGGTCCACACATATTCGGGCTACGAAAACAAAGTTGCCGACAACGTACTTAAGACAGCGGTCAACCGCAATCTTACGGATCAGATAGTCGAGGCTATTGTACCCACCGAGACACTTTACAGCCTCAAAGCGTACAAGGACAAGGCCGCCGACAGAAACGCCGAGATAAAGGCAGCCGACAACACAATCCCTTATGTAAAAATAAAGGAAAGTGAAGGCGCTATCTATTATCTCCCCGCCGAAATGCAGGGCAGCGACGTTACATCCGACTCCGTGAAAGAGCAGATGTATGTCATCCGTGAGATGGCATCCGACATTGTTTTTGAAAGCAAAGACACCGTAACACGCAAGGACCTGCTCCAGCACTACGGCGTAAAGAATACGCTTTACAAACTCAATACCGACTGCCAGCAGTATGTACCCGGCTATTATTTCTTCGAAAGTGCGGACTCTTCCCAATTTGAAATGCAGGACGGCCCCGAAAACAAGGTGTTCTATACAACAAAGATGACACGTTGGCCCGATGATTATTTCAAGGGCAAGGGCAAAAAGACAGTCCGTCTCGGTGACATAATCGAGCATGGCGGAGAGAGAAATACAATCAAATCCACCACGTCCAAGCTTATGCCCGGATACGTTCTTGTCAAGCTCGCCGTAAGCTATCACGAAAAAGCAGGCGAAGACAGAATGACGGACGAAGTATGGTACATTATCCGCAATACACGCGGATGCACGGGCTTCGTCGGCCCCGAAGGTACCCCTGTACCGCTTACACAATCCGAAATAGAGAAGTTCGGTGTTGAGAAACACACAGTCGAGCTTTCATTCGCCGAAGGCGATCTCGTCACGATTATCGACGGCGCATTCACAGGCTATTCGGGCACTGTAAGCAAAATTGACGTTGACAATGACAGTGTCTGCGTCATGCTTCCCATTATGGGACGCGATACTCCGATTGAACTGGCTCTTGACCAGGTTGAATCGGCAGTTGACTGATTTCGGTAATATGGTCTATTGACCTTTTACGGCGTCTTATGACGCTGTGGGAGGAGCCGAGGCGATTTTATATAAAACGCCCCGCCCCGCCACTACCACATTTTTTTGGAGGTGCACTATGGCACAGAAAGTAACAGGCTTTATTAAGCTTCAGATCCCCGCAGGCAAGGCAACTCCCTCGCCCCCTGTAGGTCCCGCTCTTGGTCAGCACGGCGTAAACATTATGGCGTTCACCAAGGAATTTAACGAGAGAACAAAGAATGACATCGGTCTTGTTATCCCCGTTGTTATCACCGTTTATGCGGACCGTTCTTTCACATTCGTAACCAAGACTCCCCCCGCGGCAGTTCTTATCAAGAAGGCTTGCGGCATTGAGAGCGGCTCCGGCGTTCCCAATAAGACAAAGGTTGCCACTATCACCAAGGAGCAGGTAAAGAAAATCGCAGAGCAGAAGATGCCCGACCTTAATGCGGCAAGCGTAGAGGCAGCCATGAGCATGGTAGCCGGCACAGCACGCAGCATGGGCGTTACTGTTGTAGACTGATAAGGGAGGCAGAAGATAATGAAACACGGTAAGAAGTATGTTGACAGCCAGAAAATGGTTGACAGCACAAAATATTATGAGTCTCCCGAAGCTCTTGATCTCGCTGTAAAAACCGCTAAGGCTAAATTCGACGAGACAATAGAGGTTCATGTACGTCTTGGTGTTGACTCCCGTCACGCTGACCAGCAGGTCAGAGGTGCGGTTGTTCTTCCCAACGGAACAGGCAAAAAGGTTAGAGTCGCCGTTTTCGCAAAGGGTGACGAAGCTAAGGCAGCGGAAGCAGCAGGCGCAGAGATCGTCGGTGCTGAGGATCTCGTAGCAAGAATCCAGGGTGAAAACTTCATGGATTTCGACGTTTGCATCGCCGCTCCCAACATGATGGGTCTTGTAGGCCGTCTCGGTAAAATCCTCGGACCTCGCGGACTTATGCCCAGCCCCAAGGCAGGCACGGTTACACCCGATGTCGCTAAGGCTGTTAACGAAGCTAAGGCCGGTAAGATTGAGTACCGTCTTGACAAGACAAACATTATCCACTGCCCCATCGGCAAGGCATCCTTCGGTGCAGAGAAGCTCTATGAGAACTATGCAACTCTTATGGACGCTATCATCAAGGCTAAGCCCGCCGCTTCAAAGGGTCAGTATATCCGTTCCTGCGTTGTAACTTCAACAATGGGCGTCGGCGTTAAGATTAACCCCAACAAGGTTCTTAAGAGTGCCGAATAATCAAGATTAACTGTTGTTTCGGGCGGTCGCAGAATCGCCTCCGCCCGAAAAAACTCTTGACAAGGGTTATATCCTGTGATATAATTTTAATGTTGCTGTTCTAAAGACAGCAGGTGCTTTTTTTAAGCATAAAGGTATTCACCGCCTGCCGAGGAATCTGCTCATAAACACGAATATATTCTGTTTATCTGCTCTTTCGTCGTGTCGGGCGAAGGGGTATATTTTTTATTATTTTGAAGGCAGGTGAATTCATTTTGCCAAACGCAAAGGTTTTAGAAGAAAAGAAAGCTCAGGTTGCTGTTCTTAAAGACAAGTTCGCAAACGCCGTAGCAGGTGTTATCGTTGACTATAAGGGCACAACGGTTGAGGACGACACAAAGCTTCGTAAAGAGCTCAGAGAAGCAGGCGTTGAGTATAGCGTAGCTAAGAATACTCTTATCCGTCTTGCTGTCGACGGCACAGCTCTTGCAGCATTTGATGACGTACTTAACGGCACAACGGCTGTCGCAACAAGCGCAAACGATTATGTAGCCGCCGCTAAGATACTCTCAAAGTTCGCCGAAAGCCACGAGTCTTTCACCATCAAGGCAGGTTTCCTTGACGGCGAAGTTATTTCTCTTGAAAAGATCGAGTCTCTTGCAAAGCTTCCTTCAAAGGAACAGCTCCTTACATCCGTTGCTTTCGCATTCCAGGCTCCCATGGCATCCTTCGCACGTGCTATCAAAGCTATCGTCGACAAGAACGGCGAGGGCGAAGCTGCCGCAGAAGAAGCTGCACCCGCAGCAGAAGCAGCCGAATAATTACGGCCGCACAATACTTAAACTAAACATTATTGGAGGAAATTAAAATGGCATCCGAGAAAATTGTTGCTATTGTTGATGAAGTTGCTGCTCTCTCAGTACTTGAGCTTGCAGAACTCGTAAAAGAAGTTGAAGACAGATTTGGCGTAAGCGCAGCAGCAGCTGTTGCAGTTGCAGCTCCCGCAGCAGGCGCAGCCGCAGCCGCAGAAGAGAAGACAGAGTTCGATGTTGAGCTCACATCCTTCGACGCTGCCGCTAAGATTAAGGTTATCAAGGTTGTTCGTGAGATCACTGGTCTCGGCCTTGCAGATGCTAAGGCTGCAGTTGAAGCTGCTCCCAAGGTCCTCAAGGAAGCTGTATCCAAGGACGAAGCTGAGTCCCTCAAGGCTAAGCTTGAAGAAGTCGGCGCTAAGGTTACTCTTAAGTAATTTAACGCAAACAGAATTTGTAAAATATCCGGGGGCTGTCCGTGTGGCATTCCTCGGATTTTTTGTGTCCCGACAATTATCATAGAAATATACAAAAGACAGCTTGAAAAAAATGTAATATGATGATAATATGACAAAGCAAATCCCGATGTATTTTTTGTTCTGTTAAAGATGGAGGAAATAATATTATGACCGATGTGATTTTTGAGTATGTCGAAAAGCTTCTGTCGCTTCTGATGTCGCTGATTATGCTTATTTCAAACCTGTTTTCGGGTGTAAACAGTACGGTGGTTACAATTGATGCGGATAATTCAGGCGGAACCGTTCCCGCAGTTGTGAATACTCTTAATGTGTGGAACCCCTATGCGTTTGAAGAAAACACACAGCCCGACAGTGAAAACGATGTAATGTCATTTGTCGATTATATCGAGCTTATGACTGCCACGGGCGGCAACGAAGAAAACGACCCGTTTGTAAATCCGCTTGATACAGATGTGCTTGACGACTATGATTTCAGCCGCATTGTTTCATCGTGTAAGGGTGTGCTTAATCTCGGAGCCAAGCCGTTTCTCATTCTCGGAAATGTTCCGCTTAAGCTCAGCGAAAATCCCGTTATAGGCGGTTTCGGTTATAATGTCTGCCCGCCGAAGGATTATAACGAATGGTATAAATTCATCTGCGCGTATCTTGCCACTCTTACCGATAAATTCGGTGTTGATGAGGTCAGAACATGGCGTTTCGGCGTGCTTACCGAGTATGAAAACGAGGAATGGTTCAGCGTTGACGGTGACCCCGACAAAACATACGAAGCATATTGCAAACTCTATGACTACACCGTAAAGGCGCTTACCGATATCCTCGGCAACGATGTATATGTCGGTGCACATTCAATGACCGTTACGGAAGGACTGTGGGATGAACGTGATTTTATAAAGCACTGTGCGGTCGGCAAAAACTATGCCACAGGAAAGACAGGCACACGTATCTGCTTCCTTACTTCATCCTTCTATGATACGACGATTTACGAGCAGACCGACGGGAAAAGACCTGCCGAATGTATAGAATTTTTGCGTGCTGCTGCCGAAGAATACGGACTTGACAATCTTGACTACGGCTTTGACGAGGGCAGAATACTGGGCGGCAAGGACGGCGCGGACGATTCCGCACTCTCGCTTCGCAGTGTAGGCGACTCCTCACAGGCGGCGTATGACGCAAAGCTTTATAGAGAGATAATTGAAGCGGGTGCATCGTGGTTCTCTTCATGGGGATACACCACGGGCGGAGCCGTAAACGGATTTGCGAGTGCCGCATATCATCAGGCATCACTGTTCGCAAAAACAGCGGGCAAGAATAAGCTCAATGTTACGGTATCCACCAAGATCGGCAAGAAAACCGACAAAAACGCATTTGCCGCAAAAGACAGCAAGACGGGAACTATCTATATTTCCGCATATAATTTCAAATTTTCAAAGCTTCACTTCATGCCGTGCAGTATGAAAATCACGGTCAATGATTCTTCCCTTGCCGGCAAAACAGTTGAAATTCGCACCTATTATATAAATGACGACTGCAACTTCTTTGATGAGTGGCAGACGGATGCCGCAAAGTATATTTCCGCAGGCACGGCGACATCGTGGTCACCCGATTCGTTTGCGCTTGACAATGATATTGTAAATGGTGAGCTTCGAGAAAAATACACAACCGAGCTTCGTGAAAAATATAAGGAGCTGTCGGTGCTGACACCTGTAACTCAGACGGTCGAAGTCGGAGATACTCTTTCGGTTACATTAGATACAGATGCGAATACAGCGGCGTTTGTTGAAATAATTCCGCAGTAAA
>CAZTWO010000092.1:0-7617 GCA_964617965.1 uncultured Ruminococcus sp. | reverse complement strand
TTTTTTCATGGTCCGAGTGGCGAGACTTGAACTCACGGCCTCTTGACCCCCAGTCAAGCGCGCTCCCAACTGCGCTACACCCGGAAATTAAATTGTACATCGCAGATATAGAACTGATTGTAGGTTATAGGGGAAACCACACAAAGCAGTTGTTCGCAGCTTTTCCCTCAAAAACATAGTCGTCTCGCTCGCTTGGAGCGCGTCGCGATACTCCTTGTTTTTTCACCTCAGAGCTTTGCCTTCATCGTCCACAGGACGCGGCAAATCTCTTCGTCCAACTGCGCTACACCCGGATTTTAATTGTTGATGTCAGTGGCTGACTGACAACGGTTGATAGTTTAGCAGATATAAACGCCGTTGTCAAGAACTTTTTTTAAATTATCTGAAATTATTGAAAATTTCTCAAAAAAAAGAGACCGCCGAAGCGATCTCTGATTTGTTATAAATGAAATGAGGACTGTTATCCGTCTATTGTGTTAATCATCGTAATATGCGACACAAAGAATGTTCTGCCGTCGAAGGAGTCGGACACCCCGCCCTGAAGTGTGGTGTGGCTGCCTGTGACAACTTCCATTACGTTCCATATACCGGGGTTTATGTTATCCTCGTCAAATTCGGTTGACGGTGCGCCGAGCGGAGCGAGAGCGGAATATGTATTTACAAGTCCGTCATTTGCACGCCATTTTTCATCGACTTCGTACCCGTTTGCCGTTGTGCCTGTATAAGCGCAGATTCTGTCGGCACATGTTTTATACATGCTCTTTAATACGGTTTCATCTGTTACACGATTGCCGTTTTCGTCAGTTTTTGTGCCGTCGGTTGCATATGAAAAATAATAAACGCCCGGTACTGTCTTTATCTTCTCATTGAGAGCCAAAGCGTTGTCAATATCCATCTCATAATATGCCGTATCTTCTTTTATTTTGTCATTTACGTCATATTCGCTTATGCCAAGAAGCACCTTTACGATAAGGCGTTCCTCTGTCGTTGCATCGGGGTCATTCTGAATAACCTCAGCCGCCGCTATGCTCGAAGTGCCGTTGTGCGGTGCGGACAGAGTTGTAACACTGTAAACCCAGTCGCCCTTGTCGCCTTCAAACAGGGGAGAGACATCATCGCTTGTCTTGCATTCTGTCTCGTCGCCGTATGCCATGAGAGACGCGAGCATTCTGACGGTTGCGCCGCCGAAGGAGTGACCATAGAGATTTATCTTTTCTTCACCGCTCCAGTCGTCAATAAGTCTGTTCTTTGAGTAATCCGTGCCGTAACGCTCATGATTGCACTTTTCGCTGTGTGCTTCGCCGTAATCGGTAACGGTACCGGTTAATTGTGCATAAAGCTCACATGCTCTGTCCCACGCACTCGCGGTCGGGGATACGCTTGCCGCATGGCAGTCAAAGCCCCTGGCGTTCAGGTACTTCATAAGGTCGCCGCTGTTTATTCCCCAATAGGGCATGGCGGTGTACGCAAGCGTGTCATATTCGCCCCAGCCCGCAAAGCCGTGAACGAATACATTGGTGTAATTGGTTTCAAACGCGTCCTTGTCAACGTTTGCTTCGGGAATATTAAGCCATGGAAACAGAAACATTATCAGGGACATTAAAATCGAAATCAGTTTTGCCATAAATAAATTATCCTCTCAATCTTTCTTTTAAGAAAAATATAACATATTCACACTGAATTGTCTATACTTATTTTGACTCGATTGCGATATTTACGCCGTTTACTTCAATTGAAACATCCGCACGGATGAGAATATAGTTGCTCCCGTCAATAACTTTTGTCTTTACAAGGTCAGAACGGTCTGAATTTATCTTGATGCTTACATCGGGTGTCGCAATGTCAATCTGCTTTGTGTTAACAAGATTGACGGGGGACAGGGAAGTTTCACTGCCGAAATTTTCATCGTACAGATTTTCAAACTTTTCCACTTTTTCTTCCGATACGCCGCAGTCCGAAAGCACACGGCTGACGTCTCTCTTTGAAAGGGTATATTCTTCCTCTTCGCCGGAGTTTTTGTGTTCCTCTATGCCCTCGCAAACGGCATCACGAACCTTAACGGCGACATCAAGACTGCATTCATCGGACAGAGTTTCTTCCAGAATATTATTAAAGGTCTCTTTCTGCTCTTCGGCGGGCATCGGAACATTGCCCTTTAAGAAATCCGTTATAAACTCGGTGTGATTGTCGGCTGTGTTTTTTGTATACAGAAGCATATCATATATGTTTGCGGTTCTGTCGTCAAACGACGGGAAAACAATTCCCATCTCGGGTGAACCCAAAACCGTGCTTGCACTCAGTGTCTTAAAGGCGTTTTCGGATGCTATGAAGCTCAGTGCCGCCTTGCTCTCTTTTACGGGGCAGGCACAGCAGAAAAAGTACTCGAACACTTCGGAGGAGTCCTCGTTATCCTGTCCGTCCTTGGCAAACGACGGAATATCGTATTTGTCCTGTGCCAGAAGCACAATATACGCCGACTGCATGTTAAGCGTCTCGGCTGTCTTTTCAAAAAATGTCTGAATAAAAGGCTCACTCTCGGCGGTCTGCTTGCGTATTGCCATAAGCATTTTATGCTCTTCGCCGTTCATGACTGTCTCGGTCGGGAATGATACATCAACAAGATTTTTGCCCAAAGTGCCCGAAAAACATTTGCGCATAAGCTTGAATACAGCATCGGCGTCATCGTTCGGCATAAGCCCCACATTCTGTCTGAATGTGCTTATAAGCTCCTTTTTCTCGTTAATAAAAGCACCGTAAATAAAGGGCACGGCGCATTTGTCTTTTCTTATTCTGCGGCGAAGCTCGCCTGTTTCTTTGTCGGTCATTGTATTTCTCCGTTCGTTTTGATGGTCTTGATTATAACGCAAATCGGCGTTTTGTGTCAAATATTCTTTTTTTGTTCGTCTTGATTTTCTTTACCGATGAACATTTTTATGATAACTGTGGTATAATGGTTTAAGTACTTAAACGAAAGGACGGTTAAATGCCCCCGATATAAGAGAACAGGTTTTGGAGGTTGAATACAATGGAAATTCTTGAAATCATGAAAGAGAGACACAGCGTTCGGCAGTATCTTGACAAAGAAATCGAGCCCGAAAAGCAGAGCGAATTAAACGAGCTTGTTTCAAAAATCAACAGTGAAAATAATCTTCATATTCAGATTTTTTATAACGAGCCTAAGTGCTTTTCTGCGTCAATCGCACATTACGGCAGTTTTAAAGGCGTCAATAACTATATAGCCATCGTCGGCAAAAAATCACCGAAGCTTGACGAAACTCTCGGCTTTTACGGAGAAATGCTTGTGCTTAAGGCACAGGAGCTCGGTCTCAACACCTGCTGGGTCGCACTCAATCACGGCAAAAGTGAGGCGGTAATAAACAAAGGCGAAAAGCTTGTGTGCATTATATCTCTCGGCTACGGTGCAAATAATGGCGTTCCCCACAAAAGTAAGTCGGTTAACGATGTCAGCAATTATAAAGCCGGCATGCTCGATTGGTTTTTGAATGGCGTAGAAGCTGCCTTGCTTGCCCCGACTGCCGTAAATCAGCAGAGATTTTATTTTGAGTATCGTTCGGACGGTTCCGTAAAGGCGTCCTGCAGTCTCGGTATTTACACCAAGCTCGATTTAGGTATTGCAAAATATCATTTTGAAGCCGTTTCCGGCAAAACATCAGAGTAAATTCAGTTTTTCTTAAATTTTGTTTTTGTCCTTGACCAAAGCTGTGTTTTCATTTATTATATCTGTGAGCGGTTAACCCGCACAAAGGAGAAAGAAAAATGGAGCATATAGCTTATATTAAAACAAAACCGGTATTAAGCGGCAAGGAGTCCACACCCGACGGCGCTATTACCGGCAACGGCGATTTGTCGTGTATTCTCGGCAACAGCCCTAAGGGGTTAAGACTTTATATTGCCAAAAGCGACCTGTGGCTTATAAGAGAAATGCCCGGCCCCAAGGGGATGAAGCCCCTGTGCAATATCGACATTGACGTGCCGCAGGATATGTACGACAACTACTATGTCGAGCAGGATATGGACAAGGCGGAAATTCGCTGTCTTTTCAGAAATGCGACAAAAAGAATGCTTATTACTGTCCGTATTCACAAGACCGAAAATTCCGGTACAGTTGAAATTTCGGGCAATTACGGCGAGACACCCGTAACAATTCTGCCGCCCGATGAAGCGAGCGAAGAGACCGTTGACGCATTTAATGACGGCGATATATGCGTTTCGGGCAGAAAATTTTTGAAGGATGACGAAATTCTGCTTGATACACTCGGCTACTGTGCACTTAAAAAAGTGTCTGCCAACAAATATTATTTCTGTGCCGCCACAAACTTCGATGTCGAAAATCCAAAAGAGCATGTACTCGATATGGCTAAGAATATCACCGAAGACAGATGTGCGGAGCTTAAAAAACAGCATGCCGAGGCGTGGCGTGAATTCTGGAATAAATCTTCATTCAGGCTTTCTGATGAGCTGCTCGAAAACTGGTGGTACGCTTCAGTCTATCTTATGGCGGTCTGCTCGGGCAATACAAAATTCCCGCCCGGACTGTATGCAAACTTTATTACAAAAGAGAACATAAATTGGGCGAGTGATTATCATCTTAATTATAACTATCAGGGGCCTTTTTACGGTGCGTGCATAACAAACCATGTTGAGTTTACGGACGGTTATCATGTGCCGCTTGAGCAGTTTGTGCCCAAAGGACAGCGGGACGCCCAAAAGCTTAACTGCGGCGGTGTGTTTTTCCCTGTCGGCATATTGCCGTTCGGTATATATTCCGAGTATACCCCCGGTATAAAATTCCCGTTTGAGCGTCTGTCGCTCGGTCAGAAGAGCAACGCGATTCACGCCGCCGATATCCTGGCGTTCAGATGGAAATATACACGTGACAAAGAATATGCACGTGAGCACGCCTATCCGTTCATAAAAGAGTGCCTTAAGTTCTTTGAGGACTATGCTGTATTTGAGGACGGCCGCTTCTCGATAAAGAAGGATGCCGCCCACGAAGTGCCGTATTACTCCGATGATTTTGATGAGAAAAAATACGAGCTTTATATAAACGACACAAACAACCTTGTAACTCTCGGCATGCTCCGTCTGGGGCTTGAGAGTGCAATCGATATGGCAAATGAACTTGATGTTGACCGTGACAGAGTTGAAATGTGGCAGTTTATGCTCGATCATCTCACGCCCTTCCCGACATTCATAAGACATTTTCAGAGGGTTTTCAGATATACCGAAATCGGCATGGACTGGAACGACTCCAACGATATAGGACTTCAGCATATTTACCCGGCGGGCTGTATCGGTCTGTCGTCCGACAAGAAAACGCTCAGAACGGCACGCAATTCATTTTGGCAGAACGGCCGCTGGCTTGACGGCAACTCATGCTGTTCGTTCTATCCCTGTGCCGTTCGTTTAGGCATAAATCCCAAAATTATAACGAAGAATCTGACAGAGAATGTCGCAAAGAAAGGGCTTCCCAACATGCTGTTTAACTACGGCGGCGGCTGTCTCGAGAACTGCTCGATCGTTCCGAATACCTTGAGCGAAATGGCACTTATCAGCCATCAGGGCATTCTGAGATTTTTCGAGGTATGGGACAAGTCAATCGACTGCGAGTATAAGCACCTGAGAGCATACGGCGGATTTGTTGTCGATGGCTCAATCAGGCACGGCAAAATCGGAGATATTACCGTATATTCCGAATGCGGCGAAAAGCTGAGATTTTCAAATCCCTTCAAAAAATGTGTCGTGATAACTTCCGACGGCGAGCATGAATTTGACACCGCAGAGGTTGAAATCGATACACAGGTGAATGAAAAAATTGTAATTAAATCGGCAGAATAATAATTGGCAAAAGTGGTCAGTGACCGGTATCCGGTGGTCAGTGGCTAAGGAAGTCCTGCGGACTTGGATTATATAGCTTCGCAAGAGGTTGACTAAAGGAGCGTTGCCGGGTCAGACCTGCTTCGCTCCTCGTCACTGCCATTCGCAAACAAATATATTCTTCGAAAGGATGTATTATAATGAATAAAGAACTTTATCGTGCCGCACGTTTTCGCAGTGCCGTGCTTATGCTGACAGTCGGTGTCGCAATGATTCACGTTGTGCACAAATACTCAAACAGAAAGAAATTTTAATCGACGGTAATATAATCTTTGAGATTTTCAAACTTCTTTTCTGCTATGCCGCTGACATTCATAATATCTTCGATTGACTTAAAGTCGCCGTTTTCTTCTCGGTAGGCTATTATCTTCTGTGCCGTAGCTTCACCGATACCGGGCAGTTTGTCAAGCTCGTCTATATCGGCCGTATTTATGTTAATCAGCATTGCTTCGGTGACTTCTTCGGCTGTCGCCTGCTCTGTTGTTTTAGTCTGAACCTTTTCGGTCTCGGGGGCTTTTGTCGGTGTGCTTTTGGGTTGAGACTGTACCGCCCCTACCGTTATATAATTCTTTATGTTTTCAAATGTAGCGTCACCGATGCCGCTTACATTCTTTATCTCCTCAACCGAACCGAAGTTGCCGTTTGCCTCACGATAAGCGACAATTTTTTTTGCCTTCGCTTCTCCGATTCCGGGCAGGGAAGTAAGCTCAGCCGCAGTTGCTGTGTTAATATTTATAATCGAGCTTGTTGTTTTGCTCTGTTTTTCCGTTGCCGTTTTTGCTTTGCTCGGTTCGGTTGATTTTGTCTGTTCGGTTTTGCTTGCGGATTGCACCGAACCTACCGTTATACAACTCTTTATATTCTCAAATGTACCGTCACCGATGCCGCTCACATTCTTTATATCTTCAATCGAACCGAAGCTGCCGTTTGCTTCACGATAATCGACAATTTTCTGTGCCTTCGCTTCACCTATGCCGGGAAGGGAAGTAAGCTCCGAGGCACTTGCGGTGTTTATATTTATAATCGAGCCTGTGGTTTTATCGTTGCTGCCCGATTCGGTATTGTTATCGGATGTCCCTGATGCATTATCATCGCCGACGGTTATATAGCTTTTTATGTTTTCAAATGTTGCGTCACCGATGCCGCTTACATTTTTTATATCTTCAATTGAACCGAAATCGCCGTTTGTCTCACGATAAGCGACAATTTTTTTTGCCTTCGCTTCACCTATGCCGGGCAGTGCGGTAAGCTCTGCCGCAGTAGCCGTGTTTATATTGATAAGCAGTGTTTCGGTCGTGTCTTCTTCGTCAATCGCCTCTGTGACTATTTCAATTACTTTTATTTTGTCGGCAGATTTTTTGCCTATATAATTCTGCCCGATTTTCATGCACAGCAAAATCAGCGCAACAGGCAGTGTTACACATAATATCGATAAAAATATTTTTGCCGCGTTTCTGCTTTTTTCTTTCTTGTCGGTATTATCCGATGGCGGATTTGTTATATCAATGTCGGCAAGGTGTGTCAGATCTATAATGGCATATTCCGGCTTGCCCCTGAGATCGATATAATTTGCAGCAGTGGGCAAGGGAGCAGGCGGGAGTGAATCTTTATAATCCGGCTTTTCTCCCGCTGTCTCTTTCTGATAAATATCATATCTGACCGTCCGCTCCTCAATAATATTGTCATTGAGGTCGCAGACAGTCAGCACCATATATTCGA
>CAZTWO010000091.1:0-7784 GCA_964617965.1 uncultured Ruminococcus sp. | reverse complement strand
TCGTCTATTGTATAAATCATATTTCGTGATGATAAAGCGGCATAATTATTGTTGTAGATATTTCTGAAATACCCGCAGAAATCATAATGAACATACATAACGGATTTTTCGGAATACGGATTTTTGACAATGGCCTTCTGATAAGCATAAAGCTCATCAAAAAGAGTACTGTCATCGAAATACGGTTTTACCTCATCCCGAATTTCAGCGTAAAATCTGTCGTAATCATTTACGGCAAGCAAAAATGCGGCTTCATCCACCGGCCATGTCAGCTCGCCGAAGCCGTCAACTGTGCCTGTCAGCGTGCCGCCGCCCGATAGCACCTTATTATAGACTCCGAGAAGCCATGTATAAATTGAGCCGCAGACGGTGTCGGGATTATTGCGGGAATATTCGATAATCCTTTCATAAAAATCCGTATAATCTATATGTTTTTCATAATAAAGATAAATTGCGATACATTGCAAAAGCCCCAAATTATGCAGAAATCTGACATATACAGACAGGATATTGCTTTTTATCCACATTTCTTCGGGCATTGTATCGGTGGATACCACTATATTCGAATACTCTCTTATGCCGTCATTATTTTCTATTACATGATATTGATGCTGTCTTATTTTTCGGGATTTTATGTTGTACTTCTTTATATATTCGGCATCATTCATTATGGAATTTGTAAGCAGCTCGCAGTTAAAGAAGTTTATTGACATATGCTGACCCGACTGCAAAAGCTGTTCAATGCCGTCTTTGAAGCTCTTATATGACTCTCCGGGGAGCCCCAGAATAAGCTCCGAATATGTTGATATGCCGTTTGTGTTATACATTGTCATGAGTCTTTTGAAATTTGACAGCGGCATATTTTTACGGTAGATATTATCAAGCACACTCTGACTCATCGACTGAAAGGACAGTGTCGCACCCTTGCTCATGCCTGCCGCATTCAGCTTATTGTTTATTTCAAATACGACATCGGAATTGATTTTCGAATATGTCGCCTGAAATTTTTGCGGAAAGCCCGTCTTATTGTGAACTTCGATAAGATAATCCACAATCCGGATATCCCTCGGAAAAAGACCGAAATTGGCATCGGCACAGTAGCAATATTCAATTCTGTTTTCGGCAAACCACAAAATCTCTTCTTTTACGGTTTTCATATCATAAAGCCGAACTCTTGATTTTATATTGCCCCAGTCACAGAAGGCACACTTATTGGGGCAGCCTCTGTTTGTTTCGAAAACAGCGGAAAAATCGTATCTTTTATCTTTGAGTATATCGTCAAAATACCCTTCGGTATACGGTGAAACACGCTCAGGAATCTGCACTTCGACATTGGGCGTAAACTGCGGAAAACCGTTTGTCTTATAGCATATATTCGGAATATCACCGACATTGTCTTTATTCGCGATTGCCGTCAAAAGCCGACTGAAAATTTCCTCGCCCTCTCCGAAAATGACATAATCGCACCACAAAGCTTTCACGACATCACTGTTTTTGTTTATCTGATGACCGCCGAAAATGATAACACAATCGGGGTATTTTTCTTTTATCGCATTTGCCAGGGTACAGTTATATTCATAATTCCAGACATAGCACGAAAAACCGACAACAGACGGTTGGTCGAAAAAGTCAACCGCCTTATCGATATCGGGCTTGTCATATATAAATCCGGCAAATGTATATTGTTTTTTTATGTTTTCATTCTTAAAAGCATAGGCAACAAGCGTGCCCGCCGCATAAGGAAAATAAATTGATTTGCCGTACTGCGAATTCGGCTGAACCATATATAATTTTTTCATCAAGACACGCCCCCTTTCAGACAGTTTTAATCGAGCTTTTATCGCCGGATATTGCAAATCGGCAGCCTGCAATCAGGTAAGACAACCGACTTCTTAAACAGCGGATATCAACCGTAACAAACAGCTTAGTCGCTTTCGGTAATTTCACGGATTGTATTCGGTGCCGACGAAAACATCATTCTGTTATTTCGTCTGCCATACCAGATTATCTCTTTTGCGTACTCAATCCAACCATCGGTCTTAAACGGAGTAAAAAATTCATATGCGACATGACGCTTTTCAAGCGGCACATAGGAATTTCTTAAGACAGCATCATAATACGGTGCAAAATCATACTCAAACGACTGAGTGAATTTTTCTTTATTCGGATTAAGCACCACAGCACGCTGATACAGAATAATCTGATTCAGAATATTTTCATCCGATATATAACGTGCGAGAAATTTGCTTACTTCGCCGTAAAATACATCCGCATCATGCAGGCAGAGAAGAAAAACGGCTTCCTCAAGCGGATATGTTATTTTTCCGAAAATGTCATTCTGGTATGTAAGGCCGCCCTTTCCCTGCGTAAACCTTGTCAGAATTTCGGATACTTCGACAAAAATATTTTTAAGATAAACACTTTCGTCTGTAATAAACGAATAGAGTGCGTTGTAAAAATCGTAATATGAAACGTTAAGCTCCTTGCGAATATACATCGCCGCACATTGCAGAATACCGAAATGATGAAAGCTCTGAACGCAGGTCGAAAACTCATTTACCTTAATCCAGTCGTCAACGCTCATTGTATCCGTACCGACAATAATATTCGAATGGCCCGACAGAACATCATCCATGCTCTCGCAATGATATTGGTTAAGTGCTGTGGAAACCGTTTTTATTTTGTATTTATCGAGGTATTTTTTCTCACTCAGGCGTGAATTCGGAAGAAGCTCGCAATAATACGCGCTGACAGAGCTGTGCTGACCGAGCTCCAGTACCTCGCAAAGTCCTCTGCAAAAGCTCTCTTTTGTTTCTCCGGGGAGACCGATAATAAGCTCGGTATAAGTCGATATACCGGCATCACGATAGCGTTCAATCTGCTTGGCATATTGTTCTTTTGATATATTCGACCTGCCTATATTTTTCAGAACATCCTCTGACAGGCTCTGCAGTGCAAGTGTCGCTCCCTTGCCTATACCGTGATCCGCCAGAAGCTTGTTTATTCTGAAAACTCTGTCCGGTTCATTCTTTGCATATGACACCTGAAGTCGATTGGGATAGCCGTATGTTTCTTTCAGGTCAACAAGCTTTTGTGCGATAATCTCATCACGCTCAAACATACCGAAGTTTGCGTCAACACAGTAAACAAACTCCATTTTGTTTGCCGCCATCCAGTCAAGCTCATCAAGAACCTTTTTAAGCGGGAACAGACGAACCTTTGAATTAAGCTCGCCCCAGTCACAATAACTGCAGTTAAACGGACAGCCTCTGTTTGTTTCAAGCACGCAAGAAAACGGATATTTGCCGTTTGCAATAATTTCGTCAAATACACCGGTAAGATACGGCGACGGATAATCACATATTCCGATAGCGGCATAAGGGGTCTCAACAGGCACGCCGTTTTCCCTGTATGAAATATTCGGAATTGACGACAGGTTCTCCCCCTGCGCCAAAGCAACAAGAACATCACGAAAAGCTTCCTCGCCCTTTCGGTGAATAAGAATATCTATAAAGGGATATTTGTCGAGAAATTCGGTATTCGGCGGAACATGATGTCCTCCGAATTCTATGACGCAATCGGGGTACGCCTTTTTGAGCTTTTCGGCATACACAAGATTGTAGCTGTAATTCCAGATTGAATTTGAAAAACCGACAAAAGCGGGGTTTTCGAGGCTCGCTATGCTCTCGTCAACATCTTCAAGACTGTAAATTATTCTTTTGAAATCATAGTTTTCTTCTATTCGCTTATCGGCCTTAGCGAACGCAACAAGCATTCCGACTGCGTAAGGGAGATAATATGTATTGCCGTAAAGACAGCCCGCCTGTACAAGATAAACATTCTTTTTCATATCGCAGTCCTCCTATCATCGACAATATTTTCACAGATTTCGATTTGCTTAACTTCCGCCGTACCCGACGGAAAATTATTTTTCATAAAATCACGCATTATATTTTTTGTAACTCCGCATTTTGCAACGGCCAGAAGATATCCGCCTCCGCCCGCTCCAAGCACGGACACACCGTCACATATATCGAGCAGTCGGCTCCGCATATTGTCAATATCGCTATCGGACGAAAGCGGCGTAATAGCTTTAAGCAGCTCATGATGACGGTTTATGCATTGCGAAAAAGACCGAAAATCATCATTTTCTATTGCATTCACCAGTCGCTCATTAAGAAGATACATTTCTTTGTAAGCCGACAGAGCCTCGGTATTTTTTTCAAGATATCTGTTTGCCGCATCTGTTACTATGAATCTGCCGTAGTGCCTTTTGTCCGTATAGACAAGAAACAGCCTGTTTCTGAAAAACGAACGAAAACCGTCACTTATGGCAATACGATTTATAACGGGACACTGAACAATACCGGGGCGAGATGAAACAGTTTTTATTCCGGGGGTAAAACCGCCTGCCTGATCCTGCCAGCCGCCGCCCGTTCCCATAATCTGTTCCGCAACAAATACGGCGTTTAATATTTTATCGGTATCAAAATCAATACCGAACATAATACACATGGCTTTTATGCATCCCGACAGCAAAATACTGCTGACTCCGAGACCCGAGCCCTTTTGTATATCTGTTACATTCGCAGACAGCGTAAAGCCGTCTTTGATTACGGTTTTTGAAGATATGCCGAGAATTTTAAGCACTGTTCGGTGAAGCGAAAAATCCGAAAGCTCATCGAAACCGTCATCCGAAAAATCACAGAATGCAAAAGCGTCATCACTTACAAACATTATTTTGCCGTCTGTTCTTTTTTCGACAACGATACTTATCGGCATTTTGCCGTCTGCCGTTACAGCGGCGTTTATCACGCATCCGCCGTTTTCTATACAGTAAGGCATGGCATCCGTCCATGTTCCGGACAGGTTAATTCTAACGGGGAGAGATATTTCAATCTTATTGTATATGCATTCGACTTCTTTAATTTCGTCAAACAGTTTGGCGGAGTTATCTGTGATTTTCCGTCTTAAGCTCAGGTATGCGTCATCGGCAACACATAGGGACATTTCGGAAATATACTTTCTTAAGCTGTAAAAGCTGTCATAATCGGCATCGTTAACGGCTTGAGACATGCTGACGGCAGCCGGCTTTTCATGAGTAACAAAATCATTAAATGAATGAGTAAATGTATCAGACGGGTAAAATCGAGGCGTGTTCCAAAGCTCGGTGCCGTTAATTTCGATTTTGGGATTTTCTTCAATCGGCACACATACAGCCACACTTTTTCCGCTCCTGAGTTTAATTCCGCACACACAGGTGTCATCGGGGATTTTCACGTCCGACAGAATAATATCCGACACAAAGCAATTTTCTCCGACAACGCAGTTTTTAAGCAGCGCATTGTTAAGAACGCTATTTTGCCCCGAAAAAACACATCCGTCCGTTTTTGCGTTCATTAAAACGATATTCGTGCTGCCGCTAAGGGCAATTATATTCTCAAGTGATTCCTTTACGGTGCCGAAATGAAGAAACCCGGTTCCGTCAACGACGATCGGAATCATCTTTATTTTGCCCATGTTTTTTGCTGTAAGACTGCCGGAAGCAGTGTCAGACGGGGCGTTTTCAAACACAAAAGGAAGAATATCATTATACAGATTTAATTCCGGGTTCTTTTCAAAATAACCGGATTTTTCGGCTGCCGACAACAGCCTTACGACTGTATCGTCACAGAAGAACAGCGTACCGGTATCGGTAACAACGCCGTTTTTTTCGCAGTCCGGGTCTAATTTCAGAAAATCCTCTTTGCTCTTTTTGTGAAGAAAGGCACTTACAAGTCCGTCACGGCAGAAATACACTCCGTGATTCCGAGCAATATCCGTATTCGTTCTTACTCCGAAAGCGTAATTTTTGCCGTTTTCGAGAACAGTATTTGCGGTGTCAATAAGAATATCAGAACAGCATATAAGCACGCCGGAAGTAACATTCTTAAGAAGTCTGTCGGAATTCTCAATGATTTTATCAAGCAATGTTGTCGTTTTGCCTTCACAGACGATATCGGCAAAAGCCTTTCCTCGAACGCTGTAATTTACAGAGCGTTTGCACTCTCCGCCGGAATTTATGACAACAAGCTTTTTTCCGGGGCTCCAAAACTTTTTAAGAATGTTAAGAACAGCGCCGCCGGAGCCTATGTGATGCCCTGCAAACATAGAATCGGTCACACAGACAATACCGTGCTTCAATGCACAGTCTGAGGTCGATATAAGCTTTTCGGCAAGAACACTTTGCTCTTCATTACCGGCGGTTAGTATAATCATTTCTTTTTGCATTTTTTTACAGATAATCTGAGTCGAATTGCGGTTATCCAAAAAACCACAGCAGATTTAACAAGCACTGACAGATTAAAATTGGATTTTCCTTCATTACGCTTATTGTAAACTGTGGGAATTTCAATATAATCAAAACCGCACAAAATCGGTTTTGCGGAGTATTCAAAAACAAACGTATCCGCGTTGAAAAACTGCATTTTATCGAAAACACTTTTCGGATAAATCTGATACAGAGTAAACATATCCTTCGCTTTTGAGGCGATAATCCATGCCGCAACTGTATTGAGCAATCGACTTCCCATTTTGTGAAGGAATCCATATCCGCTTATTACGGAATTTTTATGCCATTTTGAAGCACAGATAATGCTGTCGGGCTTCTTTTTCGCCAAGGATATAAACTCTGAAATTGCATTCGGATCCATTTCCATATCCGCCGCAATAAAGACAAAATGTGTAGCTTCCGCTTTTAATGCGGCTTCATAAAACGCTCTTTGAATATTGCGTTCTTTTTGGACGCAGATCTCCAGCTTCGGATATCGTCCGCTTTCAATCATTTTTTTTGCGAAAAAATATGACGGGCAATTATCCGATTTTGCAAAAACGGTTATTTTTGAAATGTCCTCGGGACGGTTGTTTTTTTCAATTATCGAAACGACCTGTTCAAGGGAAGATATTTCTTTATTTGCAAACACAAAAACATCAAGAGAGTGAAATTCAGACATCATTGTATCTCCGAAAAATCATACTATTGTTTTAACAAGATCAAGTATTCTGCTGCAGCTATAGTAGCGGCATACCGAAATATAACAAAGGGTTTCAATCAAAAACATTCCGCATAGGCACAAAGAAATATGTTTTTTTGCAAATTGCTCTATTTTCACAAGAGATGCCGTTACGGACGGCTTTTCTGTCAGACATACTGTCAGCACAGCTATCGGTGATACAACACCAAAAAGGCAACATGCATCTTCTGAAAGAAAAAGAGCACCTGCAATACTCAGCAGTATACAAATCAAAACCGTAATATGCATGCCGTAGAGATTGTCTTTTTCGACCTTGCCGGTTTTTAATTTTCCGCCGGTCTTGCGGGCAAACATAAGAACGGCAATCGAAAAGGCAATTCCCGGAATAACACTCGGCAAAACATACCCGGCAATTTTTGAAATATGATTGACGCTTTCATACAATCCGTGACTTTCTTTCACAAGCGTAGATGTATAGGGTACGGCCTCTAAAATCGCGTTTGTTGATTCATTGTTTATCAGAACAGTATTAACTGTAACACCGACAATAAAAGCGGCAATAGCCACTATAACGGAAACGACAATTTTTTTCCTGAGAATATCATTTTCAAATGCAAGCAAAATGCCGACCATGATAAGTATCATCACAAAGCTTAAGGCATATTCCCTTGAAAGGACTGTGCACAGCAATGAAAAAATCGGCAATGCAATCATTCCCGCAGAAATATAACGGTCACTTATGAGCATCAGAAAAATAATTATGCTTACAGC
>CAZTWO010000090.1:0-7848 GCA_964617965.1 uncultured Ruminococcus sp. | reverse complement strand
CAGAATGCAGAATTTCGGAAGACACTACGTGTCTTGGATTATACAGCTTCGCAAACATAAAAGCATTTTTCTTGCAAAATAAACTAACACTTAGCGAAGCTTTATAATTCAAAACGCTTTAGCGTTTTCCTTCATTATGCATTATTAATTATGCATTATGCATTAAAAATGAATTGCTAACTGTTTTTACAGTCTTTTTCTCAAAATATCCCCCACACTCAGCTTTTCTGCCGACCTGACCACAACCTTCTCCTGCACCAGAACGGCTTCATCCTTCACAATGCCGTCTTCGCCTGTGATTGAGAGGACTTCAAAGCTTTTGCCGATTGACGAGGGAGAGAGAATTTCAAGCGTGTCGCCCTTTTTAAAGCGGTTCCTCATTTCAACGGTGTAATTGCCGTTTCCGTTGTCTTCAAGCACAACACCCGTAAAAGAGCAGGTCTGACGGTAAAGTCCGTCGTTTTCGGGACTTGCCTTTGCCTCACCGAAATAAAATCCGGATGCGTACGGACGGTGAGAAGCACATTCAAGCTCGCTGTCGCACTGTTCAAGTGTCGCCTTCCCATCCATAAACTGACGATAGGCGTTTACGACTGTGGCTACATAATAGGGGGATTTCATTCTGCCTTCAATCTTGAACGACGTGACACCTGCCCTTGCGAGTCTATCGATGAATGAGATTGACTTAAGATCGGTTGACGACAGCACGGCGGTTGCGCCTGCCTCCTCAACAACAGGGATAAACATATTTCTGCGTTTTTCCTCGACAAGATAATAGCTCCAGCGGCACGGCTGAGAGCATTCCCCGCGGTTGCCGGAACGGTTATTCATAAACGAGCTTAAAAGACATCTGCCCGAATACGCCATACACATAGCACCGTGGACAAAGACCTCGATTTCACAGTCGGCGGGCTTCTTTTTGCACAGAAGCTCGATTTCTTCCATTGTCATTTCACGACCGAGTACAATACGCTTTGCGCCCATATTATAGTACACTTCGGCAGTCTTATAGTTCTGAACATTCGCCTGTGTGCTGACATGGATTTCAAGCTCCGGGCACTTTTCACGAAGCTCGGCGATTACTCCGAGATCCGATACAATGACCGCATCAACACCGGTTTCATACAGCTTTTTGCCGTAGTCGCCGACAAGCGGGATTTCATCATTCACGGCAAAGCAGTTTACCGTAACATATATTTTTCTGCCAAGAGCGTGAGTATACTCGACTGCATTTTTAAGTTCATCAAACGAGAACGCCGCACTGCCGGCTCTGAGCTGCAGCATGGGACCGCCGCAATAAACTGCGTCCGCACCGAAATAGAGTGCTGTTTTCAGACCCTCAAACGAGCCTGCGGGAGCCAGCAGCTCCGCTTTTATTTTTTCCATTGTCTTACCTACCGTTAATCATTAATTTTAATTTTATCGGAATTATACATTCAATCAACAATCAAGAGCTTACATAAGGGGTCGGGAGTCAGGGGCCGTGGACAGGCGAAACAAGGAAGACACTACGTGTCTTGGATTATATAGCTTCGCAAAATATAAGCTGTTGAGCTTTGCCGGGCTTTTGCCGTGGGCGTGGCTGAGCCGCCGGTCGGGGCACCCGTCTGCCCGTTCGGTTGCCTTTTTGAAACATACCGACTTTAATGCCGGACAGCCGGGTACCGCCTCCCGGCGGCTGCCCTTCGTTCGCCTTCATTTGTCCTGCTGTCACAGACAGCATCACAAATTCGACTCACTCGGGCAGTGCGGCTCGCCTTGCTCGCCGCCTTTGCCTCGCTGTCGGCTTCGCCTTCGCTCGGCACGCCGCTCGCTATCTGCCTTCGGCAGCACGCTCGCGGCATAGGCTCCTCCTCACTCCTGCCGTTGGCAGTTCGTTCGTCGTCGCCCCCCGCGAAGATCACTGCTCCTTGCTCCTTGCTCACTTCCCCTATCTCTTTCCTCAATATATAAGTTTTATCATCAGCTCCGCATACATCTTCGCCGTCATTTTCATCTCATTTATATCGGCAAATTCATCCGCACCGTGTATATGATAATCCCTGCCCGGGAACTCAATTCCGAACGCTATACCTCCCGGAATTTCATGAACATACGTGCCGCCGCCGATTGCTATGGGCTCCGCCTTTTCTCCCGTGAATTCCTCGTACACCGCAAGCGACTCCTTAACAATCTCGCTGTCTTTTCCGACAACATGAGCCTTTGTCGGTACTGCTCTGTCGCTCGTATAACCGGCACCTTCAAACACGCTGTTCGCCCTGTCAAAAACTCTGCCGTCATCGGCGGTCACCGGGCATCTTGCGTCAAAATTAACCGTGAGTGTCTCGCCGTCAAAATGCATAACACCGAAGTTGAGAGTCAAATCACCCGACTCTTTATCGGACAGCTTTACACCGAGTGAAGCGCCGTCCGTCTCACCGTGCGGAAAAGTCTTTTTAAGAAATTCAAGCTCCGATTTAAGGTCGGTATCAAACTCGTACAGCACTTCAATGAGTGCCGTCTGTGCGTTGTTTCCAAGATCCGGAGTGGAAGCGTGTGCCGTCTGACCGCTTGCCGATATTTTCACTCCGTCCGCCGTGGGTTCAATCGTGAACCCGACACCGGTCTTCTTTTCAACATCCGAACAGATTTTCGCAATTTCAGTATCACTTACGCCGCTTATTACGGCACCGGCCTTACCGGGAACTATATTCTGCGTAACGCCGCCGTTTATTTCTTTTATGCGGATATTTTTATCCGTCTTTGCGATTATCTTTGTGAAAGTCGGAGAGTATCTGCCCTTTTCGATATTTATAAGCGGATACTCGGCATCGGGGGAAAGCGTATATTTAAGGACGGGACGCTTTTTGAAGTAGTATTCCATATCTTCACTGCCCGTTTCTTCACCGCATCCGAGAACAAGTCGAACTCCCGTTTTCGGCTCACCCAGAACGGACTTTACAGCGTCCATGGCGTAAATCATGGCAAGAGCCGCACCCTTGTCATCGGTTGTGCCTCTGCCGTAGAGCAAATCGCCCTCACGTGTCATATTATACGGCGCTCTTGTCCAGCCGTCCCCTTCGGGCACAACATCAAGATGGGCAAGAAGCATCATATCGGGATTTTCGCCTAAGTTTACTTCACCTGCGTAATATTCATAGTTCGTCATGGAAAATCCGTGGGCATTTACGATTTTTTCTGCTTCGTCAAGTGCCTCGGCAGGACCCTTGCCGAATGGATACCCGTCCTGTGCTTCCGTTCGCACACTCTTTATATCCACAAGGCGTTTTAATTCCGCCTCGTACCCTTCAAACAGTTTATCAAGATAAGACGCAACATTCGTATTCATATTATAGCCTCCGTAATTCGTCTGCAAATTATATTTCGGTTGACAAACTCATTGTCTTGTTGTACAATAATACCGAAGAGACGAACCGTGTAGACGGTTATGCCCTCGTTTTTGGACAGAAAAAACCGCCAAGTTTAGAGGGCTGGGCGGTTTTTTCTTGTCGTATTATTCGCTGTAGTTCTTTGCTGTTTTATTTGCGTCTGCCGTTTATGTCCGAAGACACTTTATAGGCAAAGCTCATCACAGTGAAAATTAAAAGCGTAAAAGCTATAAGATTTTCATAAGTCACATACTGCATAACACTTCGCCCCCTTTCATAAGAGGGCGTCAAGGCAAAGCCTTTCTTAACCGCCTACCGTCAGGTTCGTCCTTCGGCAAAGTTATATTATTACATTTTCTTTTTCATGTCAACCCTTCACCGGTTGACAAACCCACCGATTTGTTATACAATAATACCGAAGAGACGAACCGTGTAGACGGTTATGCCCTCAATGTTTGGACAGAAAAAACCGCCAAAATTAGCGCTTTGGGCGGTTTTTTCTTTTTATGTTATTATTCTTACTTGCGGGAACCGTAAAAGGTCATAGCAAGGTCTAATATCGCAATTACTACGAGCATGAATGCAAACAGATTTTCATAAGTTACATACTGCATAACACTTCGCCCCCTTTCGAGGGCTGAGACTTAACCGCCTACCGTCAGGTTCGTCCTTCGGCAAAGTTATATTATTACATTTTCTTTTTCATGTCAACCCCGATGCCTATACCACAACCGGATAATTTGCAGCATTACATATTATCCGTAAAAATACTAATCGCTAACCATTAATGCTCATTGCTCATTGCTAATTGCTAATTGCTAACTAAACAAACGCCCTGCCGACCGCAAAGCCGACAGAGCGTTTTTTGTTTTTATTCGTATTCGTTTTCGGCTGATTACTCGCCGAGGAGCTTCATTACATCCCCTACTGTCTGAATGTTCGCCGCATCCCTGTCCGAGATGGTCACGCCGTATTCCGCTTCAAGCTGAACCGCAAGGCTCATAAGCTGAAGTGAATCGAGTCCTAAGTCGGCTCTTATGTCGGTATCCTCGGTTATCGTCTCCGGGTCTGTGTCTACGTACTCTGTAAGAAGTCTTACAAGTTTCTTGTCCAACATTATTCTTCCCTGCCCTTTCGATACGCACGGTACATTTCTTCAACGTCCCTGCGAATGATTTTCATTGTTGATGTCTTATTAAATTCCCCGACTACGGTCATGACATCTGCTATTTTTTCGTACGGTGGCAGACTTCTGTTAAGTTTTGCGACCGCACTGTTAACATCCGCTTCAAGCTGTTCTTTGGTTCTGTCTCCGACTGTGTCGGGGTCAACGGCGACAGCAAGAGCGAGATGTTTTTTTGTTCCGTGAGGAGTTTCGTTTTCGACCACAAGCACGACAGCCTCTTTTATAAGTCTGTCACCCTGCATGAAATGCTCCTCAAGCTCTTCGGTGTAAATGTTTTTTCCGTTATCGAGAATTATAATATTTTTCTTTCGTCCGGCTATGTACAGCTCCCTGTTTTTACCGAGTCTGCCGTAGTCACCGGTCTTAAACCAGCCGTCGGGCGTGAACGACACTCTGTCGGCTTCGTCGTCTTTATAGTAGCCGTGAGTTACGTTCTTGCCTCTGATTTCAATTTCTCCCGTGCCGTCTTCGTCGGGGTCGGCAATGCGGATTTCGCACCCCGGGAGACTCACTCCCACATTTTTGGCATCCGCCGCAACATCACAGTTGAGCGTTACAATCGGGCTGCCCTCGGTAAGACCGTATCCGGCGTAAATCTTAAAGCCAATCGCTTCAAGAAATGCCGCCTTTTCGCAGTCAATCGGTGCGCCGCCGACGGATATCATAGGCAAAGCATAACCGAATTCCTTTATAATATCCTTAAACAGAATATGTCTTATATCAATGTGATGCTTAAGAAGCGTGCTGCTGAGCTTTACACCCCTTTGGAGCTTTTCGAGACGGCCGCTCTTTTCCGCTTTTTCGACAATGCCGTCATAGATAACGCTCATCAGTTTCGGCACAGCCGCCATCGCCTCGGGCTTGAACGATTTCATATTCGCCGTAAAATTGCGGAGACTGTCGTTTATATAAAGAATTGTATTCGTATAAATCGCCGTAAGCTCAATACAGCTGAGCTCATATGTATGGTTCATCGGCAGAACGGATATTGCCGTCGAAACCGGTCTTGACAGCAGCGCAATGTCCGAAAAGTTCGAACAGAAATTGCCGTGGCTCAAACACACGCCCTTGTTTGCGCCGGTGGTGCCGGACGTGAAAACAATCGCCGCAGTGTCGTCCCTGTCGGGCGTTATGCTCTCAAATTCCGTTATATCGTCAATCCGCTGTTTTAGCTCCTCCGCCTTATAAAATCCGTCGCCTCGGGGAGTGCCGCTTATACAGATTGCGTGTCTGCCCTCGCCGCCCGACAGAAACTGTTTTGCGGTGCTCGAATAGGACGGCGTAAAAAACATAACCTCGCAGTCGCCCTTTTCGGCAAGCTCAACAAGCTTTTCGTCGTTCAGCTCCCTGTCGAGAGGCACAGCGACATTGCCGGAGCAGTTTGCCGCGAAAAACGCCGTAAGCCAGGCATATGAGTTTTCACCCACAATCGCCGCGTTGCCCCCGTGCAGTCCCATATTCAGAAGTGACTGACCGAGTTTTGAAACATCGTCATAGAATCTGTCGACGGAATAATATACCGTCTCTTTTTTTATCTTTTCGGCGAACTGAACCCTGCCGGTGTAATGCTTTTTCGAGAGCGTCAGAAGCTGTTTGAGGGTTGTAACCTCCCCTTCTGCATACATCGCGTCTCTGCATTTTTTTAAGCCGTCAAGAAAAGCCTTGTCCGGTTTTTCCATCAGTTTTTCCCTCCGACAAGCTCGTTTATCGTAATATCGGGATTTTCAATTCCCTGATTAATGTACATTACCGCATTCTTATGAAGCGAACGGACATTTTCGAGCGACAATGTATTTGTGCGGTACATATACGACAGCTCAAGGCACCCCGTGTCGGGATTTACGAATGAGAAAGCGTACATCGGCACAACATATCTGCCTAAATTATAACCGCGAAGCTCGGGCGACAGAGCCGAGAGCTTCTCCGAAAATTCAACGGGCAGCCATGTGTACATCATGAATGACGGTCCTTGAGCAGAGGAGAGTCCGTATAAATCCTGCTGAATGCGTCTTGATGACAGATACGGGAAGTCCTTATGTCTGAACAGCTCGTTTCTTGATGCAGTGCAGGCATCAACGGTCTGTCTGAAGGTCATATCACCACTGTAAATAAGGCGTGTCATGAAGGGCTGTGCCATACAACCGCCCGAATTGCGTTCGGTGCGTGTGACACGTCTTGAACAGAGCGTTATCATGAACGTATCATTTATATCGTTGTTTATATGCGAAGCGTGAAGTCTGAACGCCGTCTGAATAAGCGTCTCGGGCGCAATGTTGTTCGCCTTGCAGTAATCGAGTATCTTTTTTGTTGTGTTTGCGTCAATTGACGAAGTATAAAGATCGCTCTTGTCGTGAATGGGGTCAAGAAGTGACGGCACTCTTAAAGTGGGGTCGTTTTTCTTCTGTCTCTGCTTTTCGAGGATCTCCGGGCCGTGCAGACCGCAGTAATACGGACATCCACCCTTGCGGTGGTATGCGCTTATCGCTTCGGCATCGGACGCAAAGCGGGGACTTTTTGTATACTCAATCTCTTTTTGCACAATGCTCTCAAACGCAGTCATAGGTGCGGGCAGGTCTTCCCCGTTTTTAAGTACATCATAAACGGCGAACAGGTCACGATAGAAATATGTAACCGCCACGGCATCCATGGCAAGATGGCTGACATTGAAATATACGCCGTTACGCTCCCCGCAGGTAAAAAAGAAAATTCTGAAAATTTCGCCTTCAAAAAATTTTATCGGGGTGGACGCGTCACTGTCAAAATATGACTGCATCTGGCTCTCGTCAATAAAATTCAGGCAGCGGATACCGTCAAGCTTATATTCATCGAGAAAATACTGCTTTACGGTGTCGTCGTCTTTGAAAAAGCGAAGACGCATGCAGTCGTTTCTCTTAATTTCGATATTTACGGCACGGGCAAGTGTTTTGAAGTCAAGCTCGCCCGCAATCGAAAAAGAAGTGGGAATCTGCACAACCTGCTTGTGAAGGCTGTACTTAATCATAAAATACATTGTCTGCTGTGACGGAGTGAGCGGATAGATATCCGAAATGCCGCTTTCGGGCAGAACGGGAGATTTTTTTATAAGCTCGGAAAGAATAGACATAACGCACCCTTCAATCATCCGATATATTATCTGATATTCATATTAACATTTTAACCTGTTTCAATGAATAATATAACTAAAATGTTTGACGATTTTGTTAACAAATCACAAATAAGACTCTTTCGCACCGACGAAACTGTTATTTTTGTCTTTTTGATGAAAAAGTTTATTAAAAAAGTTGTCACAATTCC
>CAZTWO010000089.1:0-7939 GCA_964617965.1 uncultured Ruminococcus sp. | reverse complement strand
GAGGCTTGCGGCCGCGAGGAGCGGCGTAAGCCGTGACGAGCGGCGGAGCCGAGGAGGCGGAACTGCCTTTGGCAGAACGCCGACGAGGCATGGGTGCCCGAACGAGTCAGATTTATTCGGTTGCCGTCCTCGGCGGCCGGATAAATGAAGACGAGAGAGGGCACGCCGCTCAAAGTGGCACCTGTCGGTCCGGACTTTAAATGACCTCATTCAAAAGACTGACCGACCGGGCGGACAGGTGCACTGCAGAGCGGCCCCGCCCCGCCCACGGCAAAGCCCGCGGCAAGCGCCTAAAAGCTTACCTCCCGCGAAGCCAATTACCAATTGCTCATTGCTAATTGCTAATTACCCAAAATCTTTCCTCCTGCGAAGCTATATAAATCCAAGACGCGAAGCGTCTTCTTGATTTTGGTTTGTCGGACCGCTGCTGCCGGTCCTCATTAGTCGCTACGCCAAAAATCATTCACCGGATGATTTTTGTCTGCGACATTCTGCATTCTGCATTCTACATTCTACATTGTTTTGTTATTGTAGTATATCTTACAACTTTTACAATCTCTTCCGTTAACCCACAATCTAATCTCTATTTTTCTCCGGAGGAAATATGGACTATTTTTGCGGAAATTATGACGTTGCCGTTATCGGTGCGGGTCATGCCGGAATAGAAGCGGCACTCTCCGCTGCCAGACTCGGCAGCAAAACCGTTGTGTTTACAATAAGTCTTGATATGATAGGCAATATGCCCTGCAATCCGTCAATCGGCGGCACTTCTAAGGGTCATCTTGTGCGTGAAATCGACGCTCTTGGCGGCGAAATGGGCAAGGCGGCTGACAAAAACACTCTGCAGAGCCGTATACTCAATTTAGGCAAAGGTCCTGCCGTTCACTCTCTTCGTGCACAGATTGACAGGCGAGAGTATGCCAAATATATGAAGCATGCACTCGAAAAACAGGAAAATCTCGAACTGGTGCAGGCTGAAATAGTGTCACTTGAAAAACAGAACGACGGGTTTATTCTAAAAACGAAATTAGACTGTGTCTACAAGTCAAAAACCGTTGTAATCGCAACAGGAACATTCCTCAAAGGCAAAATCTATGTCGGAGACAAGAGTTTTTCCTCCGGTCCTGACGGCGTATTCCCTGCGGATGAGCTGTCCTCCAGTCTTATTAAAGAGGGTGTACCGCTTCGCCGCTTTAAGACGGGTACTCCGTCGAGAGTTAACAAACGCAGTGTTGATTTTTCTCAGCTTGATGTCCAGTACGGTGATGAACGTGTTGTTCCGTTCTCTTTTGACTGTGAAAAACTGCCCGAAAATATTCTTCCGTGCTATGTGACATATACAAACAGCGAGACAAAACGCATAATTATGGAAAATCTGTCCCGTTCTCCGCTTTACGGCGGCAAAATCGAGGGAATAGGTCCCAGATACTGCCCCAGCATAGAAGACAAAATGGTTCGTTTTTCAGAAAAAGAACGCCATCAGATATTTATTGAGCCGTGCGGACTTGACACCGAAGAATTATATTTACAGGGTCTTTCTTCCTCTCTTCCGATTGATGTGCAGGAAGGATTTATTCATTCGATAAAGGGACTTGAACACGCCCACGTCATGCGCAACGCCTATGCGATTGAATATGACTGCACCGATCCGCAGAGCCTTAAGGCGACACTTGAGTTTATAAATATCCCCGGGCTTTTCGGTGCGGGGCAATTTAACGGCTCGAGCGGATACGAAGAGGCTGCCGCACAGGGACTTGTGGCAGGTATTAACGCTGCACTTAAAGTTCAGGGAAGGGAACCGCTTATTCTTGAACGCTCGGGTTCATATATCGGCACTCTTATAGACGATCTTGTCATAAAGGGCTGCAATGAACCGTACAGAATGATGACTTCACGCAGCGAATACCGTCTTATACTGCGACAGGACAACGCTGACCTTCGTCTGACCGAGACAGGCTACAAATTAGGGCTTATAAGCGAAGGGAGATATCAGAAGCTTCTCAAAAAGAAAGAGCTTATAAAAACGGAACGAGCGAGAATAGAAAAACAGGTTATCGCTCCGGACGACGCTTTGAATGAAATGCTTGTTTCACGTGAAACATCACCTATGACAACAGGCTGTAAGCTTGCAGATTTAATTCGCAGACCACAGCTGAATTATGAGCTACTGACTCCATACGATATCAACCGTCCCGATTTGCCGTATGAAATTTTTGAACAGGTCGAGATTGATGTAAAGTATGAAGGCTACATAAAACGCCAGTATGCACAGGTCAACGAAATGCACCGCCTTGAAGTGAAACTCATTCCCGAAGATATCGACTATAACGATATAATAAATCTCAGACTTGAAGCCAAAGAAAAACTTACAAAAATCCGTCCGCATAACATAGGGCAGGCGAGCCGTATATCCGGTGTCAGCCCTGCTGATATTTCCGTTCTGCTTATCTATCTTGCCAAAAACAGGTGAAAATATGATTTCAAAAGAGCTTCTCATAAAATCCGCACAGCTGTATAACATAAATCTTGACGATACGGCGTGTGAAAAATTCGCTTTATACGCTAAACTGCTTGTGGAATACAATGAAAAAGTCAATCTCACAAGAATAACCGAGCCGGATGATATAGTCATAAAACATTTTGTCGATTCGCTTGCATTGTGCAAATTTGTTGATATAAAAGACGGTGTTAAGCTCTGCGATGTCGGCACGGGCGCGGGATTTCCCGGAATGGCACTGCTTGTCGCCAAACCGAATATAAATGTAACTCTGTTTGACTCTATCAACAAAAAGCTTGAATTTCTGCGTTTTCTTTCAAAAGAGCTTGATTTAACCCCGGAAATTGTTACAGTCCGTGCGGAAGACGCCGGAAAAGACAAAAAATACAGAGAAAAATTCGATATAGTCACAGCAAGAGCAGTTGCACAGCTTAATGTGCTCAGCGAATACTGTATCCCGCTTGCTAAAGTCGGCGGTGTGTTTGCTCCGCTTAAAGCCGTAATGGCTGCCGAAGAAGAAAAAAGAGGTATTTCCGCCGCCGCCATGCTCGGTGCAAAGAAAACCGACAGGCAGATTTATAAAATTCCTGACGGCAGCGACAGGGAGGTAATTGTATTCGAAAAAATGTCCCCCACACCGACAAAATACCCTCGAGTTGCCGCACAGATATCAAAAAAGCCCCTTTAATGTTTCACGTGAAACAATTTTCTTAAAAATACTCTCAACTTCCGCAAATTCCTTGCTTTTAGCAACCGAGTATAATATAATAGATATGTATTAATTTACTATTATGCAAAGAACAAACTATGCAAGACGCGAAGCTTATACAATCCAAGACACGCAGTGTCTTCCGCAACTGCTCCTTGCTCCTTGCTCCTTGTCTTTTGCTTCTTACTAACTTTTATAGTTAGAATTGCAACATAAAGGAGGTATTTGATGTCCAAAACCGTCTCCATCCTGAACCAAAAAGGCGGTGTCGGCAAAACAACAACCGCCGTAAATCTCTCCGCATGCATCGGAGATAAAGATAAAAAAGTGCTTCTTGTTGACGTTGACCCACAGGGCAACACCACAAGCGGCTTCGGAATAGATAAAAGAAAAACAAAATTATCATCATATGACATTCTTGTCGGCGAAGAAAAAGCCGAAAATGTCATAATCCACACCGAATTTAAGAATATAGATATAATCCCGTCAAATATGGACCTTGCAGGTGCGGAGCTTGAAATAATCGACAAAAAAGGCAGAGAAAGCCTTCTCAAAAACGCTCTTGCACCCGTCTGGGATAAATACGATTATGTATTTCTCGATTGTCCGCCGTCACTCGGACTTATAACGCTTAACGCTTTAACGGCATCGGATACGTTTTTAGTCCCCATCCAGTGCGAATATTACGCCCTCGAAGGTCTGTCACAGCTTATGTCAACAGTCAGACAGATTAAAAGACTGTATAATCCGTATATTGAGCTTGAAGGCGTGCTTCTGACAATGTACGACGGCAGACTGAATCTTACACGCCAGGTAGTCGAGGAAGTAAAAAAATTCTTCCCGAAAAAAGTATACTCTACGACAATTCCCCGAAATGTACGTCTGTCCGAAGCTCCGTCTTTCGGTCAGCCTATAATCTATTTTGACCGTTCGTCAAAGGGCTCTGAGGCTTATAATGCTCTGGCAGACGAATTTTTAAATAAACAATAAGGAGAAAATATGGCATCAAACAAAAAATCGGGACTCGGCAGGGGATTTAATTCACTGTTTCTCGATAACTCCGCCGAAAGTCCGCAGAATGAAGGCTCCGTAACGCTCCCGATAGGCGATATTGAGCCGGATAAAAATCAGCCGAGAACAAATTTTTCCGAGGATGCAATGCTGGAGCTTGAAAACAGCATACGCGAATACGGTGTGTTGCAGCCGCTTCTTGTTCGCCCCGCATCCGACGGCGGTTACATAATTGTAGCAGGTGAACGCCGCTGGCGTGCCGCAAGAAGAGCGGGACTTAACGAAGTTCCCGTTATAATCAAGTCATTAAGCGACGAAGAAGCCGCCGCAATCGCTCTTATCGAAAACCTCCAGCGTGAGGATCTTGACCCGATAGAGCAGGCAAAGGGCATCAAACGCCTTATGGACGAGTTCGGCTTTACGCAGAACGAGACAGGTGAAAAGCTGTCAATGTCACGCCCCGCAATAGCAAACTCACTCCGTCTTTTAGCTCTCCCCGATGAAGTCTTATCACTTGTATCACAAGGGAAGCTCTCCGCAGGTCACGCAAGAACGCTTTTGGGTATAAATGACAAGGATAAAATCCCCGAAGCCGCAAAAACGGTCATAGAAGAGGGTTTGTCCGTCAGAATGACCGAAACACTTGTAAAAAAACTCAACAAACTCCCCGCAGAGCCGAAAAAGCCTAAGTCGCGTGATAAATTCTATGACGAAATCGAGCTTTCAATCGCAAACACCCTCGCCCGCAGTGTAAAAGTCATTAACAAAAACTCCGGCAAGGGCGGCAAAATCGAAATAGAATACTTTGACCGTGACGATTTGCTTAAGCTTACCAGGCTTTTTAACGAAGAGTAATGGCAGTTAGCAATTAGCAATTAGCAATTAGCAATGAAAAAGGGGCCGGGGACCGGGGGTCAGGGACCGGGGAAGGAAAACGCCGCAGCGTTTTGAATTATAAGCTAACGCAGAAGATTAAACAAACATAAATATACAGTTTATAATTCTGCGGAGCTATATAAATCAAGTCCGCAGGACTTCCGACATTCTACATTATGCATTCTGCATTCTACATTAGATGAAACACTGACTCCAGACACTGAAAACTACTTTTCACTGCTCCTTGCTCCTTGCTCCTTGCTCACTTTTGCTTTGCTGATTACAAAAGATAATATTTTTATAAACACTATAATAAAAGAAACTTATATAAGGAGCCAAAATTATGATTGACATTAAGTTTTTAAGAGAAAATCCCGATATCGTAAAAGAGAACATTAAAAAGAAATTCCAGGACAGCAAGCTGCCCCTTGTCGACGAGGTTATCGAGCTTGACAAAGAGAGCCGTCTCAACAAGCAGAACGCCGACAAATTAAGAGCCGACAGAAACAAATATTCAAAGCAGATCGGTGCTTTAATGCATCAGGGCAAAAAGGAAGAAGCCGAAAAGATGAAGGAGCTTGTTAACGTCAGCTCCGCCGAGCTTGCCGCCGCAGAGGAAAAAGAAGCCGAGCTTGCCGAAAAAATCAAGAAAATCATGATGACAATTCCCAATATCATTGATGATTCCGTTCCCGTCGGCAAGGATGACTCCGAAAATGTCGAGGTTGAACGCTTCGGCGAGCCTGTTGTTCCCGATTTTGAAATTCCTTATCATACCGATATTATGGAACGCTTCAACGGCATTGACCTTGATTCCGCTCGTAAAGTTGCCGGCAACGGTTTCTATTATCTTATGGGCGATATTGCACGCCTTCACTCCGCCGTTATTTCATACGCCAGAGACTTCATGATTGATCGCGGCTTTACATACTGTGTGCCGCCCTTCATGATCAGAAGCGATGTTGTCACCGGTGTTATGAGCTTTGCCGAGATGGATGCCATGATGTACAAAATCGAGGGCGAGGACCTCTATCTTATCGGTACATCCGAGCACTCCATGATAGGCAAATTTATCGATACCATACTTGATGAAAAAGACCTGCCCTATACTCTTACAAGCTATTCACCCTGTTTCCGCAAAGAAAAGGGTGCGCACGGCATAGAGGAGAGAGGCGTATACCGTATTCATCAGTTCGAAAAGCAGGAAATGATTGTTGTCTGCAAGCCTGAAGAAAGCAAAATGTGGTTTGATAAGCTCTGGCAGAACACAGTTGACCTGTTCAGAAGCATGGATATCCCGGTTCGTACGCTTGAGTGCTGCTCCGGCGACCTTGCCGATCTTAAGGTAAAGAGTGTTGACGTTGAGGCATGGAGTCCCAGACAGAAGAAGTATTTCGAAGTCGGTTCCTGCTCCAATCTCGGTGACGCTCAGGCAAGACGACTTAAAATCAGAGTCAACGGCAAAGACGGCAAATATCTTGCCCACACTCTCAATAACACCGTTGTCGCTCCGCCCAGAATGCTTATTGCGTTTTTGGAAAATAACCTCAATGAGGATGGCAGTGTAAACATCCCCGTTGCCCTTCGTCCCTACATGGGCGGCAAAGAAAAGCTTGTCCCCACTAAATAATCATAATCTTATAATTCCATAACAGAAAATAGCACCGCCCGACCTTAAAAATTATGTCGGACGGTGTTTTTTTTGAAAATCAATAAAAAGTATTGCATTTGTTTTGAAGTTTTGGTAAAATAAACAAAATAAAACTTTTCGGAGGAAGAAAAATGGCGATTATTAAATTACTGATGGCATTTATTCTGTCTTTTACCCAGATTTTAACACCCATCACCGCTGCTGTTGTCGGCGGAGAAGACAAGTATTTCTATAACTGGAGTGTTAATGACGAATATTCGTCCGACACATACGCTGTGGCACTCGAAAAAGACCCCGACAAGGATTTTGTCGTACTTAACATTGCCGATGTTCAGCTTAAGGACAAAGCGGCTTATTCAGACAACTGGACAATAGCGTCCGAGACAATTGACAGACTTGTAAAAGAGCTTAATCCCGATCTTATCACCCTCACCGGTGACAACGCATGGGGTCCTGTTGCGTATCTTGAGCTTATCAATTTTATTGATGCATACGGTATTCCGTGGGCTCCGATAATGGGCAACCATGACGGTCAGCACCTTATAAGCGAGTTCTGGGCGGCTTACAGAATGTCAGAAGCCGAAAATTGTCTGTTTAAGTTCGGTCCTAAGGACATGGGCTACGGCAACTATATTCTCAACATTACCGAAAACGGCAAGACTATCCATACGCTTTTCATGATGGACACTCATTCCGATGCCGAAAACGGCGGCTATGACCATCTCTGGGCAAATCAGATTGAGTGGTATAAGTGGGCAGTTAACGGTATTGCCGAAGAAAACGGCGGAACAGTCGAAAGCACTGTGTTTATGCACATTCCCGTCTGTGAATACAAGGATGCATGGAAGTCCGTCTATGACGAAGAAAACGAGTGCTACTATGAGGATACAGATGTTGACTATTTCGGCGATAACGGCGAAGGCATCTGCAGTCCCAAGGACGAAAACAACACCGGATTTTTCGATGTATGCAAATCCCTCGGCAGCACAAAGAACATTATAGCCGGTCACGATCACGTAAACTGTGCGTCGATAATGTACGAAGGCATTCGTCTTTCATATGCTCTCAAGACCGGCCCCGGCTGTTATTGGGATGAAGAGAAAAACGGCGGTTCTACGCTTACAATCTCCTCCGACGGCTCGGCTGTATTTGAGCATCACTATGTTGATGTGTCTACAATTCAGCTGGCGGATAC
>CAZTWO010000088.1:0-8026 GCA_964617965.1 uncultured Ruminococcus sp. | reverse complement strand
ACCGCTTATAACGATGCTTTTCTTGATTTCTCTGGCAGGGGCAGAAGGACTTGAACCCTCGGCACGCGGTTTTGGAGACCGCTGCTCTACCAACTGAGCTATACCCCTATGTGGCAGTCGAACACTTGGTGGACCATCAGGGACTCGAACCCCGGACCGACCGGTTATGAGCCGGTTGCTCTAACCAACTGAGCTAATGGTCCGTTGTTCGACTGCTTAAATATTATACATACCGACTCGCTAAAAGTCAATAGTAAATTTTATTATTTTATAAAATCACTTCAGAATATTGATAATTCTGCGAAGCGTATCGGGATGCGTCGTTGTGATATTGTCGGGCGACACCGCAAGGCATTTGAGCATATCCTTTACTTTGTATGCTGTCCACAGCGATACTTCCAGTCCGTTTTCGTGGCACGCTTCAATCAGCTTCTTGTAGCCGTTTGAAAAGTGCATATTAAGCCCTATCGCACCGGTCTCCTTAACGCCGTCAATAAAGTTCTGAAGGCAGTCCTTGTCGTCAAGAATGCTCTCGGACACCTCGCAGTTGAGATAGTAGGGGATTTCGGGTGTCTTTGCCTTAACCGCCGCTACATCCTGAATGCCGATACCGGTGTAGAAAATTCTGTCTTTTACGCCCGTTTTCTCGGCGATTTCGAGAATGCCGTCAAGCGCCTTTGTGGTCTTTACGTCAACATTCAGCTTCTTGTCTTCAAACGGAGCGAAAAACTCAAATTCGGACTGAAGCGGCACAATCGCTTCACCCTCTTTTGGCGTGTCGTGCGAAAGACACAGCGTGCCGTCAAGTGCAACATTAAGGTCAAATTCGGATATGTCCGCACCGTTGGCAAAACCTACGGCTGAGGACTCAAGCGTGTTCGCCTCGGCTCCGCAGCATCCCGTATGAGCTGTTATCGTAAAATTATCGGGCAGATTTTTTACGCCGATTTTAGCTTCGATTATTGCTTTAAGCGGAACTGCGGCTGCGGCACATCCGGCGGCAGCGGCAACTCCGATTATCGCAAGCCTTATCTTTTTGTTCATAATAATACCTCTTTTATTCTATTACTTCGCCCTTATTGTTAAACAGCGGCAGCTTCTCAAGATAGACAATATCTTTTCTGTTCTGTGCGTCGCCCTCTGCCAGAATTGCCATTCTGCCGCAGATTTCACCGCCGGCGGCGTTAACAAGCTTTTCGAGTGCGGCGAGTGATTCACCGGTCGAGATAACATCATCGATTATAAGTATCTTTTTGCCCTTCATAATCTCGGCATCGGCTGTGTCAAGATAGAGCTTCTGCTCCTTGGCTGTGGTAATGGAATGAACATCGACTTCAAATACGCCTGTCATATAGAGCTTGGGGGCTTTGCGCGCGACAAAATATTTCTTGTCGCCATGCTGACGCGCCATCTCGTGAATAAGCGGAATGCCCTTCGATTCGGCTGTGAGCAGATAGTCATACTCCGGCGCTTTCTTAAGAAGCTCGGCGGCACACGCCACGGTAAGTTCGGCATCACCGAAAATTACAAACGCGCCTATCATAAGGTCGTCATTAAGCTTGCAAAGGGGCAGCTGTCTTTTGCAGCCGGCTATTGTCATTTCGTAATACATTTTAATGTTCCTTTCGTGTGCGGTTGCCCACACATTATTTAACGATTATATTATAGTACGTGCCGAAAAAATGTCAAATGTTAATCGGGGATTTTTATGAACAGTGTCAAAGTTTTTTATTTAAGACGGGGAGTATAGCAATTTTTATTTGTTAGATATATAATTATAGTCGTATGATTTTTGCAAATTCGAAATATGTTTGACCATTTTTGAAAAATATAAAAAAATTTGTTTAAAATATCTTGACAAGTGCCGACAGTTTCTGCTAATATACAATCGTAGGTAGATTATGAAGATTATGAAGAAAAAGGGTTGACAGATATGATGAACTCTGCGAAAATCTCAGACAGACAGACAGACAGACAGACAGACAGACAAAACAGCTATATCCTTTTCTATCGCTTTGCTTTAATATCGTAAATTAACCGTTATCGGCTTGTGTACGCAGGCCTTTAGCGGTTATTTTAATACAACGACGGCACCGCACATGCATTCTGCGGCAATGTCGAAAAAATTAAAGAAAAGAGGGAAAACGAATGCGAAAAATGAGAAAAACACTCTCTCTGCTGCTCTCACTGCTTATGGTTATAAGCATTATGCCCATCGGCACAGCCGGGCTCTATGCCCTGAAAGCCGAAGCCGCAGAGACCACGACCACACCGACAGACGGTGACACAAAGAACACCGCCCCCGCAGCCGGCGACGCAGAAAGCACCTACACATGGGCTTTTGACGCTGCAACCGGCACACTTACAATCGGCGGCACAGGCATTGTCAATGTAGAACTCGGAGAACAGCTGGGCGCAGATTCTTCTTCAGGAGAGCCGCAGCCTGTCTCCGCACTGCCATGGGGCAGTCACATCAAAGACATAAAACATGTCGTAGTTAAAGAAGGCATAACCGGACTTGGCGACGCGGCCCTTGCAGCTCTTATCAACATGGAAAGCGTATCGTTGCCTTCTACTCTTAAAACTATCGGCAAATATGTTTTTACGTACGACATTTCTCTTAAGGAGCTTATTATACCCGAAGGCGTAACAAGCATAGGCGAACAGAGCTTAGACTATCTTATATCTCTTGAAACGCTTGTTCTGCCCGACAGTCTGCAGACTTATGCATACAGTCGTGGTATAAATTCCTATTTTCTGAAAAATCTGACAATTTCGGCGGCCGTTGAATCGTTTGACACCGATGATGCGATATATGCCGAAAATATCAACAACAAGTCAATGACCGCCGTGCTTGATTACAGCGACGTAAATCAAGTATGCTATTCGGAGGAATACAGATATTTCTTTTGGCTTCAGGCGGATATTGAGACACGTTCTTATTTTGAATACAGTGTCTTCGGCGGAACAGATGCGTCATACTCGGAAATGGACAGCGAAATGCTGACAAGGTTCAATGCCCGTTTCGGAACTTCATATACCTATATTGGCAGTGTTTACAAAACTATCTACGATTTTACGCAGCTTCTGACACCTATGTCCGTTGACCGCACAATTTACTGCTATGAAAATTCCGCTCAGCATTATGTCAGCTCGAAAAATTATGACAGGCATATTTTGTACGGAACCGATACCGAGCACACTTCATGCCTGGTTTTCTCCGGCACATCGACGGATGATAATGATGACACATTTACATGGACTGTTGACCCCGCGGCACGCACCCTGACAATAAACGGTACAGGCACACTTAACATCGAAAATGACAGCAATATTCCGGGCTGGTATTATGGTTCTGAATATTATGATACCGTCAATATAGGTGAAGGAATTACTTCTATTGAGGGAGAATATGTATTTCTTTCCTTTGAAACTCTGAACCTGCCCACGACATTCACCGGTGACCCGAACTATTGCCTATGGAACAACACAGAAGTTAAAAACGTAAATGTGGCACAGGGCAACAGCACATATCTTTCCGTTGACGGTGCCGTATATGTTCAGTATTCCGAAGAAAATCTGGCATCGATTAAGGATATGTATAATTTAGACACCATAGGCGATCTTATTCTTGTGTATTATCCTGCCGGGCGTTCATATTTCAGCATAAGCGATCGTGCTTTCGCCGTTTACCTTTCCGAGTGTTTTAACAATTTCGATGAAATTACAATCCCCGACACCGTTGTCATGCTTTATTTCAATGTCGGCTCCGGAATATTGAAAAAAGTCAATATTCCTTCAAGTGTAAAGAGTATTGAAGGTAATTGGTTCTATGCGTTTTCTCTTGAAGAAATCAATGTGTCCCCCGATAACACCGCATATGCTTCGGTTGACGGCATGCTTTATTCAAAGGATCTTTCAACATTATATGCGTATCCCGTTGCCAAAAAACTGACGGAGCTTGAGCTTTCCGAAAAAACAACAAAAATCTGCTACAGAGCGATGTATGATTATATCGGTGTCTCATCGCTAAAGGATGTTACTGTTCTCAACAAAGATTGTGTATTTGAGTCGGAAGTTATCCCCGAGGCTGTTGCAATTCACGGCATATACGACTCAACGGCACAGACCTATGCCTCAAGTAACGGAAACAAATTTATTGCGATTGAAGAAAAAGAGGTCGCAGGCATCGCCGTTAAGACAATGCCGAATAAAACGGAATATACGAATAAAACGGAAAATATGAATAGCAAACAGCTTAAAACAGACGGCCTTGTCATTACCGTTACATTCGCGGACGGCACAACTGCCGACAGAACGACAGGCTTTGATATAACCGGTTTTGACACTTCAAAGCTTGGCACATGCACACTTACCGTCAGTTATTCCGGTGCCGAATGCACATTTGACATAACGATAATCGAATATGCCGCACCGGTATTGACAGAGGGCACAAAGCTTTCTGTTCTGATTGAAGCCGACGACGAAGAATATATAAAATTTATTCCGACCGAGACGGCAATATACAAATTCACATTCAGTACGTCCAGCAGCAGCTACGGCTATGTAATTTTGGACGCGAATTACGGATATTATGGCGATGTTTCTTCCTCTGTTTCATTAGAGGCCGGCGAAACATATTATCTGAACTTATTTAATGACTGCGACAGCAACGAGACATTTACCGCTTCCGTTGCGAAATTCGAAGCGTGCGAACATAGCTACCGTTCATATACCCGCTCTTCCTGCTGCGAAAAATGTTGTACATACTATACGTGTTCAAAATGCGGCCATAGTTATACCGAATACACCGACCCTGCACCGCACACTCAGGGTGACCTGGTGTCTGTCACAGCACCCACATGCACACAGCAGGGGTATACAATTTATCTTTGCGCCGAGTGCGGACAGGGCTACAAGACCGATATAACCGAGCCCCTCGATCATGATTTCTCGACAGAGTGGACGGTTGACACCGAAGCTACTTGCACAACAGACGGCTCAAAGTCGCACCACTGCACACGCTGTTCCGAAAAGAAAGATGTTACCGCAATCTCTTCAACCGATCACACAATGACAGATTGGGTGCAGACAAAAGCACCGACCTGCATCGAAAACGGCATACGTACACGTACATGTACCGGATGCACAAAGACAGAGACTTCCGTTATAGCGGCAACAGGTCACGTCGACGCAAATAAAGACGGCAAGTGCGACAGCTGCGGCACAGACCTCGGCACAAAGGATCCGTCCGAAAACTGCTCGCATATGTGCCACAAGACAAAGGGCATTCAGAAATTCTTCTGGAAGATATTCAATTTTTTCAATAAGATTTTCAAGATTAAACAGTACTGCGAATGCGGAGCAAAGCACTGGTAAAATTTACGGCACTTAAATAAAAACGCGCCCCGACAGCCTCAAAAACTGCCGGGGTGCAACTTTTATATCTGTTATGTGTCTTTGCTTGTCTTAAGTCTGTAATTACCCGCTCTTAATTCTCTTAACAAATCGTCGTTATTTTTTATCGGATTTGCAAAATAAATTCCGCCGGTTATGCTGTCGCCGTGCTCGTGAAAATCAGAACCGGATGTGACAATTGTCTTGCCGTGATCCTCTGCCCATCTTTTTGCTATATGATTTGAAGAATTGTGTCTGGGGTTGCCGTTGAAAATCTCGTAGCCGTCAAGATAATCGGGGTCTGAAATCATCATGTCAACTCTGAACGGATGCGCCTGAAGAAACAGAAATCCGTTTTCGTGTGCAATCTTCGAAAAATCCTCATACGACATTTTTCTCACGTCGCCCATGTTTCTGATAAAGTCCTCGGTTATGCCGTAGACAAGATAGTCATTCCACGAGCCCTTAAATGATATTTCCGCACCTAAAAGCACGGTCATTTTGCCTTCGCAAAGCTCTTTAAGTCTGTAATAAGCCGAGAGGAAAAACTCCGCTTTTTCGCTCCACGGGGCGTCCTCAAGCCCCACATGCTTAAATGTGCTGCCGTTTACATGGTTTGTCAGAATAATTCCGTCATAGCCCGCTTTGGGGTATACATCGGCAATTTCCTCAACCGGCACTTTGGCGCACGCACTGACTTCGCTTGAGTGGGCGTGCATTTCAAAAAGATATTCCTTGTTCATTTTATGTCTGCCTCCGTAATTCTGTCGACATATATAATCTGTGTTTCGATTCTGTCGGGAATGTTCTCATCAAGAACAATAAGCCGTCCGCCGTGAGGGCCGCCGTATGTGTGATAGCCCGCACCCGGTGTCTGTATAAGCTGTATTCCGTCAATCTCCATCGTGAACGAGTTTACGTGGTCATGACCGAAAATCGCCGCAACAATATCGCCCGTCCTGACCCAGCTGTCAAACTGCTCGTCATGGTCATTGGGAGGGCAGGGGGACTCGTGAAGCTCTCCGCACACAAAAGCGTCATCGGGGACTGTATAATATCTGCCGGCGAGCGACACGGTGTTTTCGCCCTTTTCGGGGACTTCGACAAACTTTGAAAACTCACGCTTTACGGGGATATGCTGAAACAGCACCGACGGAACGCATTTGCCGCCGTTTGCAGCCTTAAGTTCCTCGGCATGCTTTTCGTACCACTCTATCTGATCTTTATGCACATAGCCGTAGCCCGCGCCCTGTATCTGATTGTGCTTTTCGTCTCTTATATAGTCATTCGAGTCAATGCACCAGATGTTCCACGCCGTGTGAGAGCCGTCCGACGACAGAACGGGCAGGGAGCAGTTGCAGCAGCCGAAAACATCCTCATCGTTCATTGTGCCTCTGAAATTTTCATATTCGGAATATATGCGAATCTGATTTTCCTTCGACATAAACGGGTGCATATACTCGCACTCGGCGTCATGATTGCCGAACACAATCGCAAGCGGAATGTTTCTTTTCGCGACAGGCTCTGTAATGCGTTTAATCGTCTTATACATATAATCGTATGTGAACTCTTTCCAGAATCCGCTTATGTTGTCGCCGCCGAACACGACTAAATCCGGCTTTGTTCGGTCAAGACATTCTTCGATAACGTGCATTGTCTCGGCTGTTTTAGCCGCCGGAATGCTCTTGTCTTCATCGTCATCCATTTCGGGGTCAACCTCGTGAATGTCGGTCAGATGAAGTATTCTGAATTTGCCGTCCTTCGCAAACCGAAGCGGCTTCTGAAAATCTTTTATATACTTTTTAGATGCGGGTAATCCCGTTGCCATAAAAGCACCTCTTTTTTGAAAAGTCCGCAATATATAATAGTCTTTTGCCGCCTCGATGTCAATAAAGTACAGGGCGAATTTCTAAAAACATGAAAATGAGCTGCATGTTTTTTATCTGAGAAAAGACTTTGCCGCAATATGGTTCGGGGCTGTTTAGTATATTGACGGGGAAGAAAACTTGTCATATAATAGCGTTAAAGAAGGTGCATGATATGAAAGATATTCCCGAAAAGACAAATGCCGTACGGCTGTTGACGCAGAAGAAGATTGATTTCAAGACGCATTCATACGGCCTTGCCGAGGACGGTGCAGTCAGCGGAGTTGAGGTTGCGGCGATACTTAATCAGAATGTCGATGATGTTTTTAAGACGCTTGTAACGGTCGGAAAATCCGGTGAACACTATGTTTTTGTTGTGCCTGTCGCCAAAGAGCTTGACCTTAAAAAGGCGGCTAAAGCGGTTGGTGAAAAGAGCATAGACATGGTAAAATCAAAGGAACTGCTGCCTCTGACCGGGTATATTCACGGCGGCTGTTCGCCTGTCGGAATGAAAAAATTCTTCCGCACCGTATTTGACTCGACAGCCGAAAACCGTGACCGCATTTTTTTCAGCGGCGGCAGAATCGGATTGCAGATTGAAACGACACTGGCGGAGCTTAGGAAAGTAATCAGAGTGGAAACGGCGGACATAACAATTAGCAATTAGCAATTAGCAATTAGCAATAAAAGTTAGCAAGGAGCAAGGAGCAAGGAGCAAGGTCGGAAGTCCTGCGGACATTACAATTAGCAATTAGCAGTTAGCA
>CAZTWO010000087.1:0-8038 GCA_964617965.1 uncultured Ruminococcus sp. | reverse complement strand
CTCATTAGTCGCTACGCCAAAAATCATTCACCGGATGATTTTTGTCTGCGACTCTGGCCACTGGTCACTGGATACTGGATACTTTTTCATTGCTAATTGCTAACTGCTAATTGCTAATTGTACAAACGCCGAGCGCCCCGGAAGCTCATCACTTCCGGGGCGCCCGTTATCTGTTACTGAGGGGAATTGGAAAACCGTTTAATCTTATTTCTTAAAGAGGTTTTTGAACCAGTTGATTATCTTCTGGAAGAAATCAGCGATCTTCTGGAAGAAGCTCTTCTTCTCCTCGGGCTTCTTGGAACCGCAGTTCTTGCATACGCCGCTGTCATCATAGTCATGACCTGTTGCAGCTATCTCGGTAGCAGCCTTGATAACCTTGCCGCAGTCTGCGCATACGATGCTGTCGGTGTAGCCTGCTTCTGTGCAGGTAGCAGCCTTGCCGGCAACTGTCTTTTCGGTGTGAGCCTTAAGAGCTGTTGCTGTGCAGCCGGAGATAACCTTACCGCAGTCTGCACACTTCTTGCCTGCTGTTGTGCCGGCCTTTGTGCATGTAGCAGCAACTTCAGCAACGTCAACAACGTTTGTGTGGTTGTCTGCGTCAACGGGGATTGTCTCGCCGCCTTCGGTCTTGCCGCAAACGGAGCAGACCTTGCATTCTGTCTTGCCTTCCTTTGTGCATGTAGCGGCAACAGCAGCCTGTGTGGTCCAGGTGTGTGCATCGTCATCGCACTGGCAGAAGTAAGGAAGAATACCGGAGTCTCTTACAAGGAGAAGGAGGGGCTCAAAGCTTGTGTCCTTAAGGTTGTTAGCACTCTTGATGCCGTAAGCCGTGCATTTAGCGGCTGTATCACCGGAGTTGAAGTCCTGAAGGAGTGTATCGCTGGGAGCGGTGTACTCGTCACTGATGATAGTGTCGGGAAGGAATGCGTCGGAGATGTGCTCGCATGCGTTTATAACAGCCTTTGTGAATGTTACGTCCTTAGCGAGGTCATTTGTCTTTTCAGCTGTCTCAAACAGACGAAGGAAGTTGTCGAGGTCACCGGCAAGAGCCTTGTCAAAGATAGCTTCGGAAACATACTTTGCATCACAGCAGAAGTTGTCGGATGCGCAGTTTGAAAGGAGTGAACCCATGGGAAGAAGCTCGCAAGCGAGGTTGCTGATCTTGTCCGCAAGAGTTGTGCCTGTGTAACCGGTAGCGGGGATGCAGATACCGTCGGCTACGTCGTAAATTCTGTCAACGATAGCGGTGAGTGTATCTGTCCATGTAGCACCGGCTGTTACACCGAATGTGAATGAAACGTGAGGAATGTCTTCGCCGAGCTTTTCGTTGATGCTGTCAATGATGCCGTTGAAGATATCGGGAACTACCTTTTCGGATGCGAATGTTACAACATAGAGAGCGAAGTCCGCAACCTTGTTCATGATAACGTCCTTGCCGTTGTTGTCTGTGGAAGCAACATCCATATCTGTGTAGGTGTAGCTGTAACCGAGCTTTGCATAATTATCGGTAAGAGTCTTGTTGATTTCGGGGAATGCTACGTTTATAGCTGCAACAGCTATTTCGTCGAGTGTTTCGGCGTCAGCAACAGCTGTGTTGAGCTTTGCGAGAGTTTCATTCTCAGCGGAAGCGAACTTAAGAACTGTCTTAATGCCGCTTACATAGAGGTTTTCTACGCTTGAGAAGTCAACGAGGTCGAACAGAAGGCTTGAGTCAAAAGCGTCGATGGGCAGTTCGCCTATAAGAGCCTTGACATCATTGTCGTTCATGAAGGACTCTGCCTTGTTCATCATGTCGTTTGCCTTGTCGCAGATCTTCTGCATGTTGGCTGTAAGGTTATTGTTGAGACCCTCTGTAAGAGCGAGTGACTCATAACCTGCGTCGGATGTAAGCATCTTAACAACGCCGCAAAGGATGTCGTTAACCTGACCTACAAGACCGTTGTGAGCGTCATAGTTGCCATAGAAATCGATTATGCTGTAATCAATGTCAAAGTCTGTGTCAAGGAAGTTTAAGAGCTCCTGAGCACCTGCGAGAGCACCCTCTGCGCCTGCGCCGAGATTTTCAACAACAACCGTTGCTACGGGGTTAACAAGAACCTTGTCTATTTCGGCCTGGATGAGAGCATCAACATCGATACCAAGCTCTTTTACAACGGAAATAGCGGACTTGATACCAACTGTTGTCTCACCTAAAACGGGAAGAGTATATGTAACTGTGCCTGAGAATGTGGGAACGGCAGCTGCTGTAACCTGAGCTACAAATGCGTCGTCTGTTGCATAAGCAGTGTATGTAAGTGTTACGTCAACATTAACCGCAAGGTCATCACTGTATTTAACGCCTGCCTTGTCGAAAGCGGCCTTCATAGCCTTGAGACCTTCTGTTGCCGCTGTCTCTTCAGCATAAGCTTCAACGTCACTGAAGTCAACCTTGAGGTTGAAGAGTGATGTGTCGCCCTGTGTTGCGTCGAGCTGAACAAACTTTGAAAGCTCAGTCGCTGTTGTGTTTGCGATTATTGTGGAAATGTTCTCGGGGATAGCTTCGTTCTTTACGAAATCCTCAGCGCCTTCAAGCTTGTCGGCGTATGTGGTGTAAACAACGGGAGCAATATCCGCGGATACGGGCTGATACTTCTTTACTTCGCCGTTATCATCGGAAACGGTTACATAAACGGGTTCAATCTTAATCTGCTGAGTCCATGTTACGGACTTAACATCTGTGATGTTGTTGTCGGCGTCAAGCTTGAATGAATAGTAAGCGTCGCCGCACTTAACGAGAACGGCATTGTCGCCTGCAAGGGCTTTAAGCTCTGCAAGATAGCCGACATAAGGATGATCCTCGGGAAGAGTAGCTGCGGCACCCTCTGTCTCAACATAGCCGAGAGCTGTCTTGAGCATGGGACGAACAAGGTTGTCAAGATAATAGGTGTAAGCAGTCTTAAGCTCTGCTTCGTTGTCGTCCATAACGATCTTGACAAGGTTCTTAAGAGCTGTGTAAACGTCAAGCTTCTTGAGGTCGATGTCAGTCTTAATCTTTGCGGCTGCGTCGTCGGATACAAGACCGTTGTTCTTGAGAAGGTCAACAACATTGTTTATAACGCCGTTGTTTACGATGTCGTCAAGAGTGTCTGTGTCTGCGGGTGTATAACCGAGAATGTCGGCTACAACTTCCTTAACCTTTGCGTTAAGGTCGCCGCCCTCGATGTAGGTGTCAACGAATGTCTTGATTTCGCTGCCGTCTTCAAGAGTGTCGATATATTCGCCTACCTTGCCGAGGTCGAAGGTCTTGCCCTCTTCCCACTGTGCAAGCTTGCCGAGTGTCTCTGCGTTGTCTGCCGCAAACTGAGCGATGCCCTTAATGAAGGCAAGGTCGCCGTCCGAACGCTTAAGAGTCTTAAGTGTGGAGTAGTCCATGTTTGCGAAGTCGCCGCCGAGATTTGAGGCGTAGTCGATGTACTGGAAGATGTCCTCGATTGAATCGATATCGAGAGGTATCTCAACGGTCGAACCGAAAACTTCAAGTTCAAAATTATTGAAGTCAGCTGTTACGCTTGCGATTTTGCGATCGAGCCAGTCGAGAATGATGCCTGCGGTCTGTTCCGCGGTGAGAGAAGAGATGTAGTCTGTGTCTTTCTGTGCTACTTTAGCTCTGTCATAGTCGGACGAAGCGAAAGCGGGAATGCACATTGCGAGCGCCATAACAAGCGCCATTGCGACACTAAGAACCTTTTTGAAAGTTCTCATCATTTTTTCCTCCTGTTCAGTATAGAGATATTTGTGGAAAGCATACAGCTTTCTGTTTCACGATTGAATATTATCACATGATTCACACAAAAAACAAGCAACAAAAAAACAAAAAGTGTCGTAACTATGAATTTTCTGTGTACAGTACTTTTTTCGCCCAGTATATTTTTTTTCTGTATTCGGCGGCTGAAACATCATCGGAATATGCTATGAAGTTTATTACAGCCCATGAAACAAAAAAGTCAAGCTTTCTGTTGTCATCCTGTGTCAGGGATTTCTCATCAAGTCCTTTTTTTTCAATCAGCATATGCCGTGTCAGATAAAAGCAGTTCACAAGATGCTGATAATACTCCCTGTGGTGGCGGACAAGCTCTATTATGCTGTCGTTGTTTACAAGATAGCCGTAATCGGGTGAAGTCAGCTTATCGGCAAAATCCTCTTCTTCACAAGTGCAAAGCTCGGTCAGCTCCTGTGAGCAGACGAAATTTGCCGCCCACAGACCGGTGTGGATAAGCTTTTTTGTGCTGCCGAAAAAGTTATAGAACTCCGTTCGGCTTACGTTCGCCGCGGATGTAATGGCGTTAACATTAAGGTTTCTCGGCTCCTTGGTCAGAAATATCCTGGCGGCGTTTGTCATTATGACACGGGACAGCTCGCTTTTGCCTGTCGAGAGCATATCGACAACATTGTCAACGGCACTTTTTTTCGGCGTGTATCTGAAATCGATATTTCTGTACTCGTCAAGATCGGGCTGCGGAAAAACGGAAGTCAGAAGATAGATGTACAGCCGTTCGGAATAGAGCTGAACAAGATTGCGTTCGTCATTGTCCTGCGGATTCATGACACCTTCAAGCCTCTCAATGAGATATCCCCGAAAGCTCATAAGAAATCCGAGGTTTCCGTTCGGACTTGTCAGAAGCATTATTGTTTCGCCGAAGGCGTCGATGCGCTCCGTTAAAAGTGCGTATATTTTGTCAAGACTTGCTTTTTTGTCGCCCTGTACAGTATAAAGCTCCAGCCCGTCTGTCAGATACGTTACGCCGCTTAAAGATATGCGGTTGAAAAATTCGTAAATGTCACCGTAATAGCGATAGAATGTTGTGCGGTTTACCTGCGCTTTTTCTATAAGCTCGCTCACCTTTATTTTCCGGTACGGCTTTTCTTTTACAAGCTCCAGAAATGCGTAGAATAATTTTCCTCTGGCGTTGTCGTCGGGAATTATCTTCAAAAAATCACCCCAAAAGTAACAGATAACTGTTTTATTATATGGTAATATAACTTATTTCAATTATATATACCTGCTTGTCGAAAAAACAGTCAACAGATTTGATAAAAGTGTCGGCAAAAATTAAGGGGTCGGGTGTTAGGGGTCAGGGGTCGGGGCATATAGTGTGGAGTTTGGAGAGTGGAGTGCGGAGTTTAAAAAGTGTGGAGTGTGGAGAGTGGAGTTTACCTCTTGCGTATCTGTATAATCCAAAACGCTTCAGCGTTTTCTTGATTTTGGTTTGTCGGACCGCTGCCCCCGGCCCCTGACCCCTGACCCCCGGTCCCTTTTTTCTATCGAATATTAAACCCCTTACTCTTAAGGTACGTCTTTGTCGCATACTTTTTGCGTTTTACGCCGAACATATACTGCATAAGTCCTCTCGGGATTTTTGCCGTGGCAAGCTCCGAGAGGGTGCGTGTGTCAAGCGGAGAATTGTCCTTTACGCTTATCTGCACACCGGCGGCACCCGTTCTCGCGTCCGCAAAAAATGTATTGTCGGGGCAAAAGTGCATATTTTCGGCAGTTCTCAGATTTTCGGGCACAAATTCCTTCGAACTCTCTTTTAAGAATATCTCAAAGAACGGAAAACGCGAAATATACAGCGACTGCATAAAAAGCGTCGTGTTTTCGTCGTCTTTGAAGTCCGCTATAAGGCTGAAATACGGCATTCTCGCCGCATCCGCATGTGACATATACATTGCGGGGAAGCGTATATCCGCAAATTCCTCGGATACACTCGCTTTTCTCTTCTCGGTCATGGCATTCGACAGAAGCTCAAGGTTTTTGCGGATTGTCACAAGCATGTCGTCCGTAATGTACCAAAAATATCTGTAAAAACAGTCTGTTATAAGCGTAAAGCCGATAAAAAGCATTTCCTGATAGGCGTATTCGTCGCCGTCAAACGCTCCCGTTGTCTCTTTTGTAATCGCCTTCACCGCATCAAGACACTTGCTTATGAAATTTATAAGCGTGTTAAGATTCTGCTCATTCGGTTCGCCCTGCTCGTCAAAGCCGCAGCGGTAAATTCCTTTTCGCCTGTCATATATTGCGCCCGCACAGCCCGACACACTCGCGCCGTAATCGAAAACGCACTTCGCCGTAAACTCCGCCGTGTAAAAAGCGGGATTTTCGGGGAAGCCGACAGGGTAGAGGTCAAAAAACTTCTTTTTGTAAACTCTGCCTTCGGTCATAAAAGACTGCAGAAGCGCTCTGTCAAATCTGTCAATATTCGGCACGGTCGCCAGAAGGTCATTCCAGTGCTCATACACGGGCTCGCCCTCGCCCGAAATATAATAGCGTGTTGTTATAATGTCGGGCTTTGATTTGTTCATGACTTCAAGCAGTTTTTCTACGCTCTCGGGTGACAGATAGTCGCCTTCGTCCATAAACAGAAGATACTCCGTTTTGGCGTTGTCGGCGGCAAAATTTCTGCAAACGGGAATAATCGCCTTTTCGTGCGGCAAAACGGTAAAGCCGTCGTACTCGTCGGCAAATTCCGTTGCGAGAGCTTTTGTCTCTTCATTTTCGCCGTTTAACACGATTATAACGTCAAAATCCTCGTTTGTCTGTGCTACAAGGCTGTCAAGAGTGTATTTCAGGTCGTTTCTGTCATTGTTCGCCGTTACGGCAACTGTAAGCAAATTCAAATTTTTCTCCTCCGAAATTACAGATTGATATTGTCCGATAATATATTTTCAGCCCGTTTAAGGTCGTCTTTGTATGTGATTTTTATGTTGAACGGCTCGCCTTCGACTATGTACACGGGTTCATCCGATGCCAGAAAAACGGATGCGCCGTCGGTCAGTGACAGAAATTTTTCTCTGTCCATGCCGCAGATTAAATCATACAGCTTTTTTGCGTCAAAGGTCTGCGGAGTCTGTGCGTTCCACAGGGTGCTTCTGTCTAACGTGCCGTCCAAAAATCTGCCGTCCGAGCTGTGCAGAACAGTGTCAACCGCCTTTACGCAGGTGTTAACGGCACCGTATTTTTCGCAATAAGAAATATTTTCTTCTATAATTCTTTTTGTGACAAACGGACGAACCGCGTCATGTGTCAGCAGAATGCAGTCGTCAAGCGTGAAAGTGTCTTTTATGTACTCGACTATCCTGAAAAGCGTGTCGCCCCTGCTCTCGCCGCCGGTTATGACCCTGAGCCTTGTGTCATTCGGAAAATATTTTTGCAGAAGCTCTTCCGTGTATTCTTTATAGTCCTTGCCCGATGCCACAACACAGAAGTCGATTTTGTCACAGTCGAGAAACGCCTTTATCGAGCGGATTATTATCGGCATATCTCCGACGGACAGAAACTGCTTCGGCATGTCCCCACCGAGTCTTGTACCTTTGCCGGCTGATAAAATCGCGGCTATGTTCATTGTGTCGTCGCCTCCGTATTTTCGTATGAAGTGAATTTTATCTCGTAATTGTCAGTCGAATAACCGCTTATTTCAACGGTGTTCGCTTCGTTCGGCTTAAGTGTGCCGACATTCACACGGTATGTAATTCCACCGAGATATTCGTTGTTGCTTTTCGCTTTGTAATAGATACACACATCCGAAATATCATGCGTGGAAATATTTGTAACGGTAATTTGTCCGCTTTTTTCTTCGAGCCTGATTATTGCGTTATTGAGCGACGGCTGTTTTTCAAAATCAACTGCCCTTGTCGCCTTTACGCTTCTGACAGTGAAGTTTTCGGGCATTTCTTTGCCGTTTTTCTCGAGCACCGTGACACTGTCGCCCGGAAAAAGAGTTGTTGCGGAAAATGAATATGTGTCTGTGCCGTCCGATATTTCAAACTCAAGAAGCTGTATGTATTCGTCGCCTCTGTTTGTTATTTCCGCCGCTAAAATATTCGATTTTCTGTCATTTGAGCCGTCCTCGACAAATTTTCCGCTGTACGAAAACACACGGACCAGATCAACGGAATTTTTCAGAATGCTCGCAACCTCGGTCGTCTTTTCGGTGATTTCCGTTGTCTCCTCCTCCGCCGCAACGGCAGGGGACGAGCCTTCGGTTTTTGTATCCGTTTTATC
>CAZTWO010000086.1:0-8083 GCA_964617965.1 uncultured Ruminococcus sp. | reverse complement strand
CATTCTGCATTCTACATTATGCATTTTTATACAAATTCGTCTGTAATTCAGCGAAGCTCCCGGTCCCCGGCCCCCGGTCCCTTAATCATATCTGATAAAACCCGACCTTCTTCATAACCTTTCTTATCGTGCGTCTTGCAATTACTCTTGCCTTATCCGCACCCTCGGCGGCACACTTTTCAATGTACGCCTTGTCGGTCAGAATGTGTTCGTATTCGTCACGAAGCGGAGAAATTTCCGCAACAACGGCATCTGCGACAGCCGCCTTGAAGTCGCCGTAGCCCTTGCCGTCAAATTCCTGCTCTATCTCGTCAAGCGTCTTGCCCGTACAGCAGGAATATATATTCATAAGATTGTTTACGCCGAGCTTGTTTTCACCGTAGTATACACGAGCCTCGGAGTCCGTTACGGCACTCTTGATTTTCTTTACGATTACATCGTTTGTGTCCGTAAGAGAAATAAACGATTTTACGTTGGGGTCGGATTTGCTCATCTTCTTTTCCGGCTCCTGAAGGGATGCGACTCTCGCCCCTGCCTTGCCTATAAACGGCTCGGGGAGCTTGAATACATCGCCGTATATGCCGTTGAAGCGTGATGCGATATCTCTTGCTATTTCAAGATGCTGCTTCTGGTCGTCACCGACAGGCACCATGTCCGCTCCGTAAAGCAGAATATCCGCCGCCATAAGTATGGGATAAGTGAACAGACCGACGTTTACGTTGTCGGCGTGGCGTGCGGATTTGTCCTTGAACTGCGTCATGCGTGACGCTTCGCCGAACTGTGTATAGCAGTTGAGAATCCAGCCGAGAAGGGCATGTTCTTCAACGTGGCTCTGCAGAAATACTATGTTCTTTTCGGGATTAAGACCGAGTGCGAGAAGCATTGCATACATTTCAATCGAGCGGTGTCTTAAGTCCGCCGGCTTGCTTCTGACCGTGATGGCGTGAAGGTCCGCTACACCGAAAATGCAGTCATAGTCCTCCGCCATGTTGTGCCAGTTACGGAATGCGCCGAGATAGTTGCCGAGCGTCGGCGTACCCGATGCCTGCACAAGGCTCAATACTGTCTTATTCTTCTGTTCGGAATTGTTTTCCATTGTTATTCGCTCCGTTTGTTTCTGTTATGATAATTTAATCGTCTTTGCGTCTGTGAGTGTTTATTGTAACATATATAAAAATAAAAAACAATATTCACATCGCAAATTATGAGGTGGGTTTTGTGACGTGACGGTACATTTTTCTGACATTTTCGTTCATGTTGAGCGGAATGAGCTTTATTTCGGGGTGGGCGTTTGCGAAAACACAGAAAATTTCATGCGCAAAGCCCTGCGCCATAAAGTCTATGCCGTCAAAGTCAATTTCGACTTCCTTAAACTGCTCAAGACGGCTCACAAGGCGTTTTGCCTGTGATCGTGAAATAGGGGAGGAGTCAAAAATATTTTTCATCGGAATGTTTGTTCTTGTGAAGCCGTTGTCAACATCGGAAAATGTGTTGAATACATCGACAAGCTGTTTTTTAGAGCTGTTTGACAGTGTAAGCTCGACAACTGTGCCGAATGGATAATCCTTTTCGATATCGGAAAGCGTACTCTCTCTGTATTTATTGAAGGTGAATACTTTTTTGTCGGAATAGATAAGAAACTCATCCATAATCCGTGAAGTGAAAAATATTCCTTCGCCCGAATGACATGTGTTATCTGTCGTCAGCTTTCCTTTGGCAAGCTCTATTATTGCTTCATCGGTTGAAAGAAGATTGAAGTAATCCTTCAGCTTGCGAAAAACGCCGACACCGTCATCTGCGATTGTAACTTTTATGAAAGCACTGTTTTTTTCAATGACAATATACAGATGTTCCGCTTTTGAATGGTCTATTACGTTGTTTACCATTTCACAGAAGGCGTATGACCAGATTTTTTTTACGTTATCGGGCAGTTCGGTGATTTCAGGCTCCAGAGATTTTGAAAAAATATAATTTTCGCTTACGATTTCGCCTTCTGAACGTAGATATTCAAACGATAATTTTTTGGTGACAAGAGCATAATTGTCTCTGCCTGTTTTTGTAATAACTCCCTGTTCTTCAAGCTCATTAAGATATTTGTGCACGGTGCTTGTGCTTATGTCGAAATTTTCGGAAACCGTACGTGAGAGTCCGTGCCTGTTTTCGGCTATTTTTGAAAGAATATACTGAATAACGGCTGTTTTTTGCTCGGAAGTGAATTTCATTTAAGACACACCCTTTCTATGTATATTTTACTTTATAATTTGCATAATATCAATACTTATTCCGTATAAACTCAGAAAAAATATAAATAAGATTGGGTATCTTTTTTTTGACAGCATGATTTTTCATCCTTTCTTTCGCGAAAGAAAGCGAGAAAGAAAGAGAAAGAAAGCACGGAATAAAAAATCAATTGTGCATATTGATTATTTTTCGCCCTCGGAATTGTGACAATGTCATAATTGACAATTTTTTAATATTTCCTTATAATTATAGGGATAAAAAACTTTTTTACCAATATTTTCAGCAAGGAGTGTCTCTATGGGCAACACAACCCGTAACCCCAACGCAAAAACCTATACCGGCAAAGAGCTTACCGGTTATCTTGTAGGTCTTGCGGGGCAGAACATTATCTACAACATTACAAGCAGTGCGCTTATGTACTACTTCCAGTCCGTTATATTCCTGCCTGCAATGGCATACAGCCTTATTGTTGCCATCGCACGTGTATGGGACGCAATCAATGACCCCATGATGGGTACAATCGTTGACAAGACACATTCAAAGTGGGGCAAATGCAAGCCGTACCTTCTTTTTGTTCCGGCTGTTGTCTGCATCGCTACAATTCTGCCGTTCTTCAATGCACAGTATTCAACCGCTCTTCCCACATGGCAGAAAATCCTCATCGTTGCATGGGCGGGCATTTCGTATATCTTCTGGGGCATGAGTTACACCGCCGGTGATATTCCGATATGGGGTGTCGCATCCCTTATGACAGAGGATGCAAACGACAGAGCAAAGGCACTCTCTCTCGCAAGAATCGTCGCAAACGTCGGCGTTATAGGTATGCTTGTTCAGTTCCTTGCAGCTTCCTTCAAGGGTCTTTTCACCGACAAGGGCTACAACGACGCAACGGCACTTCAGTATTCGTTCATAATGCTCGCTGTCATAGTGACACTGTTTGCAAGTGCACTGTTCCAGGTTGCCGGCTTCTCGGTAAAAGAAAAGGTTGTTCAGCAGACCGAGAAAAAGCCCACCATGAAGCAGAACTTCCAGACCATGTGGAACTGCAAGCCCTTCAGACAGCTTCTTATTTCGGGCGTGTTAAGAAGCCCCATTCAGCTTCTTTCAACAGTTGCTCTTACACTTATAATGTACTTCTTCTTCGATAACGACGCAGGCAGAGCACTCAAAGCGGAAGGCAGCATTTCGCTTATCATAAACGTTGCAATAGTCGCTCTCGGTGTGTTCGGCGGTATGATTATCGCCTCCGCCGTTACTCCCAAGCTTGCGGAAAAATACGAGAAAAAGTCACTTTATAACTTCTATTCAATCGTCGGCGCAATTCCGTTCGGACTTCTGTTTGTAATCTATCTTATTGCCGGCGCGAAAATCAAGACCGAAATCGTATGGGCTATAATCATGGGTGTTGCGTTCTTTGCCGCATCGTGGTCAATGGGCGGACTTAACGTATTGCAGTCCATCATGATTGCCGACTGCGTTGACTATGAAGAGTATCATAACAACAACCGTCCCGACGGCATTTTCTTCTCGGGTCAGTCGTTCATCACAAAGCTCGGCGCGGGTATCTCCACCGTTATCTCGGGTGTCATTTATTCGGTAGTTCATTGGTCGGATGACGTTATCGCCGCCACAAACCAGGCTCTGGCAGACGGCACGGCATCGTTTGCAACCGACTATAAGACATTCTCAACGGCAATGTTCTTTATCGTTTCAATTCCTCCGATGATAGGCCTTCTGCTGTCGGCTATTCCCACAATAAAATATGCCCTTCCCAATAAGGAGCATAAGAGAATACTTGCGGAGCTGGTTGAAAAGAGACGCGAAGCGGAAAACGAGTGACAGTTAGCAAGGAGCAAGGAGCAGTGGCTTCGCTAAAGGTCAGATAATAAAAAACAAGGACTGTACGCTCTCATGTGTGCGGTCCTTTTTTACGCCAATTTTGAGAAAAGTGTGAGAAAAAGTCCCAGATAAGGCAATCTTTTGTTGAATACGCCGAATACATATGCTAAAATACATTTATTATTTAACGGTACGATTTTTTTACGCATCAAAATATTTTAACTCGATTCGCAGTCGCGTCAGCTTACAATCCAAGTCCGCAGGACTTCCTTAGCCACTGGATACTGGCCACTGGATACTGGCCACTCATTGCTAATTGCTAATTGAAAAGCGGTGAACTATGAACATAACAACAGATAAATCAAAACACTATCAGTTCTTCGAAGGCTTCGGCGCCAGCGGTGCATGGTGGGCGCAGGAAGTCGGCGGATGGGAGCATATCGACCCCGAAAGCGGCAAGGCGGTGAGGGACAGAATTTCCGAGCTGCTCTACTCCAAACAGAACGGCATAGGCCTTCGCACATACCGCTACAATATCGGTGCGGGGTCGGCAAATTCCGACAAGGGCAGTTACAGTCAGCCGCTTCGACGGACAGAATGCTTTGAGGTGTCGCCCGGGGAATATGACTTTTCCCGTGACGAAAACGCCGTATATATGATGCGAAAAGCCGCCGAGGACGGTGCGGACGAAATAATCATGTTCGTAAATTCCCCCCTGGAGCGTCTTACAAAAAGCGGCATGGCACACGGCAATCCGAAATTCCCGGGCACAGACAATCTGCCGAAAAAGAATTATAAAGCGTTCGCGAAATACTGCCTTGACGTTGCCGAGCATTTTGTAAAAGAGGGACTCCCGATAAAATATCTGTCCCCGATAAACGAGCCCGTGTGGATTTGGACAGGCGGGCAGGAGGGATGCCACTATTCCCCCAAAAACGCCGGACGCGTTCTTAAGGTTTTCGCCGACGAAATGGACAGCCGCCCGGCACTTGACGGCGTAAAGCTCTCGGGGCTTGAAAACGGCGACATAAGATGGTTCAACAAATCATACACACGCAATCTGTTTAAGTATGACAGTGTAAAAAAAAGAGTTGACGGCGTGGATGTCCACTCGTATTTTTTAAAGGGCGAGCTGTTTAAGGGCTTTCTGAGCAGAACCGCATTTTTGAAGCGTTTTAACAGATGGATGCAAAGGCACTACCCGGACAAGAACATAAAAATGAGCGAGTGGACGCATATGCAGGGCGGCAGAGACAAGACGATGAAATCCGGTCTTGTAACGGCGAATGTCATATACGAAGACCTTACACTTCTTAATGCCGTGTCGTGGCAGCACTGGATAGCCGTGTCGGAGGTCGATTACTGCGACGGGCTTATCTATATAAATCTCGAAGACAGATCATTTGAAATGACAAAGCGATATTATGTCACGGGCAATTTTTCGAAATATATCCCCTACGGCGCAGTGAGAATTGAAATCAAATCCGATGACCCCGCTCTTAAGTGCCTGGCTTTTATAAAAAACGAAAAAACCGTTATCATAATAATAAATGACACTCCCGACGCAAAAACGGTGTCGTTTCCGCAGTGCGAGAGTGAAAACATCACCCTTGCCGTGACAGATGAAGAATATAATCTTAAGGAATTTTCACTGAAAAACGGTGAAATAGAAATAACCGCAAATTCAGTCAATACAATTATTTTCTGACAGCAAAAGAGAGAAGAGCAGAATGAACATTAAAGAAAAGGCAACCGAAACACTTCACAATTTCCGCCTGCACTGGAAGACACCCGCCGAGGGCAGATATGTCTCTTACAAAGAGCTGATGTCACTCGCATTCGGCGGCGCGGGCATGAAATTCGTACAGAGCTGTATAAGCACCATGATATTAAGCGTCGGCAACTCGCTTATCGGCAACACCATAGGCATTGACCCGACACCGCTTTATGTCATTTATCTGCTCGGCATTCTGTTCAGCATACCGCTTACGGGACTTCGAGCGAAAATTATCGACAACACAAGAAGCATGAAGGGCAAATACCGCCCCTATGTTCTGACAATGGGCATACCGACGGTAATTCTCGGCATAGGCTTCATATGGATGCCGTACGAAAAAATGACGCTTCTCACAAAGTGCGTCGTCGTATTGCTTTATAATATCGGCTTTCAGTTCTTCTATAATTTCTATTATGACATTAACGACAGTATTGTTAACGTACTGTCGCCCAACAGCTACGAACGCAGCGACATAAACGCAATAAAGGCGATTATCGAAAATATATCCCCCTCAATCGTCAATATATTCCTGCCCATTGTGGCGAAGATGATAACGGGAGAAAACACGCTCTACGACCTCAGGGTTTACAGAATATTCTATCCGCCGCTTCTTGTAATCGGATTTTTCATCTCTCTTCTTATATATGTGGGGACGGAAGAAAAGGTCGTCCGTGCCAAAACTCACGTTATTCAGATAAAATTCGCCGACGCATTCAGAGCCGTTGCGAGAAACAAATATTTCTGGATAATTTCTCTTGCGGGATGGCTCGGATTTCTTGAGAGCGCGTTCGGCAATATTCTAAACTGGCAATATAACTATCAGGGTGCGGCAACAGCGGGGCAGTACGCCATTATTACCGCCATCGCCGGCAACGCCTCATTCTGGCCGAATCTCGTTGCGCCGTTCTTAATCAGAAAATACGGCAAGAGAAAAATTCTTGTCACGACAAATATACTCAATATAGTTTTTATCGCCTGCATGCTGCCCGTGGTTCGTCTGACGGGTGCGTCATACGCCATATGGGTGCTTCTGATCGTGATATTTATAAATCAGTTTCTGTCGTCACTCGGCTATCAGATGAACCCCAGCCTTCAGGCGGATATACGAGACTATCAGCAGTATATCTCGGGCGAGAGAATTGACGGAATGTTTGCGGCAGTCGGTCTTATCGGCAACATAATCACGCTTGCCACGGGCTCGGTGCTTCCCATGATTTATGAGAAGGCGGGACTTAACAAGACAGTCGCACAGTCGCTCGGCTATGACGGCTCCAACGTATACGACGTTCTTTATAATACGGATTATTTCATATCAATCTGCTCCGTTCTTATTATCGCTTCGATTATAGGTGCGGCGATGAATGTTATTCCGTTCTTCTTCTATGATCTCACCGAGACAAAGCAGAGGGGCATGGTTGCCGTGCTTAAAATCAGAGCGATGTTTGAAGACTACTCCAACAATGTTCTGTCCGATAAGTCGCTTGTCGAAGCGGTTGACATTATGGAGGACGCAAAAAAGCACTACGGCAAAGAAATCATAAAGCCCACAAAGGACGGTATCAAAAACGCTAAAAAGACGCACGACAAAGAGCAGATTAAAAAGGCAAAGGCCGATTACCGTGCGCAGATTGAAGAAAACAACCGAATCGAAATAGCCGAGTTTATCATGAAGGAGCTTCACCGCTATGAAACTCCCGAGGGAATTGAAGACATCAAAAACGCCGAGCTTATCGCAAACGCAGGTCTTGACGGATTTTTGAACGTCCGCAGCATGACGAAAAAGCAGGCAAAGGCACTCCCAAAAGGGACATGGGAGGAGCAGGAACGCCGCAGAAATATTCTTATGCAGATATCCGAAACCAAGGCGGCAAAAAAGGCCATTAAAAAATATTTCCCGAACGGAATAAAAGAGTTTGACAAGTCCGTTTTCACGGAGCTTTTCGACAGAGAAAACGCCATGGAGCTTGAAATTCACAATAAGCTTAAAGAGCTTAAGGCGGCAAAGGAGAACGGCGACAAAGCTCTGTCCGACAGCATCAACGGCGAAATAAAGCAGGCACAGCTTGAGCTTAAAAAGGTCAGAAGCGACATTAAAAACGCCATGAACGAAAACTCAATATATTACCGTGCCGCAAAGCCCTATCTCGATGCCGTAAAAACACTGGCACAGTGCGAGAACTATAAGCACTGTGAAAAGGTGATTGAGCTTTACGGTGAGGCGAAAAA
>CAZTWO010000085.1:0-8116 GCA_964617965.1 uncultured Ruminococcus sp. | reverse complement strand
TTGGATTATAAGCTTTGCAAAGTAAAAGCCGATTTCTGTATCTGCACTCACAAAGAGGCGTAGCTTTATAAAATCAAGTCCGCAGGACTTCCGAAATTATGCATTATGCATTATGCATTCTACATTGAAAAAAGGGCACACCTATCCTGTGAAGGATAAGTATGCCCAGACGGTCGGCTTTACATCTTTTCGGTTCATGTGGTGCTCCACTTATCCGTCAGTTCCGAAAAGGGTTTATCATTGAGGCGATTATATCATGTGAAAGATATTTTTGTCAAGCGGGATTTTGAATCGAAAAAACGGTTTATTTCTGCAGATACTTTTCCAGACACACCAGTCTGACTCCCTGTATACCGTTAAAAATGCTGTTCACAACTCCGACCTCGGTATATCCGAGCTTATGATAGAGGCTTCTTGCCGCTGTGTTTTTCTGCTGTGTGTCCATGTGCAGAATGCGGCAGTTATGACGCAGAGCGTAATCTTCATAAAACGAGACGAAGGCTTTTCCGAAGCCTTTTTTATTTTCGTCCGGGTCAACGACAAGAGCGTGCAGAACCATAATGTCACAGTCGTCTGCCTTATGCTTCCACGGTGCATTCGCGTATTCCTTTACGGGGATTTGATTTATAATTGCCGCGGCGACAACCTGCCCGTCATTTTCCATGACAAACAGATCGTGTCTTTTAAGTGCGTCCTCGGCAGTTTTTCGTGTGGGGTAGACGCCCCGAACCCATCCGATTGTCGTCAGTCCCTTTTCTTCGGCATCGTGTATCTTTTCGTATATATTTTCGACGGCGTCAATATCCGCCCCGGCTGCCTTGCGTATTTCCATTTTGCGGGCCTTTCGTTTTTTGTTAATATGCTATAGTTTAATGTAGAATGTAGAATGCATAATGCAGAATGTCGCGATTAATGAGGACAGTCGGCAGCGGACCTACAACAAAAGAAAAGAGGGCACTGCGTGTCTTAAATCATATAGTCTCGCAAAACAATCGGCAATGAGCAACGGAAGACATTATACCATATTAATTAATTTCCGTAAAGCGTAAAAGGATTTTTTATGTGTGTTTTGTCTGTGTCGGTAGAAATTAGCCGAACGAATTTGTCTGTGTATGTGTATGATTTTTCTGACTCTGAAATTGCGAAATTTACAATATAAAGCTTCATTGTAGAAAATTATTTAAATTTTCGGTGAATATGCTTGACATTTCAATATAGTATATGTTAGACTTATTTTGCTTAATAACCCTTGCATCGTTTTACCTGTCCTACACAAAAATCTGCGGGAGGGCTTTACAATGACATCGGACACCTGTAAAAAATATGTGGATTTTCGATTACCTTCGATTTTTCATCGGGGGCTTTCGGTGTGCCGTGCCTTGAATGCCATGGGTTATCATGTGAATACTGCGGAAAAGTTATGCCGAGAACAGGATGTAATGCGTCTTGTTTTCGGTTTTTTATATTCCGGGGGCGGTGATGCCTTATGGTAATGCCAAATCCGCCGTCGGACAGCGACCGGACGGTAAAATAAGCTTTCTTTCGGTTTATTCACTGCCGATTGAAAGAAATATGAAGAATGAAAGAGAGGAAATAAAAATGCAGAGAAAAACAGAGAAATTCGCAAAGTATATTGTAAGTCTTGCACTGTGCTTTGCAACATTATTCACAGTGTTATGTCTTACTTCCGTCACGGCAAATGCCAAATCCGGTGTTGCCGATGAGACGCAAGACAATGTTTTGTTCCCCGTCGCGTATCCGATAGAGGATAATGCGATAACCTACGGAAAATCGGGCGAAAATGCCTGCCGAAAAGCCGTGCCGTATCTGATAGGCAAAACCATAAACGAATATGTCGGAATGGACGAAGGCGACAAGGACGGCAAGGCATATATCGACTATATTACAAAGGTTAATGTACAAACAATGGTCGATTCTTATATCACAACTCCCGGCGGAATGTGGCAGACGGCAACAAACCGAGGCGACGGAACAAACGTCAAAGGCGGCAAAAACGAATATGTGGAAGACAACTACGGTTTCAGCCGCATGGAAAAAGTGTCCGTTCACAATGCCGAGACTTACGATGCCGGTGGTGAGTCATACGGAATTATTTCGCCGGAGGAACTGAGAAAAAAGAACGAATCGGATTCAAATCCGTTCAGAGCGGCTGTTATCTCGGGCGAATACTTTTCGGTAGAGGAACTCAAAAACTCGTCCTTCTATTTTATGCCGACAAATTACAGTGACAACAGCTATTATATTTATCTGTACTATACCTGTGAGCTTTCGTCCGGTGGTGAATATACATATCGTTTTTCGCTTAATGCGTTTTCAACAAAAGACGATGACGGCAAGGCAGTTGACGTACTGTATTTGCAGTATGAACCTAACAACGGTGTTGACATAAGTATGGAAGCTACAAATCGCTGGTGCATAAAAAGTGCCGGCAACGGACAGTACTATATTTACACGAAAAAGGATACCGTATATTATGCGAACAGCGAAACAGATGAGGTTGATTCGATTAAAAACGGATATATGTATCTGACATGGGACTATTACTACATCAAATACGCCATGTTTATTCCGGATCAGATTCACGTTCCTTATCTGACCGCAAAATCGGCGTCAACCAAAGACCCGGACGAGATGTTTGAAAGTATCGGCACTGTAAACCTTTACGCCAATCTTACCCGGCTTCAGCATGACCCACAGTATGATGCCTTCAAGCTTGTTGACGGCAGCACGGAAAAATATGTTGTGACAAAGGGCAATCAGTCGATAACATTCCCGGAGTCGGAATCCGGTACTGTTCTTCACTGGCAGCAGAACGCACTCACAAGATACACACGCGGCTTTAAGGACTATACGGAAGACTTTGCCGATGATATAGCTTACGCGAGCTGGCTCAGAAGCAATTCCCCGAACACAGTGCCGACAAGCTACACTACATCCGAGACGGTTACTCCGTCACAGTATTCGGGCAATACATTTTATGCCAACAGGCAGTTTAAGCTGAGCTATGAAGCGGACGGGCTTATACAAAAATATTCCCTTCAGGTAAGAACGGGAACACTTGCCAAGAATGTCATATTTGCGGCGGAAACCGATGTCGCGAGCGGCACTCTTGTAACGGAAAACAACTGGGTTTCAATGGCTCTGGCCTCGGCAAACAAGTCCGGCGTTAATTACAGCATAACCGATGTCAGATTCTATGATTCATCCGGAAAAGAAATAACGGTCAGCTATACAAAGGGCACGCTGTCAAACAAGGCACCGTATATTCTGTTTAATATGCCCGAAAAGGATATCAAGGTAAAGCTTACCCTTTCAAAGGAATTTATCGGTGTATCGCAGGGAGCAGACGGATTTTTTGTTCTGCCGTCGGACACAAATCAGACGGGTATCACCTGTCACACAACTCTGACCGCCGATATGCTGACACCTGTGGAGCTTATGGCGTCAACAAAGTATTATGATGCAGACGGTTATCCGTATTTTACAATAATATCTTATGACGACGAGGACTGGCAGAATGAATTCTATGAGAATGACAAGGCGTATTTTGAATATTCAATAGCCGAGTGTACATGGTATATGAAAATCGGCGAAAACGGCACCTTTACAAAGGTCACGGGAACAGAAACCAAGAACGCCCATTTCAGCAGAACACAGACCTATCTGCCCGGTGTAACCGAGGACACAACGGTATACTATAAGTGCGAATACAAGACGACACGTGTTATAAGCGGCGAAACAGGCGCACTTAAGACCTTCACAATCACGGCAAATGTCAAAAAGACAGCCAACGTACCGAAAAACAGCTTCTATGTCTGCTATAAGTCCGGCGACAATTATTACCGCAGCGGACAGACGCACAAGGTCGGCGATAAAATAAAGCTTTATACCACTCTTTACAACAAATATCCCGATGTTGACTCATCAAGAGCGGTTATCGGTGAAGAACTGCTTAAAAATTACAGATTTGAGTTTGAATGGTTCATAAAATCCGCCGACGGAACAAGCAAAAAGCTTGTGCTCAACAATACAGCGATAAAAAAGGAGCCGACAGACGCGGCGGGACTTGTGGCGGAATTCGAATGCACCCTGATCGATGTTCTGAAGCAGAAAACGACCGAAGCCGAAATTTACTGCAGAATTAAAAAGACCGACAAGTCAACAGGCGAAAGCGTTACATACGAATCTGCGAACACAGTGAAGTTTACACTGATTTATGACAGTCCCGTAGGGCTTGTTGACTATGACGCCGCTCTTACCGCACATCTTGATGCCGATCACATCTATGCTCCCGACAGAAATATAACAAAGTGGGAGTACAGCACCGATAACGGCGAAACATGGACTGAGATTCCACTTAATAATCCCCACAGCGGCTACTCCAAAGACTATTATATAGATGCTCCGTTTTCGATTATACTGACATTCGGTTCAAGCTCCATAACACGTGAAGGGTATGACAGCCCGAATTATGATTTCTATACTTTTACCGTAAAAACACCCGGTATATATCTGTTCAGAATGACAAATGCCGCCGGCAGTGTAAACACAGCGGAATATGATTTCACAAAGATTCACGCACATGTCTGGAGCGACTACACATATCATTCGTCAAGAGGACACTATCAGAAATGCACGGTTGACGGCTGCGGCGCGTATAAGCGAACAAACGACGGTGCGTTCCCGGCAGGCGAGTCGCATACATTGGATGAAGACGGACTCTGCTATTTCTGTCAGGGCGGCAAGCCGTTTGACGTAGAACTGACATTCAATCTCAACGGCGGCGACTGGGCAGAGGGTTACGAGGCGCCCGAAAGCTGCAAGTACGGTGAAACTCCCGTATTGCCGACAAACGAAAATGTGACATACGCAAAGGGGTACTCCTTAAGTGAATGGAAGCTTACATCTGACAAGCTTAAAAAGAAGGAATACACGGCTCAGTGGGCAATCAGCAAATATAAGCTGATATTCGTTCTCGGAAACGGTGAAGACAATATTGAAACCGAGATTGAGTACGGCAGTGAGATTAACGCGACATTGCCCGTGCCCAAAAGATTCGGCTTTACACTTGAAGGATGGGAAGGCACAATCCCGACAACGATGCCGGACGGGGATGTTGTCATCACGGCAAAATGGAAGCCCGTTGATTACAACATAAGCTATGTTCTTGACGGCGGCGAAAACGCCGAAAACGCACCGGCGGTTTACACATACGGTGTCGGTCTTGACACTTTGCCCATGCCGACCAAGGACGGCTGTACGTTCATGGGCTGGACGCTTGACGGTGCGGCGGCAACAATCATTTCAGGCACACAGTCAGGTGATATTACACTTACGGCGAACTGGAAACTAAGTCAGGCCGCTCCCGAAGTCGTGCCCGAAATAGAGAGCAAGACAGAAGGCACCGTTACACTTAAAGAGCTGCCAGAAAACGAAGACGGCGCAAAACCCGAATACAGCATTGACGGCGGCAAGACATGGCAGGACAGCCCTGTATTTGAGAACGTAGAGGACGACATTGAGTATACTCCTGCAGTGCGTTACGGTGAAACAGACAGCCATGCGGCATCGGATGCCGTTACCGGCAAAACCTTCACAGGCGGTGAAAGCGACGAAGGCGGCACAAGAATGTTCTATTGGCTTTTGTGGCTGCTTAAACTCCTGTCACGCATTATGAATAAGATAGCGGAGATACTTCATCTCGCATAAAGCACAAAAAACAAACGGCACAGGTTGTGTGAAATGCCGACCTGTGCCGGAGATAAAAAGAGAAATCGGCGGCTTCGTGTAAAAAACGGGGCCGCCGATAAAAATTGTTGACAGAGGATATTAAAACGGTGTAATCTGTTCTTAAAAGATAAAATTTCGGGGAGAGAAACGCAATGGCAAAAGAAAAAATATTACTTGATACAGACATAGGCTCGGACATAGACGACAGCGTGGCACTCGCGTATCTGCTGATGCAGAAAAATTGCGACCTGCTCGGCATAACGACGGTGTCGGGCGAAGCCGAAAAGCGTGCGATGATGGCAAGCGCGATGTTGTATACGGCAGGAAAAGAGAGCGTACCCGTTTTTCCGGGGCTGTCAATGCCCACACTCACAAAATCAAAACAGCCGACGGCGCAGCAGTGGGAACGTGTCAGAAACTGGAAGCATGACGAGATTTTCAGGGCAAATGAGTATCTTGAGTTTATGCGTGATACGATAACGAGAAATCCCGGGGAAGTTACGCTTCTTGCAATCGGACCGATGACAAATGTCGGTCTGCTTTTTGCGGCGTATCCCGAAGTGCCGACAATGCTTAAACGCCTTGTTCTGATGAACGGAATGTTCTACGGCGACACAAACGAGTGGAATTCGGCGAACGACCCGTATGCGAGCACATTTGTTTATCACGGCAAAGCACCCGTACACCGCAGTGTGGGGCTTGATGTCACAATGCAGGTGCAGATGGACGCAGACGAAGTCAGACAAAGATTTACGCATCCCGTGCTGAAGCCGGTGCTTGATTTTGCTTCGGTTTGGTTTGCGCACACCAAAAAAATTGTGTTCCACGACCCCTTAGCGGCGGCGACGATATTCGATGAAGATATATGCGGATTTGAACGGGGACAAGTGAATGTTGAGCTGTTCGACAAAGACAATCTGGGAGTGACGCATTTTACGCCCGATGAAAACGGAGTGCATGAGGTGGCGAAGACGGTGGATAAGGGGAGGTTCTTTAAACATTGGTTAGCGTGTTTGATAATTAGCCAATGAAAGGGGCCGGGGGCCGGAGGCTTCGCGAAACAATCAGCAATTGGCAGTAAGAAATGAGCAATGGGGCGAGCGAGCACAAGCGAGCGAGCGTAGGGAGCCCGAGCCAAGGGCGAGGGCGAGACGCGAGCAAGGCGAGCGTAGGGCGGCGAGCATCGCAGACAAAAATCATTCGGTGAATGATTTTTGGCGCAGCGACCGATGAGGACCGGCGGCAGCGGTCCGACAACCGAAAATGCGAGCCGCCGCCCCGAGTGAGCTGAATTTGTTCAGCCGCACCCCGATGCGGCTTAACAAATGAAAGCGAACGAAGGGTGCCGCCCGGAGGCGGTATCCGGCTGTACGGCAAAAAAGTCGACATTTTTCGAAAGGCCAACCGACCGGACAGCCGGGTGCTCCGACGGGCGGCAGAGTCCGCCGGTACGGCAAAAGCCCCGCAACACCCAAAAACCCGGCATCAGCGAAGCCATATAATTCAAGACACGCAGTGTCTTCCTTAGCTCCCCGGCCCCTGACCGCCAACCCCCGGCCCCTTTTTCCATGCTCCCCACTGTTTTCCGCTTGCCTCGTTTTTTTTCAAATTTGCTGTCCTAAAAAATTTAAGAAAATCAAAAAAACTTCTTGACAATCGGGAAATTAAGAGTATAATTGCAATATAAAATTTAATATTTGTTTGCATTCAAGTGTTTATTTGATGATTGACGGGGTCAAGTACCCCCTTAAGGCATCGGTAGACGCTTTTTTTATTTATTTTCACGGGAGGTGAGTGCATGAAAACGGTTTTGCTTGTCAGCAGTTCCGTAAAATTTTTCGGACAGATAAAGTCTGTTGCGGATTTTTCGGACTGCGAGCTTCTGCGTGCCACAGGCATGAACGAGGCAAAGAAATATCTGCTTGTCGGCGGAGTTGAGGCGGCTGTAATAAACTGTCCGCTCTCGGACGGCTTCGGATTTGATACCGCCGTGTCAGTTGCCGAAAACTACGGCATAAGCATCCTGCTGTTTGTCAAAAACGATCTGGCACAGTCAGTCAGAGAGAAAATCGGAGACAATCCGAATGTGACCGTTATTTCAAAACCGGCAGACGGTGAGACCGTAAAGGCGGCTGTTAATGCACTCAAAGAAAATCTTCCGCAAAATCCCCCGGTGGAAAAAGAAGAGTCCGACAGTGCACTCGCGGAGCTCAAGCTTATCTCCCGTGCCAAAATTCTCCTCATGCGGCAGTTTTCGATGAATGAAGCACAGGCACACAGGTATCTTGAAAAACGCGCGATGGACACCGGGCGGACAAAAAAGGCGATTGCTCAGGGAATAATTACGGCGTACAGAAACTGAATT
>CAZTWO010000084.1:0-8121 GCA_964617965.1 uncultured Ruminococcus sp. | reverse complement strand
ATTTTTTACCGAAAACCTGTTGATATTGTTTGCTGCTTGTGATAAAATTAACAGTGTATAACTGTGTGCGGATAATTCGATATTCGCACTAAAATCCCGTTCTTTATGAACGGCAAAAAACGGAGGTTATATTTATGACTCAAACGCATCACACACCGACAAAAGTCTTAAGCGTCTTTTTGAGCATGCTTATGGTTTTGTCAACCGTTTGCTTCTTTAATCCGTTTTCTTCGATTACGGCAAAGGCGGCAGTGGATGTCAATTCCACAATGTCCGCAAGCGACGGTTACGACCTCACGGTTAATATACCCGAGGCCGTTTATCTCAAACCCGGCTCATCGAGCCTGCAGTACTTTTTAACCGATACGGTCAAATCCACCGGTGCAAGTGCTGTATCTCATGCGGCCACGTCAACGGAGGTTTCCGTTTCAAGTCCCTATGCGACAAACATGACTCTGTCGTATGAGATTCTGTCATCCGGCACGGATGCAAGCGGAAACACGGTTAATTTCTCCGGCAATCTGCTTGACGCATCCGGCAATGTTGTCGCAGGCGGCAGCGGCTCAAATTCCGTTTCGCTCGCTCTTAATGACAGCATGACTTATTCCGGATATTCCGAAGCCCTCGCAGGAAGTGAGACATTCATTAAATGGACTCTCACCTATGTTGCTGACGGCGAGACACACACAGTTTATTATTACACATCCCTCTATGTGCCCTATCTCGGTCAGGCGGGTCTGTCCGCTCACACAAGACATGACGGCACATACGCAAACCCCGAAAACTGGAGCTATTCGTTTATAACGGGCGGTCACAGCGTTTCAGGCGGTAATGCCGCTTCGAAGTTTGTTTCCACAGGATCTGTTAACACTTCCGCTACCGATGCTTCAAACGCCGTATTTGTTGCTCCGCTTGTATCCTTCACCGGCGGCAACGCAGGTTCAAAGAGAGAGAATGTTACATACCCCTTCTCAAACGGCGGCACAATTCCGTGGGGCAGCAACTTCTATACGGATGCCTTCACAACGGCTGAAAACGGCGGTGTCTCAATTCGTTCAGAAGAAAGCTCAAACTCTGACTTTGACTTCTATTCGGGTTCTGATATCGGTTCTCTTGATATCACCGTTGATACATCACGTTTTGCAAACTACAATCAGATTCCCAATCTCTCGGTCGGCTGGGCGCATTTCCGTCACGACTGGGACGGCGGCGACAACTACCTCTATTTTATAAGCGGTATTGACGGCACTTCCGTTTCGAGCGTTTCCACAGACGGCCTTTCGGGTGCCACAATCACAACCAATGCCGACACAAGCAGATACGAGGGCAACTATTCTCTCGCAAGAGGCCTTTACGCTCTTAACGGCACTGTCACGGGCGGCGAGCATCTTCTTGTTTACTGCTACCGCAACGCCTACAAACCCTATGTCGGCAATCAGTCAATCGCAACAACATATGCAGGCGTAAAGCTCAATGTTACGGCGGTTGATAAGGCAAATCTTCGTAACCTTGTCTATACAACACTTTCATACGGCTATGCCGCAGATATGATTTCGGACAGCACAAAGAGTGCTTCATTTGCGTCCGCTATGGAGACAGCCGAAAAGGTTCTCGCAAAAACAGTTGGCGTTACATCCGATGAAATCACATCCGCCTATGATTCTCTCAAGTCTGCAATTTCAGACGCTCAGAGCTATTTTGACGCTGTTCTTAAGAAGGACAGAGCACGTGCGGACGTTTTCGCGGTTGTTCCCGAAACGGTTTATCTTAAACCCGCCACATCAAATATTAAGGACTTTGACAAGTTCCTCAATAACACACTTACTTCCGACGGTGAAGTAAAGACTGTTGCCGATCCTTCAACCACAGGCACATTCACATTCAAGTGTGCGGACGCTTCAAAAGTCAAGGTTACACTTTCGGACGCTTCTGCTACGCTCGGTTCGACCGGCGTGACAGCTTTCAGTCAGGAGTTTACACTTACAGACGGTGAAATCTCCGGCACGATAACAGGCGGTTCACTCACATCGGCTCTTGCCGAGGGCGGCACACGCCTTCTTAAGTGGACATTCGAATACACCTATGCCGCAGGCGGCGACACGGCAATTGCCACGGCATACACCGTTGCATATGCTCCTCTTTGCACAACAAGCTCCACAGCATCCGGCACGGCAGCATCTTTCAATACTAGCAACTTTACTGCTGAATTGACTTCCTGGATAACCGGAATACATTCTATAGTATCAAGTTATCTGAGTGATGCCGATACTGATGGATCGGGAAGTACTGCAAACCCGCCTCTTACCGACAGCAATGTGTACGACCCCGGAAATGGAGATGTCCATGGTTCAAAGCTTATTTCAGGTGGTTCCGGTGCGAACTATTTCTACAGAAGAAATGCCGATGCCGATTGTAAAGGCGGTGAGGCTTCCCTGGTAGTTGATACATCAAGATTTACCAACTATTCTCAGATTCCTAACTTTACTATAGGTGTCGATGTTAACAAAGACGGTTGGAACGGCAATGACAAAACCTTCCACGCAAAATATGTTTTATCTTCATCTTTGGAGTTTGATTCTTCAGCACCGGATGTCAGCGGTGGCGTTAATTTCTACACTCAAAGTGCAAGTGAAGCAAGTGTAACCGGGCGTCACAGCACAACGGTAAACCAAAATGTTGATTCGTCTCTTACGAAATTGACAGTTTCAGGTAGAATTAAATCCGATCCCAGTGGCGCGTATAAAACTCGAATAGCACGAGCATGGGCATATTGTACAATTACATACACCGACAAAACCGAGCTTCGTGCACTTGTCAACAAGGTCATAAAGGCATCAAATCAGCAGAACTGGTGCACATCGGCTTCGTGGTCGACTTTTGAGTCCGCTTTCAGTGCGGCATCTCTTGTTCTCGGCAGACCCGACGCAACACAGACCGAAATTGACAGTGCAAATGCATCCTTGAAGTCGGCTTTTGAGGCACTTAAATATGAAACAGGCACGGCAACTGCGACATATTATGCTCTTATAAAAACCGTTAACAACGCCGGTGCTGTAAGTGCAAGTCCCCTTAAGGTGGCAAACATTTATCTTGACAAAGCCGCCGCAACAACAGCCGAGGCAGACAGCGAAGCCTACACCTGCTCCGACACCGTGACAATATCCGCGAATAAATTTAACGGATATACATACGTCGGATATCTTAACGCATCGTCTGTTAAGGCAATCGGTGAAAATGCCGCTTCGTCCTATTCCGGCAAAGACGCAAGCGTAACATACTATCATATAAACACAGATATAAAGAACGCTAAGAATGACACTCTTTATTTCTACTACACCGCACCCGACGCACATCTTACCGTTGACCTTGCGGGCGGCGTCGCATCCGTCGACAATTTCAGCACCGATATAACGGCATCCGTCGGCTCGACATTTACTCCCGCAACTCCCACAAGAGACGGCTATACATTCACAGGCTGGGTTCTTGACGGCGCAGGCAATCTGAACGGCAATACATATACATTCGGTTCGGGCAGCGCCACTCTTACGGCTACATGGAAAGCGGACCCCACCGTTTCAAGCGAGCTTATAATCGACCCCAACGGCGGCACAATGAACTCCGAGATTCTGTTTGTAGAAAACGGTGCTTCGAGTGCTTCCGGCGGCTCTTCTAATCTCACATACGCAATTACCGAGGCGGATGGCGGTCAGTCCGTTGACATTTCGGGTCACTATAAGAGCTTTGTTTACGGAGAAGCGGGCGCATGTGATGAAAGAACACAGGTTCTTCCTCTCTGGGTATATCTCGAAGAAGGCAAGACCTATACAATTTCATGGAACGGCTCAAACGATATAACCGAGATTTTCTTCTTCAAAAACGGTTCTCTTACAATAAGAACCAATGTTAACCCCTGCAAGTCGGGCGAGTGCTCCGTAACATTCACGGCAGGCGTCACAAACTGGTATTATGATTCTTCCGTAGCCGAAGCGGACAAAAACGCAACAGGCTGGTATCAGCTTCGCCTTGATCAGAATATAGCCGTTGCAGCGGAAGGACAGGCGGCAAGCGAAGCGGACTACACCGTTTCAAATCTCAGAATAACATCCGACAGCGACGCAAAGCTCGGCTACCGTCAGGCGGCGGAGACAACCGTATTTATCGCAGACCCCGTAAAGGACGGCTATAATTTCACCGGCTGGAGCGGACTTGTAAACGGCACTCTTACAAGAGTTGACGCGGACGAAAACGGCGAAAACGCAGGCTATCTCTATACCTTCAAAGGCAAGGCGGATACGCTTGTCGCACAGTGGAGCGAGGCTGTATATGAAATCGGCTTCGATAACATGTTCCTCGCCACAAAGTGGTCAGACGGCAAATTCACATCCGACTCATCCGATGAAATTGGCTATGACACCACAAACAATATTTTCAGCTACAAAAACAACAAGGCGGAGTCCGACACATCAAATCCGCAGACACGTCGAGCCGAAAGCTCCTACCGCATAACCGGCATCACACCCGGACAGGAGTATATAATCTCTTACGATTTCGCAAGCGATAATGAAGGCTCATCGGCAAATGACTCAAATGTTTATATCTTCGCTCATTTCTATGATGCAAACGGCAATCAGATAAACATTAAGAATTCAAGCATCAACTACGGCGATCAGGGCGGTCTTGTCGGCAAGTATATAATCTATTATACCGACACAACCGGTGCACTTCAGTCACAGATTACACCTTCCGAGTGGGCAGGCAGTGATACACGCATTTTCTCCGGTCTTCAGATGTGCGAAGTAGAGAAGACAGACGGCTACGCAACATCATATCTCCGTGTTACCGCTCCCGAGGGCGCAGTAAGCATGGATATCGCATTCGGCGCACAGCACGCAGGGCAGACGGCATCCTTTAAGAATGTCTTTGTAAGCGAATATGACGCCGAACACCCCGTAACCGATTATTCAATGGTTCAGAAGAACTATAATAAGGACACTACCGTTTTCGGCACAGTCGCAACAGCCAAAAAGACAGGTTATCAGTTTAACGGCTGGTACACAGGCAAAAACGGCACAGGTTCACAGATTACTTCTTCGACCTCAACCGCCGCTTATCACACCGCCTTCACCGTATGGTCAAACTGGCAGGAGATAACCTACACCGTAACATATGATGCAGACGGCGGCACACTCGCTTCCGGCACCGTAAATCCCACACAGTATACAATAAATTCCGACTCTGTGACAATCGCTCCCGCACCCGCAAAGAAGGGCTATACCTTCAAGGGATGGGCTGTCACAAAGGACACTTCCGTTCACGCCGACAATAACTGGACTTCGGGCACTGTTGCGGCAGGCACGGTTTACACAGACGAGCTTTACGGCGATGTCAAGCTTACGGCTGTATGGGAAGAGAACGCCGCAAATGTAAAGGTAACTCTCCACGAGCAGAACGCCGACGGCACATACACCGACACCGTTGTCATAAACGGCAAGAAGCTTGACTCCGACACCGTTGACCTTTCGGGCTATGTCGCTTCAAAGACAGGCTTCAAGGCAGTTTCCGTTACAAATAACGGTTCGGCATTCGCTCTCACAGACGGCAAATTTAGCGTAACGGGCGGCAGTGATTATGACATTGTCATCACACGTGATCGCCTGCAGTATACATTTACTGTTAAATATGTAATGTCCGACGGCACAACAGCTCCCACCACCGTTAATAAGACTCTTTATTACGGCCAGAGCGACGCCGTGAACACACCGAGCGTCACGGGCTACACTCCCGACAAGACGGTTGCGACCGTCAACGTAATAAGCGCAGACACAACCGTAACGGTAACATATACTCTCGATAAGCATAATGTAACCGTACACTATGTATACGAAAACGGCACAAAGGCTGCCGACGACAAAACGGTAACGGTTGAATATAACAAGACCTATTCCGTAGCGTCACCCTCCATTACAGGCTACACAGCGGACAAGACCGTTGTCAGCGGCACGATGGGCACAACCGACAGTGAAGTTACCGTAACATACAAGATTAACTCTCATAAGCTTACTGTTACATATAAGTATGCCGAGAATGAATATGCCTCAACCTCAAAAGAGTATACACTCAAGTACGGCGACACATATTCATACGCTACCCCCGCGGTTGACGGCTTCACACCGAGCCTTGAAACGGTAAACGGCACAATGGGCGACAGCGATGTTGATGTAACCGTTGTCTACACCATCAACACCTTCACCGTAACATTCAAGGACTGGGACGGCAAGGCACTTAAGACCGAAACCGTAAAGTGGAACAATAACGCCTCTGCACCCGCAAATCCCTCAAGAGAAGGCTATACCTTCACAGGATGGGACAAGACTTTCACAAACATTAAGGCAAACACAGAAGTAACGGCTCAGTATGCGATTAACACCTACACGCTTTCGTTTAATTCAAACGGCGGCACGGCTGTTGACGATATTACGGCGGCCTTTGGCACGGCTGTTACAGCTCCCACGTCCACTCGCACGGGCTACACATTCTCAAAGTGGGTTGACGCAGACGGCAACGGTGTTCCGTCAATCATGCCCGCCGAGAATATAAGCTACACGGCACAGTGGACACCCAACAGCTACACAATTTCGTTTAACTCAAACAACGGCACGGGTGATATGAATTCCGTCAATGCCGTATACGACAGTGATGCAGTTCTTCCCACATGCACTCTTACACGCACGGGCTACACCTTCAGCGGCTGGTCAACATCCAAAGAGGGCGGCAGCATCATCAAAGACGGCTCAACCGTAAATAACCTCACCACAGGCAATAATGTTGATGTTGTTCTCTATGCTCAGTGGACGGCTAACGAATATACGGTTACTTACCGTGTTGACGGCACAGAAAAGGCTGTTCAGACCTATAAGTACGGCACTGTTATTACGGCGATTGAAAATCCCTCAAAGACAGGCTACACCTTCAAGGGCTGGAAGGAAACTCTCCCCGCAACAATGCCCGCAAACAACATTGTCGTTGATGCAGTGTTTGAAGTTAACACCTATACTCTTACATATAATGTTGACGGCACTGTATACAAGACATTCGATGTAGATTACGGCGATGCAATAACCGCAATCGCAGAGCCTTCAAAGACAGGCTACACATTCAGCGGCTGGAGCAATATCCCCGCGACAATGCCCGCAGATGATGTAACCGTTTCGGGTACATTTACCGTAAATCAGTATACTGTAACATACCGCTGCGACGGCTTCGACGACATTGTAAAGACCTATGACTACGGCACGGCAGTCGAAAAACAGGCGGCACTTACAAAGACCGGCTACACGTTCTCCGGCTGGACAAACGAGCCCGACACAATGGGTGCGGAAAATGTTGTTGTTACCGGCACATTTACGGCAAACACCTATAAGATTCACTTCAACGCAAACGGCGGCGAAGGCGACATGGACGACATGACCGTGACCTACGACGCAAAGGCAAACCTTACAAAGAACACATTCACAAAGACCGACAGCGTGTTTGTCGGCTGGAGCAAGACTTCCGGCGGCGAAGTTGCTTACACAGATGAAGCCGAGGTTTTCAACCTCACAACAGGCACATCCGATGTCGCCGTACAGCTCTATGCACAGTATAAGGACGACGTAAACCACAACGGCACACCCGATGAGGATGACGCAACCTACACTGTAACATTCGTAAACTACAACGGCAAAAAGCTTTCCGAACAGACTGTTCTTGTCGGAATGTCCGCAACGGCACCCTCAGAGACTCCGACACGTGAATGCGACGACGAAAAGCACTATACCTTCAGTGGTTGGGATAAGGACTTCTCCGCTGTCACCGAAAACCTCACCGTAACGGCACAGTTTGCGGACGAAGAGCACACCTACGGCGAATGGGATGTAACAGAAGCCGCAACCTGCACCAAGGAAGGCTCTCAGACTCATTCCTGCACATTCTGCGGATACACCGAGACCGAGGCAATTGTTTCAGCGGGTCACACCGCCGGCACACCTGCCGAGGAAGACAGAATCGAAGCCACATGCGAGACAGACGGCAGCTATAATCTTGTAACAAGATGCACAGTCTGCAACGAGATTATCTCGTCCG
>CAZTWO010000083.1:0-8434 GCA_964617965.1 uncultured Ruminococcus sp. | reverse complement strand
TGTTTTGCTTTTTGCTTTAATTTGTTACGCCCGGCGGCAACGGAATTTATAAGTCGTTCGGCGGTTTCTTTGTTGATAGCATGGGCGGCGGACCACAGGAGGGCAAGAGAGCCGCGCCAGATGGCGAAGAATTTTTCTTTTGTGTCGTTGTCAAGGCTTCTCCATGCCGCGTTTATTCCGCGAAGGGAAGCAACACCGTTTTTTACAAGCCCCGTAAGATCTCTTGAACCGGAAGAACCCAAAAGTGCGGCGGCGACTGCGTTTGCGGTTTCGCTCTGCTCGTCCGATATTCTAAGTATAAGGTCGGCAAGACCTCTGTCATTTAATTTTCCGAGGAGCGTAAGCTTTGTTGTAACAATCTCACCGTCTTTAATCTGCCATGTTGCCAGATCGTGCTGAAGCAGTCCCATAAGACGGCTGCTTTTTATTACTGTGTAGTCGTCATCGTGTGCCAGAAGCATTCCGACAAAGGACGACTGCGGAATAATATGGCGGTACTTGGGCAAAAGTTCTCTGTAAGCGGGTGTGGCAAACGGGCGAAGGTCGTGAAAACCGGGTCCGTCGTTATTAAACAGAAGCTTTATTCTGTCGGCAATCTCGGCCGAGCAGTTAAGCCCTGCGTACAGTGCGACATTTCCGCCCTTTGAGTGACCGCAGATTATAATATCACCGGTGCGTTTTTCGGACAGTTCCGTCAGATAATCGACAGAGAGCTTGTAGGAGGGGATACTCTTTTTGGTATAGATATCGAGATCCTCGTTCCAGCCGGCTATTGTGTCGTCGGTGCCTCTGAAAATGACAACATTTGTGCCATCGGGCAGAATAAACGTTGCGCAGTCAAACTGCACCGCCGGATGTTCGCCGTAGACGTGACGGCAGGCACAGATTTTCATCTCGGCAAAACGGGGATATTTCGCCATGTTCATAAGCTTTACGCTGACGGCTCTGTTTATGACAAGTCCCACGGGTTTATGCTTGTTGCCGTTAAACTCAAAAAGTCTGCTGCAGGCATCGGCAAAATTCATCGGTTCATCGTCAAAGGACTTCGACACGACATTTTCAAGGTGCATATAAAACACCTCGCACAGTGCTATGTTGTCGGCATCGCAAAACGGACGCTCGCTGAATGAAACATTGCCGAACTGCCTTAAATATTCATCTGTTCCGGGCATATAATCTCCTCTTTCTGCTGCAAAAATAACTAAAATTTGCATTAAATAAAAAAATATTATGTACAGTATAGCACATAAAATTCGTATTGTAAATTCTTTTTTTACAAGGAATTCAACAAAAAAAAGACCGTCGGGTGCTGTCTTTGTCTGCTTAATGAATTATAAAATGAGAGGGGTTCGCGGAGTGAAGCTCTTGCCTCGAAGCTTTATTGAAGAGGGCAGTGCCGCATTTCCCGGCTGACGCCGCCATGCGGCCGCAGGTGCCGCCTCGCTCGGGCTGAAGCCGGCTCGGCGGCATGGATGCCTTCGCAGGCTTACGCCGCTCGGCATCCGCCCTCTGCTCCCGCCTGCAGGCAGTCGGTCGCTCCGGGCCGTGCGGCTCGCTTCGCTCGCCGCCCTACGCCCTCGTCACTTAGTTCCTCGGGCGTGCGGCTCGTCATTCGCTGTCGCTCATTCCTCGCCCTGCGCTCCTCCACCGCTTGCGCGGTGTCGTCGCTGCGGCTCGCTTCGCTCGCCTACGGCGGGGCTTCGCCCCGCCCCATACACCCACATTCCTGAATTACTTTACTCACAAAAAAAACACCCCTCAACTGCATTCGTCTGCAGTCGAGGGGCATATTTTTATGCTGTTTTACTTTATATATGTCCCCGGAACTTCAATCACAAGATCCGAAACGGGGAATGACGCACAGGGATGTATGCAGTTATACGCCTTGTCGTAATAGCGTCTGTCTTCGTCGTTCTCCGCGGGAACATAAACTTCACCGGAGAGAAGCTTTGAACGGCACCAACCGCATTCGCCGCTTCTGCAGCGTGAGGGAGCGGCAATACCGGCACGCTCAATTGCCGTCAGAACAGGCTCGTTCGACATTGCCGGAATTGTTTTTTCGTAGTCGCCTATGCGAACGGTTACATTAAATGTCTTGCCCTTTGCGTCTTTGGGGAAGTCGGCCTTTTTCTCGACCTGCTTTGTAACGCCCAGAAGCTCACGGCGGACAAATTTGGAGTTAATGTCAAGCTTTTTGATTTCGCCGTCTGCAAAACGGTACATGGCCTCGGGTCCGCACATGAAAATCGAATAATCCTCATTTGCGGGGGCATATTTCTTTATAATGTCGGCGTTTATAAAGCCGTGCTCGAAGCCTTCCTTCTCTTCGTCGGAGAGAACATGAACGACCTTAACCCTGTCGCATGCGGCTGCGATTTCGTCAAGCTCTTTCTTGAAGAGAATTGCGTTCTCGTTTCTGCTGCCGAAAATAATCGTGAGATTGAAGTCCTCAATGCCGTCACGGATAGCCGCCGCCATTGAATAGAACGGTGTAATTCCGCTGCCGCCTGCGAGTGCGACAACATTCTTGGCATCACGAAGCTCTTCATAATAGAAGTTGCCGAGAGGCTCGGATATCTTAAGCTCGTCGCCGACTTTTACGTCGTTGAGCATATAATCCGCCGCAAATTCCTCGGGTGTGCGTCTTACGGTGATTGTGTAAATTCCGTCCTTTGAAAGGGCAGGGGAGGAGCTTATCGAATAGGGGCGGGTTGTTATCGACTTGCCGATTTTCATCAGAACGCTTATATACTGACCCGCTCTGAAATACGCCGCTTTATTGCCCTTGAGCACGAACGTCTTTGCGTCCGCACCCTTGTGGTCGATTATCTCGATAACCTTCATTATCTGATAATCGGGATGAAGGCTCTTTGCAAGCTCATTTATGGGGAATACGGCGGATACGTCCTTTTCGGGAGCCGTTTTTATCGCATTGCTTTTGTCGAGTACGTGCTTTACGAGCTGCTTTACATCCTTAAAGCCGCTGTCGCCTACTGTTACGTTAAGATTCATATTTACGCCTCCTTCTTGTTAAGCTCTTTGACCGCTGTTTTGGCTATTATGCTGCCGCACATAAGTGTTGAGCTGTATCCGTCGCCGCGTATGCTCGATGTGCCTATGGGCTTTAATCCCTTGATGGGGAAGTCGGTGAGCTGACCTGCGGTTCTTGTGAGCATGGAGTCCCAGTCTGTTGTCATGTAGCCGTAAACGCTGCCTTCGGGCGCGCCTAAATATCTTGCGAATGTAACGGGAGATGCAACCGAGATTTCTTCGATATAGGGCATAAGATCAATGCCTGTCTTGTCTTTGAAATTGTCGATAATTTTCTTCGCCATTTTGTTTTTGAGCTTGACATAGTTTTCTTCGGAGACATTGTCCCAGTCCTCTGTGCCCGAGAACATGGTCGTAAAGCTGCACATTGCCGTACCCTTGGGAGACACCTCGGGGTTTGCTATGTTATAGCAGAGGAAGATTGAATAGTTGTTTGTGTCAACGCTCTTAAGGCTTTCGTATTCCTTAACGGAATCCGCGGAGTCTGCCAGGAATATGCTGTAATCCTTAATGCCGAGCTCTTCGGCGGATTTGTTAAGACCGAGATAGACGGTGAACATACGGCCGCCGAACTGACGGTTTCTTGCGGCGGACATCTTCTTTTCTCTTTTGGGAACAAGATTTTTATCCATCATCTTGCCGTAGATTATATCGGGGTTAATGTTTGCGAATACCATATCGGCGAGAATTTCTTCACCGGAATTTGTGATGATGCCGCAGCAGACATCGCCGTCAAATACAAAGCTTTCGGCTCTGCAGTTAAAGCGGACATCGCCGCCCAGCTCTCTTATACGCTCAACAAGACCGTTTGAAATCTCGTGTGAGGTATGAGTGGGGATATATGCACCTCTTGCGACATAGTTGTGAACCATAGCCGCATAGTGGAAGAATGAAAGGTGCTTCATGTCAACACCGAGATATGACCAGTAAACCGCAAGAATATCTTTACATTTCTGCGGAAGCGAGAGAGCGTTGAAAACATCCTCGGTTGAATATGCCGCAGTCTTGAAAACATCGGGATACTCTTTTATAAGCGTTTTGATTGACAGCTTGGGGTCGTCGAGATATTCAATGCACTTTCTTATTTCGTCAAGAAGATCAAAGAATTTTGTCATTGCGGGACGGCTGCCGGGGACATACTCCTCTGTTTTGTCAATGAAATTCTGTACGCCTGTGGGCAGAGTAACATCCATGGGAGTGCCGTCGGAGTAGGTGGAAATGCATCTGAAGCAGTCGTCGACTCTCTTCCACTCAACCTTTACGCCGAAGCGGTCAAGCAGATTTCTGACTTCGCCGGGATCGTTTTCGGGACCTATGCCGCACAGCTCGTGAAGCGAAGGCTCAAATTCAAAACGGCCTCTGCAGAAGCTTGTGGCACAGCCGCCGGGCAGATTGTGTTTTTCGATAATCAGTGTTTTTTTGCCTGCCATAAGGCACTCGAGTGCGGCAGACAGACCGGCAAGACCGGCACCGACAACGATAACGTCATATTTTTTCATATAACACCTCGTGTGATGAAAAAAAGTAGTAGTTTTTATGTTCCTCTCCAAGAACCTTTATCGTGAATATTTTAACATATATAAAGGAATTGTCAATTAAAAAAGTGTGAATTGCTTTTCTGAGACGGTTAAAAAATCTTTCGTGTCATTCAGTGTTGAAAATGCGAAATTATTCGTGTAAAAATACATGAATATTTTGCCGAAAATCACACTAAATGACACGAATGTTATTTTGACACAAAAAATCAGCCGCGGGAGATTCTGTCACATCCCTGCCCGCGGCTGACTTTTATTCTGTTTTTTCCGACTTCGCTCAGCTTTGTGCGTTCGGAGGGGTAATGCCGAACTTCAAAGCGCCGTTTTCGGTTGTAACGGTAATAACGGAGTCGGGTTCCGGATTCTCGGCGATGATAAGCTTTGCCGAATCGGTTTCGAGTGTCTTCTGGATATATCTTCTGAGCGGTCTCGCACCGTACATCGGATCGTAGCCTCTGTCGGCAAGCATCGTGATTGCATCGTCCGATACATTCACGCTGAGACGTTTGTCGCCGAGTCTCTTGTTAATGTCCGCTATGATAAGACGCGCGATGCCTGTCACGTTCTCTTTTGACAGGGGCTTAAACACGACAGTCTCATCAAGTCTGTTGAGAAATTCCGGTCTGAAGGAGCGGCGGAGAAGGTCCTGAACCTGAGACAGTGCCTCATCGGTTATTGTTCCGTCGTCCTTTATGTTCTCAAGTATAATGTCGCTTCCTAAATTGGACGTTAAAATTATAATAGTATTTTTAAAATCTACTGTTCTGCCCTGCGAATCGGTAATTCTGCCGTCGTCAAGCACCTGAAGAAGTATGTTGAACACATCGGGGTGTGCCTTTTCTATTTCATCGAACAGAACAACACAGTAGGGTTTTCTGCGAACCGCCTCGGTCAGCTGTCCGCCCTCGTCATAGCCGACATATCCGGGAGGCGCACCGATAAGACGTGACACCGAGTACTTTTCCATGTATTCGCTCATGTCGATACGGACCATGGCTTTTTCGTTGTCGAACAGCGCCTCGGCAAGAGCCTTTGCAAGCTCCGTTTTGCCGACACCCGTGGGACCCATAAACAGGAATGAACCTATCGGCTTGTTGGGGTCTGCAATGCCGGCACGAGAACGCAGAATCGCGTCGCATACTCTTTTTACGGCGTCGTCCTGGCCTATGACACGCTTGTGCAGAATTTTGTCAAGCTCCAGAAGCTTGCTTCTCTCGCTCTCGGCAAGCTTTGAAACGGGAATGCCGGTGTGACGGGAGACAATTCTCGCTATTTCTTCTTCCGTCACCTGACTTCTTAAGAAGCGGTTTTCGTCGCCCTGCTCGCCGCTCTCGGCATCCTGAAGCTGTTTTCTGATTGCGGGGATTTTGCCGTATTTCAGCTCTGCGGCCTTCTGCAGATCATAGGAGCTTTCCGCTCTCTCCATTTCGGCTGTAAGGCGGTCAAGCTCTTCTCTTAATTTGCTTGTCTTGCCGATGTTCTCTTTTTCCTGCTCCCATACGGCTTTCATCTCGCCGTATTTTGTACGAAGCTCAGAAAGCTCTTTGCGGATTTCGTCAAGATGCTCAAGGCTTATCTTGTCGGTCTCTTTGCTCAGTGCCTGCTCTTCTATTTCGAGCTGCATGATTTTGTGCGAGATTTCGTCAAGCTCGGTCGGCTGTGAATTCATCTCGGTCTTTATGAGTGCGCACGCTTCATCCACAAGGTCAATTGCCTTATCGGGAAGAAAACGGTCGGTTATATATCTGTTTGAAAGCGTTGCGGCGGCGATAAATGCGTTGTCCTGAATTTTTACGCCGTGATAGACTTCATAACGCTCTTTAAGGCCTCTTAAAATGGTTATCGTGTCGGCGACACTCGGTTCGTCAATCATGACGGACTGAAAACGCCTTGCGAGAGCCGCATCTTTTTCAATGTATTGGCGGTATTCGTTAAGTGTAGTCGCGCCTATGCAGTGAAGCTCGCCTCTTGCGAGCATGGGCTTTAATATGTTGCCGGCATCCATCGCGCCGTCTGTCTTGCCCGCGCCGACGATAAGATGAAGCTCATCTATAAAGAGGATTATGTCGCCGTCTGATTTCTGTACTTCGGCGAGAACGGCCTTGAGTCTCTCTTCAAATTCGCCTCTGTATTTCGCACCTGCAACAAGGGAGCCCATATCGAGAGAAAATACGGTTTTGTCTTTAAGATTTTCGGGAACATCGCCCTTTACTATTCTCTGTGCAAGCCCCTCGGCAACGGCCGTTTTGCCGACACCGGGCTCACCGATAAGACACGGATTGTTCTTTGTCTTACGTGACAGAATCTGAATGACGCTTCTTATCTCGTCGTCTCTGCCGATAACGGGGTCAAGCTTTCTTGAACGTGCGGCTTCGGTCAGGTCTCTGCCGTATTTTTTAAGTACATTATATGTAGACTCGGGGTCGTCGGTATTGGCGTTAGAAGCGCCGCGGATGCTCTTTAATGCTTCACGGAAGCTCTTTTCGTCAACTCCGGCACTCGAGAGAATGCTTTTCACGGTTTTTGAGGGCTTTTTGATAATGCCGAGCATAATGTGCTCGACGGAAATATATTGATCGTTCATGTCATGCGCCGCTTTTTCGGCATAAGCCATGGCATTGGCGAGGTCTTCGCTCATATACAGCTCTCCGCCCTGAACCTTAGGCAAGGCGTTTACTGCGGAATTGAACATGGACGAAAGTGTATTTGCGTTTGCGCCGGTCTTGTTGATTACGGTTGAAATAAGACCGGAGTCCTGTCTTAACAGGGCGAGTGCCATATGCTCCTGCGTCAGTTCCTGGTTGTCGTTGTTTCGTGCCAGGTTCTGTGCGGCGTTTATGGCGTCTATGCTTTTCTGAGTGTAGTTCTGGGTATTCATAAAAATCACTTCTTTCAATTAGCAATTAGCAATTAGCAATTAGCAATTTCGGAAGTCCTGCGGACTTGATTATATAAGCTCCGCCTCTTGCAAAACATTTTTGCTGATTGCTCATTTTTCTGAAGTCCTGCGGACTTGATTTTATAAGTACTGCTTTTTGCGAGGCTTCATTGCTAATCGCTCATTGCTAATTGCTCATTTTTAATAAGGCCCGTGGCAGGGGGAGTGTCGCGGGCCTTATGGGCTTAATCGATTATTCGATTGTCAGCTTTCTTGTTGAAGGCTCAAGCGGCTTCTTTGAGGGAAGGGTAAGTGTAAGAACACCGTTGTCGAACTTTGCGGAAATGTTGGCTGAGTCAACACCCGAGATGTCGAACGAACGCTGATATGCGCCGTAGGAACGCTCGCAGCGGATGAAGTTCTTCTTCTCTTCCTTGTCTTCGTGAAGTGAATGACGAACCGCCTTGACGGTGAGGTAATCGCCGTCGATGTCGATTGAAATGTCATCCTTTGAGAAACCCGGGAGATCGGTCTCCATTATGAAGTTGTCGCCGTCCTTGCGGATATCGGTGCTGAAGAGCTCGGTAGCCGAGCTGCCGAAGAAGGGGCTGAGTGCTCCGAAGAGTGATCTGCTGAAGTCGTCTTCTGAAGTAAAGGGGTTGTAGTTGTTGTAATGATTCTTTGTGTGGTTCATCGGTAAAATTTCAAACATGATAAATTCCTCCAATTTGACTTTTGTATTTTTGTCCGCCGATTGTAATCGGTTTCGTTGAAATCTTTTCTGCAAACCTTCTTTTCTGTTTGCAAGTATAAAATAACACTATGTTGTTGCAACAGGATGTTATTTCGATGAACAAATTGTAAATATTAGCAGTCGAGAGTAGAGAGTGCTAAAAAGTTGACAAGGAGCAGTTGGCTTCGCAAGAGGTGGACTTTTACATAATCGGCAATTTGCAATGGAACATTGTTA
>CAZTWO010000082.1:0-8436 GCA_964617965.1 uncultured Ruminococcus sp. | reverse complement strand
GAAGTCCTGCGGACTTGATTTATATGGCTTCGCAAGAGGTAATATTTTCAAAACAAACGGTAGCTTTTTTCGTTAGGCAAGCAGGTTTTAGTTGAAAAGTCGGCAATCTTTCTCAAAATAATAAAATTACAGCGGCAGAAATGGGATAGCCCCCGATTTTTGCCGCTGTTTTTATTGCTATTTTAAAAAAATTATGGTACAGTATATCTGGTAAGAAAATTTTGTCACGGAAATCGTATAAGCACGGTCAAGCGGGAATAACTATAACTATCAGGCACAAAAAGCCACATTTTTTGATAATTCTATCCTCCGCGGCAGCTTATAATCCAAGGCACACAGTGCCTTCCGAAATTGTTAATTGTTAATTATTAATTGTCAATTGACAACAACTGCTCCTTGCTCACTTTTTTCTTTTTTCACAAAAATAAGGAGTGAAACCAATGTCCTACATTCCCCGTCATCTTGAAGACCGTTTTTTAAGCCTGTCAAAAACATGGTCGGCAATACTTCTGACAGGTCCCAGACAGTCGGGAAAATCAACCATGCTGAAAGAGCTTGCAAAAAGGGAAAATATAGGCCGCTCCTATGTTTCTCTTGACGATCTGACCAACCGTGCGGCGGCAATCGAAGACCCCAAACTGTTTTTGGAGCTTCACCGTCCTCCGATTATAATAGACGAAATACAGTACGCTCCCGAGCTTTTTACATACATAAAAATTCACATTGACAACAGTCATACCCCCGGCGACTACTGGCTTACGGGGTCGCAGGTTTTCAGTCTTATGAGGGGTGTAAGCGAGTCACTTGCCGGGCGTGTCGCACTGCTGCATATGTCGCCGTTGTCACAGCGCGAAATACTCGGACAGCCAAACCGCCCGTTTACAACCGATTTTGACGCTCTTTTGGAAGAAGAAAAACTTCATTCAAAAAAAGAGGGTGCACCCGAGCTTTTTTCAAGGCTCTGGTACGGTTCAATGCCCGGTGTCGTGAGCGGCAGACCGGAGGACAGGGATATATTCTATTCGTCATATATTTCAACATATATCGAGCGTGATATCAACTCGCTGTCCGGTGCGGTTGATTCACTGAAATTCACAAAATTCATTACATCCGCGGCGGCAAGGGCAGGTCAGCAGATAAATTATAAGTCTTTGGCGGAGGATGCGGATATAGACCAAAGCACCGCAAAACAGTGGCTGTCGCTCCTGCAGACACTCGGAATTGTTTTTCTGCTGTATCCGTACTCAAACAATGTTCTCAAAAGAACAATAAAAACACCAAAGCTGTATTTTTACGACACAGGACTTGTTTGCTATCTTACAAGATGGTCATCGCCGGAAGTTGCGTTTTTCGGTGCCATGAGCGGTGCTCTTCTTGAAAATTTCGCTGTTTCGGAAATTGCAAAGGGTTACCAAAACAACGCCCGTGACCCGTTTATGTACTATTACCGTGACAGGGACGACAACGAAATAGACGTTGTGCTTGAAAGAGACGGCACGCTTTTTCCGATTGAAATAAAGAAAACCGCCTCACCCGACAGACGCATTACAAAAGCATTTTCGGTGCTTGACAAGCCGCCGATGAAGCTCGGTACTTCCGCTGTGCTGTGTCTGACCGATTCATTCGGCGCATTCGACCGCAACAATCTTATCGTACCTGTTTCATACCTTTAAAACAATTAAGAATTAAGAATGTAGAATGCATAATGTCGGAAGTCCTGCGGACTTGATTTATATAGCTTCGCAAATTTGAAAGCTGATTCTTGTGATTGATTTTATATTCCGCGTCAGCTTATAATCCAAAACGCTTTAGCGTTTTCTTGATTTTGGTTTTGTCGGACCGCTGACGCCGGTCCTCATTAGTCGCTACGCCAAAAATCATTCACCGGATGATTTTTGTCTGCGACATTATGCATTATGCATTATGCATTCTACATTCTTTTGTCCTGCGGACTTGATTTATATGGCTTCGCAAGAGGTAATATTTTCAAAACAAACGGTAGCTTTTTTCGTTAGGCAAGCAGGTTTTAGTTGAAAAGTCGGCAATCTTTCTCAAAATAATAAAATTACAGCGGCAGAAATGGGATAGCACCCGATTTTTGCCGCTGTTTTTTGTTTTTCGGTCGCAAGCAAAGCACAACCGGCTTCCGCGAAGCTTTATAATCCAAGTCCGCAGGACTTCCTCGGTCCCCGGCCCCTGACCCCCGGTCCCCGGCCCCTCTTTCATTGCTAATTGCTAACTGCTAATTGCTAATTAATCAAATAATGAGCATCCGCTCTGTCTGAACCGCTCTATCATCTTAAGGGCGGATTCTTTTTTTATATCAAAATATTCACACAGGCAGTCAATGCACATAAATTCCGTTGAGCCGCGGTTTACGAGCTTTTTGTGCAGGCCGATTTCGTCCCTTGTAAGCTCCCGACCGCATTTCAGGCATTTTTCGGTACAGGACATTATTTCTCAAGCTTGCCTATATACATGGCGCACTGATGCTTTTTAAGCTTGAGCTTCATAAATTCCTTCTTTACGCCGATATCTTCACCCGTAAACACGTCCGTAAGATGAAGTCCGTATCCGGTGTCGGCGGTAATACCGATATTGCTGAAATAAAGCATTGCATTGTCATCATGGTCGGAGAAGTTTACGAAAAGCACGGCAATTTCATTATTCGAAAGGTGCTTTACGAATGTAATTCTGTCTTCGCCCGAGCGTGTGCCGACAAAAGCGGGGCGACACTCCTCATCCTGATTTATACGGATAAGTGTCTTGTTCTTGAAAAGTTTGAGCGTTTCGTCACTGATGTTTCTTATGTCACAGCCTATCATAAGGGGCGATGAGAACATGCACCAGATGGCAAACTCCGTCTGATAATCAATATCGTACTGCTCCTTTGAAATATCGGACTCAACGCCTACGTTGCCCTTGCCGTACATGCCGCAAGTGAGCATATCTATATCGTTAAAGCAGCCGGCGGCGGAATAGGCAAGATTGTCAATCTGACTGATTGCTATGTCTCTCATGCTCTTGAATGAGTCGAAAATATCGCCTGTGGAGCGGTACATATGAGCACCTGTGGAGCGAATCCACTGATTTACGCCGTCATGGCCCCAGTTGCAGGCTGAGAACAGAATTTCTCTGCCGCAAGCCTTAAGCGCCATGCCCATATTGCGGTAAAGCAGCTCGCCGTTTGCGGGGTCGGGCTTGTAGCAGTAGTCGTACTTAAGGTAGTCCGCGCCGTATTCGGCGAAAGTCTCGGCATCGAGGAATTCGTGACCGAATGAACCGGGATAATCCGCGCATGTGCGTGCGCCGGCACAGGAATACATGCCGAATTTAAGTCCTTTTGAGTGGACATAATCGGACACGGCCTTCATGCCGTTCGGGAATTTGTTCTTGTCGGGAACAATCTTGCCGGTAACGGGGTCACGCTGTCTCTCGCTCCAGCAGTCGTCGATTACAAGATACTCATAGCCTGCGTCCTTGAGACCGAGCTCAACCATCTTGTCGGCAGTGTCTTTAATAAGCTGCTCGTTGATGTTCTCGGCAAACGTGTTCCATGTGTTAAAGCCCATAGGGGGTGTTTTTGATAACATTTTTCTCTCTCCTTTTTCGGCTTTGATAATAAAAAAGCCTATGTTCATTGTATTTTATATGTGAATTGTTGTCAAGAATTTAAGCGTAAAATCATGTGTCTTTTTTGAGGATATCTATATATTCAGAATATGAATACTGCTTCGTTTTGCCGCTGACGGCAGACTGCCTCAGAATATTTTCGTTACACAGAATTTCAATGTACTTTGCGGCGGTGTTGTAAGACAAGCCAAGCTCTTTGGCTGTTCTTTTTGTCTCGATAATCGGGCTTTTTTCTATGTAAGACAAAAGCTTATGCAGCTTTTCGGCAACGGAGCTTTTGTATCCGTTTATTTTCGCCCTTGATTTTTCTCTTAATGCACATAATCTGTCGGCGGTTTCCACAGCATCCTCGGCAGCCATTGCCGTGACACGCAAAAAGAATTTTATCCACTGTTCATAGTCGCCGGAGTTTCTTACATGAGTAAGCCGGTCATAGTATTCCACACGGTTCTGCTTGAGAAATCCGGAAATATACAACACCGGTGAGGAAATAACACCCCTGTCGATAAGAAACAGCACAACAAGCAGTCTGCCGACCCTGCCGTTGCCGTCCAAAAACGGATGAATTGTCTCAAACTGATAGTGAATAAGTGCGGCACGGATAAGCGGATGAAGGTCACTGTCTTCATTAAGATATTTTTCAAGAGCAGTCAGAGCGTTTTGCATATCCTCGGGATTCGGCGGAACATATCCGGCGTTTTTTATGGTACTGCCGTAGCCGCCTATCCAATTCTGCGAAGTGCGAAATTCACCCGGGGTTTTCTCGCCGCCCCTGACCCCCGAAAGCAGTACGGAATGAATTTCTTTAAGAAGCCGACAGCACAGCGGCAGTGTTTTCATTCTGTCCAGAGCGAATTGATATGCCGACACATAGTTTATGACATCCGAAACATCGGCGTTTGCGTTCTCGCTGACGGACGGGTCAAGTATATCATCAAGCGTACACTGCGTGCCCTCTATCTGAGAAGACAGCAACGCTTCCTTGCGAACATACATTGACACAAACAGCTCGACATTCGGTATTCTTGATGACACAGCCTGCAGTGCGGCGGTTTTTTCGGCGGCATCCGTCAGAAGTGTCTGCATTTCAGCGTCAATTTCAATCGGCGGCATCGGCGGCAATGGTGCGGGATTAAATGATTTATACTGCATTTCACCCGAAAGATTGACCGTATAATCACCGGCTCGGTTTTTCATAAGCTTCACTCCCCTGTTTTTTGAAATATACACCGTTATTTTACACTTTATATTTCAGAAAATCAACATTTTTTGAAATATACACCCCTCTGTATTTCAAGAAATCGCATTTTTTTGAAATATAACCCCGTTTTTGTATGTCTGTATTTCAAATTTCGGTTTTGTCATTTTTACGCTGTTTTGGAAAAACGGACAAAACACCCCTGTTTTCTTATGGAAAAGCGGACAAAATACCCTGTTTTTCTTATGAAAAAACGGACAAACATATTGCAAAGTAATTTTACGGGTGATAGAATAGCATTGAGGTGCATTTATATGCTTAAAAGAAAAGCCGAAAAAGATATTGTCAATTTCTTAAATTCAACAGATAAAAAAGCCCTGCTTATATCCGGTGCAAGGCAGGTCGGAAAGACATTTTTAATACGGGAGCTAGGCAAACGACATTATAAGTCATTTGTCGAAATAAACTTTCTCGAAAACAAGACGGCCGGCTCGGCATTCGAAAACGCCACGGACACAAAAAGTCTGCTTTTCAGCCTGTCCGCAATCGCAAAAACGGAGCTTATTCCAAATCAGACGCTTATTTTTCTTGATGAAGTGCAGGAGTGCAAAGAAATTGTCACGGCGATTAAATTTCTTGTTGAAGACGGCAGATATAAATTTATTCTGAGCGGTTCACTTCTCGGCGTGGATTTAAGAGACATAAAAAGCGTCCCCGTGGGCTATATGGATTATCTTGATATGTATCCCCTTGATTTTGAGGAATTCTGTATCGCAAACGGTGTATCCGAAAGCATTATCGAAAATCTTCGGGAATGCTTTGAAACAAAATCCCCGGTCAATGAGACAATACATTCGCAGATGCTTGAGCTGTTCAAGCTCTATCTTGTTGTCGGCGGAATGCCTGCGGTTGTCAACAGATATCTTGCAACAAATAATCTTGCAGATGTTATCAGAGAGCAAAATTCAATAGTGCAGGCATACAAGCGTGATATAAGCAAATACGACCCCGAAAACAAGCTGTATATAGAAGAGATTTTCGATCTTATACCGAGTGAACTGAACGCCAAAAACAAGCGTTTCATAATGAAGAAGCTGAACGACAATTTCAAATTCAGCCGATACGAAAACAGCTTTCTGTGGCTTAAGGATGCCGGAGTGGCACTTCCGACCTATTGCGTAGATGAGCCTCGCTCCCCTCTTGCACTGTCAAAGACAAAAAATCTTTTCAAGCTGTTTATGTCGGATGTGGGGCTTTTAGCTTCAATGTACATGAATGACCTGCAGGTAAAGATCTTAAGCGGAGAGCTTTCGGTCAACTTCGGTTCGGTTTACGAAAACGCCGCCGCACAGGAGCTTACGGCACACGGATTTCCGCTTTACTATTTCAATAACAAAAAGCAGGGCGAAGTCGATTTTCTGACGGAAATAAACGGCGAGGTTGTTCCGATGGAAATAAAATCAGGCAAGGATTATACCGTACACTCTGCGCTTAACAATATACTGTCAAACAGCGAGTATAACATAAACAAAGCGTACGTTTTCAGCACGGCAAACCTGTCGACAGACGGCAAAATAGTATACGCTCCGATATATATGCTTATGTTCATAAAAAAGCATGAGCCGAAGGATATGATTTACAGGCCGAATATAAGCAGGCTTCTTGCGAACGAATAAATAAAGTGTGCTATGAGTGTGGAGTTTGGAGAGTGGAGAGTGGAGTTTTCCTTTTGCGAAGCTATATTATAATCCAAGGCACACAGTGCCTTCCGAAATTGTTAATTCTTAATTGTTAATTGTTAATTTGACAATGCACTTATGTCATAATGTAAAGTGAAAAAAGCAAGGCAGTCGTTATCCGTTCTGCCTTGCTTTTATGTTTACTGAAAATTATGCCTGTGTTCTGGCGCGTTCCTCACGCATGGCTTTGAGCTTGCGTTCGGTTTCGAGCTTGGTCTGCTTGTCGTCTTTTATGAAGAGGATAATAATCAGATAGAAGACACTGCCGACCGCGGGACCTAAAACGAACATCGGCCACTGCCATTTTATGAAATGCTCGCTCTGAGGAAGACCCGCCGCCTTCGCTTCTTTGTTGTAGCCCAGTTTCTTAAGCAGAATGCCCTCGATCATCGTTGTCGCGCTGTTCTGCATTTTGGTTGTGAAGTTCTGCATCGAGAATGAAATGCCCTCGGTGCGAAGTCCTGTTTTAAGCTCGGTTTCGTCAATGGAGTCCGTTATAAGTGAGCGGTGCGCAATATCCATAAGCGAACCGGGGAGGTTTACGAGAGAGATAAGCAGCGTCATTATAATGAACTTCGCGAATGTGTTGTAGCCCACAAAATATGTTGCGGCTCTGATGACAATTGCGGTAACCTGTGACACAACAAGCACACGCTTCATGCCGCCTATTCTGTCGGCTATTTTTGTTGCGAAGAAGGTTGCGAATGTTCCGGGAATGCCGCCTAAAAGTCCGTACAGAAATTCGGATGACTGACCGGATATTTCAACATTGCCGACCTTGTAGCCCGTGCAGTTTTCGAAGAAATAGGCATTCTGAACCTTGGGGGAGAATGCCTGAGCAAATCTCGCAAGACAGATTAAAAGGAGCTTGGGGTTGTGCCTTAGAACGGCTATCGACTGCAAAAAGCTTTCTTCCTTCTTGTCGTCGGCGGCTACACACTCGTGCACTCTGTACGCGTTCATCGAGATAAGCTCGCCGCACAGACCGAACACAACAGCGAATATAAAGAATATCTGTGCATCCTTAAGTCCCGCACCGGTCATCATGGTTCTGAGCTGCTGGAACACGCCGACTATTGCACTGCCGGCACCTGCGCCGATTGATACCCACTGTGAAACTCTGCCTCGTTCATCCGAATGGGGAGATGAAAGAGCGACCATGCCCCACAGCCCGACATCCTGAAATGTGTAGAAGAAATCCCACAGGAAATAGATAAGTACAAGATAGACAAGCTTGCCTGTTTCGCTCATATTGCCGGTGTTAATGAACATAAGCACCGACAGAATGCCTATAATAGGCGGAGTATAGAGCAGGAACGGACGCAGCTTTCTGTACGGCTTATACTTTCGTTTGTCGATGTACGCACCGACAAGAGGATCGTTTATCGCGTCCCAGATGTAGCTTGCGGAGAACACACTGCTTATTCGCAGCTCGTCAACCTTAAGCACGTTTATAAAGAAATATTTGAGCCAGTTGGTTATATAGAAATATGTCAGGTTCTGCCCTGCCATACTTGCCGCATACGTGAAGACTACGTTGTTGGGCAGATAACCGTCACCCCTGGACTGCTTGCTGAATAAAAAGAACGGTTTCATGATAAGACTCCATTAGCACAGAAAATTCACTCTTTATGCTTCACATACAAACGCAGAATAATGTAGAATTAAGAATGCATAATTAAGAATGAAGGAAAACGCTGAAGCGTTTTGGATTATAAAGCTTCGCAAAAAATATACTGTCAAAGAAAGTTTCACTTTGATATTTGCGAAGCCTATAAAATCAAGTCCGCAGGACTTCTTGGCTTTGGATTATCGGACCGCTGCCGCCGGTCCTCATTAGTCGCTACGCCAAAAATCATTCACCGG
>CAZTWO010000081.1:0-8517 GCA_964617965.1 uncultured Ruminococcus sp. | reverse complement strand
AAAAAAACCTCCGCGAAGCCATCCACTAATAATTGTAAGAGAATTTCTTTTTAAGAAAAAAGCCTCCCTCTCGCGAAGCCAAACACTAAGAATTGCAAAAGAATTTTCTTTGAAAGAAAAAACTTCCCTCCCGCGAAGCTAATATAAAATCAAGACACGCAGTGTCTTCCGACATTATGCATTCTACATTATGCATTCTGCATTCTGCATTAAAGTATGTTTTAAGAGAAAAAAATTACCTCCTGCGAAGCTAATACAAATCCAAGTCCGCAGGACTTCCGACATTATGCATTATGCATTCTACATTCTGCATTCTGCATTAAAGTATGTTTTAAGAGAAAAAATTACCTCCTGCGAAGCTAATACAAATCCAAGACACGCAGTGTCTTCCGACATTCTGCATTCTGCATTCTGCATTCTACATTGAAATAGTTCCCAACTTTTTCCCTGAAAGGACATCTAATCATGGAGATTTTATCAATCAAAACCGAGCTCAATTCCATTCCCTATCACGGCAGAGGCATCATGATAGGCAAAAGCCCCGACGGCACAAAAGCCGTAACGGCATATTTTATCATGGGCAGAAGCGAAAACAGCAGAAACCGCATTTTTATCGAGGACGGCGAGGGTATACGCACTAAGGCTTTTGACGAGTCCAAAATGGTCGACCCCCATCTTATAATCTATGCTCCCGTAAGAGTTCTCGGCAACAAGACAATCGTCACAAACGGTGATCAGACCGACACCGTATATAATCTTATGGATAAGCAGATGACCTTCGAGCAGGCTCTCCGCACCCGTGAATTTGAGGACGATGCCCCCAATTATACCCCCAGAATTTCCGGCATCATTCACCTTGACAACGGTGAAATGAACTTTGCCATGTCAATCCTTAAATCGGCGGACGGTGACGGCACTTCATGTCAGCGGTACACATACGCTTATCAGAATCCCCTCTGCGGCAGACTTAAATTTATTCACACCTACAAGTGCGGCGGCAATCCGCTTCCGAGCTTTGAGGGCGAACCCAAAACGCTTGAGCTTCCCGATGTCGATATCGATACACTTACAAATCTTATCTGGGAAAATCTCAATGCCGACAATAAAGTTTCGCTTTTCGTAAGATACATTGATATAAAAACAGGCAGGCACGAGTCAAGAATAATCAATAAAAACAAGTGAGGTAACCAAAATGAAGGAATTTGAACTTAAATACGGCTGCAACCCCAATCAGAAGCCCGCAAAAATCTATATGGAAGACGGCGGGGAGCTCCCCATAGAAATTTTATGCGGAAAACCGGGATACATAAATTTTCTTGACGCCTTTAATTCCTGGCAGCTTGTAAAGGAGCTTAAAGAGGCTCTCGGACTTCCGGCTGTTACTTCTTTCAAGCACGTTAGTCCCACTTCGGCTGCGGTCGGCATTCCGCTGTCCGATACACTCAAAAAAGCCTGCTTTGTTGATGATATAGAGGGGCTTGACTTGTCGCCCCTTGCCTGTGCCTATGCCCGTGCAAGAGGTACCGACAGAATGTGCTCCTTCGGTGACTGGGTAGCGCTCTCCGATGTATGCGATGTCACAACCGCCAAAATGCTTAAAAGGGAAGTGTCCGACGGCATAATCGCCCCGGGATATGAGCCCGAGGCACTCGAGATTCTCAAAACAAAAAGAAAAGGCAATTACAATATAGTAAAAATTGACCCCGATTATATTCCCGCACAGCAGGAGAAAAAGCAGGTTTTCGGCATTACATTCGAGCAGGGGAGAAACAATTTCAAAATAAATTCCGAACTGCTTAAAAACATTGTCACAAAAAACTCAAATCTGCCCGACAGCGCCGCGCGTGATTTGATTGTCGCGCTTATCACACTCAAATACACACAGTCAAACTCCGTCTGCTATGCCGTTGACGGACAGGCTATCGGTGTCGGTGCCGGTCAGCAGTCGAGAATACACTGCACACGTCTTGCCGGCACCAAGGCGGACACATGGTTTTTAAGACAGTCCGATAAGGTTATAAATCTTCCGTTCAGGGACGATATCGGCAGACCCGACAGGGATAATATAATCGACGGCTACATTAACAAAAACGAAGAGGATGTATGTGCCGACGGCATATGGCAGAAATATTTTACCGTCAGACCCGAGCCGTTTACGGGTGAAGAACAGTCGGCGTATCTTGCGACAAAAACCGATGTCGCTCTCGGTTCTGATGCATTCTTCCCGTTCTCCGATAACATTGAAAGAGCTTTCCGCTCCGGCGTAAAGTACATAGCACAGCCCGGCGGCTCGATAAGAGACGATCTTGTTATCGAATGCTGTGACCGCCACGATATGGTAATGGCGTTTACGGGTATGAGATTATTCCATCATTAAAGAGGCGGTATAATGAAAATAATAGTAGTCGGCGGCGGAGGAAGAGAACACGCCGTCATAAAAAAGCTGAAGCTTAACAGCGAGGTCGAAAAAATATACGCACTGCCCGGCAACGGCGGCATGATTAACGATGCCGAGCTTGTTGACATAAGCGCTGTCGATATTGAAAAAATCGTCGACTTCGCCGTTAAAAACAAAATAGATTATGCCGTTGTGACACCCGATGACCCTCTTGTGCTCGGTTGTGTCGACGCACTTGAAGCAAAAGGCATACCGTGCTTCGGTCCGAGAAAAAATGCGGCGATAATAGAGGGCAGCAAGGTTTTTTCAAAAAATCTGATGAAAAAATACGGCATTCCCACCGCCCGTTACGAGGTTTTTTCGGATGCCGAAAAGGCTCTTGAATATATAAAAACCTGCCCCATGCCGACCGTAATAAAGGCGGACGGCCTGGCACTCGGCAAGGGTGTAATAATTGCCAACACAAGACAAGAAGCTGAAAACGCCGTCATTTCGATAATGAAAGACAGACAATTCGGAAAAAGCGGCGACAGTATAGTAATAGAAGAATTTCTGACAGGCCCCGAAGTGTCCGTGCTGTCGTTTACGGACGGAAAAACCGTCGTGCCGATGGTGTCGTCAATGGATCACAAAAGAGCCGGCGACAACGACACAGGGCTCAACACCGGCGGCATGGGAACAGTAGCCCCGAACCCGTACTATACCCCCGAAATCGCCGATGAATGCATGAAAAAGATTTTCTTGCCGACAATCGACGCCATGAACAAAGAGGGCAGAAGCTTTAATGGCTGTCTTTATTTCGGTCTCATGCTGACTCATGACGGACCTAAGGTAATAGAATACAACTGCCGCTTCGGCGACCCCGAAACACAGGTTGTTCTGCCGCTTCTTAAAAGCGATTTGTTGACGGTCATGCGTGCCGTTACCGACGGCAGACTGTCGGAGTGTGAAGTAAAATTTTCGGATAAAAACGCCTGCTGTGTAATTATGGCGTCCGAGGGCTATCCCGTAAAATATGAAAAGGGATTTGAAATCACAATTCCCGACGAACTGCAAGACAGCGTATATGCGGCAGGCGTGAAGCTTGAAAACGACCGACTTGTCACAAACGGCGGCAGAGTTCTCGGAGTTACATCGGTTGCCGATACGCTTGAAGACGCGATAAAACAGTCATATGAAGCGGTTGAAAAAATCAGCTTCGGCAATGCTTATTACAGACACGATATAGGACAGAAGGCACTAAAAAGTCGGGAGGCGTAATTTTGGTTTACAGAATTTTCGTTGAAAAGAAAAAAGAACTGGCAAACGAAGCAAAGACACTGCTTTTTGAAGCCGAAAATATACTCGGCATAAAAAATCTGACCGATGTCAGAATCATAAACCGCTACGATGCCGAAAACATAACAAAGGAACTGTTTGACTACGCTGTAAAAACCGTATTTTCAGAGCCTCAGCTTGACAATGTCAGCGAGGATATAAATACAGGTTCGGCAGCTGTTTTCGCCGTAGAGTATCTGCCCGGTCAGTTTGATCAGCGCGCGGATTCTGCGGCTCAGTGCATACAGATTATATCGCAGGGCGACAGACCCATTGTCCGCTCCGCCAAAATTTACGCTCTTTTCGGAGAGCTTACGGCGGAAAATATCGCCGACATAAAGAAATATGTAATCAACCCGGTTGAAGCAAGGGAGGCGTCACTCGAACGCTTTGACACGCTCAAAACGGATTATGCCGTTCCCACAACCGTAAAAACGCTTGACGGGTTTATTTCATATGACGAAAACGAGCTTGCGGATTTTGTGAAGAATTACGGTCTCGCAATGGATAATGACGACATAAGATTCTGCCGTGATTATTTCAGAACGGAGAAGCGTGATCCCACACTTACCGAAATACGCATGATTGACACATATTGGTCCGACCACTGCCGTCATACTACATTTCTGACCGTTATAGACGACGCAAAGTTTGAGGACGAGCTTCTGCAAAAGGCGTACGATGACTATATGGCCGTTCGCAGAGAGCTTGGCAGAACAAAGCCCGTGTGCCTTATGGATATAGCGACGCTCGCCGCAAAATATCTTAAGAAAAACGGCAAGCTCGACAAGCTTGACGAATCGGAGGAAATAAACGCCTGCACGGTCAAAATCGAAATTGATGTTGACGGCAAAAAAGAGCCGTGGCTTCTTCTGTTCAAAAACGAAACACACAACCACCCGACCGAGATTGAACCGTTCGGTGGTGCTGCCACGTGCATAGGCGGTGCGATAAGAGACCCGCTGTCGGGCAGAAGCTATGTTTACGGCGCAATGCGTGTCACCGGTGCGGCAGATCCTACCGTTCCCGTCGGTGAAACCATCCCCGGCAAGCTGCCGCAGAGAAAGCTTGTTACCACAGCGGCGGCGGGGTATTCGTCCTACGGCAATCAGATAGGACTTGCGACCGGCATTGTCGACGAGATATATCACCCGGGATACGCGGCAAAAAGAATGGAGATAGGCGCAGTTATCGCTGCGACCCCGCAGGAAAACGTGCGGCGTGAAAGACCCGACCCAGGCGATATTGTAATTCTTCTCGGCGGCAGAACGGGGCGTGACGGAATAGGCGGTGCGACAGGCTCTTCAAAGGCACACAACGCCCATTCGGTTGAAACGTGCGGTGCGGAGGTTCAGAAGGGCAACGCACCGGAAGAGAGAAAGCTTCAGCGTCTCTTCAGAAACAAAGAAGCGTGCCTCATGATTAAAAGGTGCAACGACTTCGGTGCCGGCGGCGTGTCGGTTGCTGTCGGTGAACTTGCCGACGGACTTGACATTGACCTTAATGCCGTCCCGAAAAAGTATGACGGACTTGACGGCACCGAGCTTGCCATTTCCGAATCGCAGGAGAGAATGGCTGTTGTCGTTGAAAAAGAGAACGTAGAAGCTTTTCTGGCAATTGCCCAAAAAGAAAATCTCGAGGCGACACCGGTGGCTGTCGTAAAAGCCGAACCCCGCCTTACAATGACATGGAACGGAACCGGAATTGTTGATATAAGTCGTGATTTTCTTAACTCGAACGGAGCGGAAAAGCATATTGTCATAACTCCCGAAAAACCGGGCGATTACAGCAAAAAGATTGAAGGCACATTTTCGGAGAATATGAAAAAGACAGCCTCCGATCTTAATATCTGCTCCAAAAGAGGACTTGCGGAGCGTTTTGACTCGACCATTGGTGCGGGCACTGTGCTTATGCCCTTCGGCGGAAAAAATCAGAGAACGCCCATTCAGGCTATGGTACAGAAAATAAGTGTCGAGAAAAAACACACCGATGACTGCTCGCTTATGGCGTGGGGCTACAATCCGTTCATAACCGAAAAAAGCCCTTATCACGGGGCATATCTGGCGGTTGTCGAATCCGTATGCAAGCTCATTGCCACAGGTGCTAAGTTTGAGGATGTATATCTTACATTCCAGGAATATTTTGAAAAGCCCGGGCGTGACGGAAAACGCTGGGGCAAACCGCTGGCGGCTCTGCTCGGAGCGTTTGAAGCACAGAAAAATCTGTCAATCGGCGCAATCGGCGGCAAGGACTCAATGAGCGGCTCTTTCGAAAAGCTCGATGTTCCGCCGACTCTTGTCTCGTTTGCCGTTACAACCGCAAAAACAGGGGATATAGTTTCACCTGAATTCAAGAAGGCGGGCGACAAGGTCGTTATAATCAGAACCGAGTCCGATGAAAACGGCGTTCCCAAAACAGAATCATTAATCGAGAATTTCAACCGTGTTACAGAGCTTTTAAGAAGCGGCAGGGCAGTCGCGTGCTATACTCCGGGGCTTGGCGGCATTGCGGAGGCGGTTCTTAAATCTGCAATGGGCAACGGCTTCGGCTTTAAGTTCAGTCCCGATGTTTCAATTGATGATATTTTCGGCTACAATTACGCTTCATTTATTCTTGAGGTCGAAAATGCCGACGGAAACGAAGTGATAGGCGAGATAATCGAAAAGCCCGAATTTGTCTATAATAACGAAGTGATTGACTGCGAAGAGCTTTTCTCGCTGTACGAGAACAGGCTTGAAAGCGTATATTCATGCAATATCACAAAGTCCGCCCAAAAACTTGAAAACTTTAATTATAAAGCGGAAAATTATCCTGCTCCCGCAATAAAGCATGCAAGACCGAAGGTTCTTATACCGGCGTTCCCCGGCACAAACTGCGAATATGACAGTGCAAAGGCCGTAAGTGACGCAGGCGGTGAAGCCGAGATTATTGTCATAAAAAATCTCACATCCTCGGCAATTCAGTCAAGCGTTGAGGAATTTTCCGAAAAGCTTAAAACAGCTCAGATTGTGTTTATCCCCGGCGGATTTTCGGGCGGCGACGAGCCTGACGGCAGCGGCAAGTTTATAACCGCGTTCTTCAGAAACGGTGCCGTAAAGGAAGGCGTAACCGACCTGCTCGAAAACAGAGACGGACTTATGTGCGGCATATGCAACGGTTTTCAGGCTCTTATAAAGCTCGGTCTTGTCCCGTACGGCAAAATTATCGATACCGATGAAAACTGCCCGACACTCACATACAACACAATCGCAAGGCATCAGTCAAAGATTGTAAGAACAAGAATCGCATCTGATAAATCTCCGTGGCTTTCTCTTATGAATGTCGGTGATATCGTAAATGTCCCGATTTCACACGGCGAAGGCAGATTTCTGGCAAGTGAGGAGCTTATAAGAACTCTTGCGAAAAACGGACAGATTGCCACTCAGTATGTTGATTTCTCGGGCAGTGCGACAGACGATGTTGCGTTTAATCCGAACAACTCAATGTTCGCGATTGAGGGCATCACTTCTCCCGACGGCAGAGTTTTCGGCAAAATGGGACACAGCGAACGTGCAGCCTCCGGGCTTTACAAAAACGTTCCCGGTAATTATGACATAAGGATGTTCGAAGCGGCGGTAAAATATTTTAAGTAATTGACAATTGATAATTAACAATGAAGGAAAACGCCAAAGCGTTTTGGATGGATGATTATTCGCCTTTTGTGCCGAATGTTTATTTTGAGAAAATCCCAATCAAAAACCTGGTTTCAAACCAGGACTATCAACGAAATCTGTCGCAGACGCGTATTGAGAAAACGGCAGAAAACTTCGAACTGTTTCAAATCAATCCCGCAAAGGTCAGTCGAAGAGACGGAATCAATTATGTTTTTAACGGGCAGCATACCATTGAAATTGTTGCGCTTGCTTTCGGCTCTCGTGAAACCCCGGTATGGTGCATGATTTATGATGATCTGTGCTATGAACATGAAGCCGATATCTTTGCCAATCAGATGAAATTCGCAAAGAACCTTGCTCCTTATGAGATTTTCGTAGCAAACCTGGAAGCTCAGAACCAAGATCAACTTATGATTCGGGATTTGGTGGAGTCTTACGGTTTGAAGATATCTGCCAAGAGAGCCCCGGGGCATATCTGTGCGGTATCCACCTTGGAGGCTATTTACTCCAAATACGGATATCGGATTCTCAACCGTGTTCTTCGCCTGATTATCGGCACATGGGAGGGGGACTCAAATTCTTTCTCCGCCAACATTATGAATGCTGTTACCAAGCTTTGCGTGGTGTATAAGGAACAGTTGAAAGATGAGGTGTTCAGCAAGAGACTCGGCGCTGTTTCCATTAAGCAACTGACTCGTACCGCCGGGGATCGCCGGAAGGGTTCAATGGGCTTTGCCGAAGCGATGGTTATTGAATACAACGGTAAAAGAAAGAGCAACGCGGGCAAACTATTCATGAATAAACTCTATGCTCGGGATGTTTCTCTCTGGATTGAACCGGATGAGAATGAGGATTTTGACGATTCCGAAGCCTTTGAGAATTTCGCTGCCGGACAGCTTGGCGAAGATGAAGAACGTGCTCATACCCCGGTAGAACAAAAAAAAGAGGTAATCCTGATGACTACCTCTTGACCGGTTGCGGGAGAAGGACTGCAAACCTTCGACCTCCGGGTTACATCTCGCAAGGCTGCGCCTTGCTTTGCCCGTTATTTTTGAAAATAGAAATAAGCATGCCTCTTATAACCGCAAAAAGTTGGTAGCGCAGCATTTTCGTCGTGAGTGCGTTTACAAACGAACAGAAAATGCAAGC
>CAZTWO010000080.1:3000-8534 GCA_964617965.1 uncultured Ruminococcus sp. | reverse complement strand
AGACACGCAGTGTCTTCCGACATTGCTAATTGCTAATTGCTAATTGCTAATTGCTAATTGTATCGCGAAGCTTATACAATCCAAGACACACCGTGCCTTCCGACATTGCTAATTGCTAATTGCTAATTGTATCGCGAAGCTATATAATCCAAGGCACACCGTGCCTTCCGACATTGCTAATTGCTAATTGCTAATTGCTAATTGTATCGCGAAGCTATATAATCCAAGGCACACCGTGCCTTCCGACATTGCTAATTGCTAATTGCTAATTGCTAATTGTTTTGCGAAGCTATATAATCCAAGTCCGCAGGACTTCCGACACTGCTCCTTGCTCCTTGCTCACTTCCACTGCAAATTACCGATTTTACATAAACCCAACTCCAAGGAGGAAAAAATCTATGGGAAAACTCACCCCCGGCGGCGTACTTAAAGCCGTAAAAAAGGGTACAGGCGGCGTAAATGTCGTCCACAGCAAAATAACGGCAGAATACAAGACAGAACGTATTCCCGTTCCCGAAAAGGTTGTATTGCCTATGAGCCAGCATATAGGCGCACCGTGTGAACCGACAGTAAAGATCGGCGATTACGTAAAGGCAGGTCAGCTTATAGGCGACACCGACAAATTCGTATCCGCACCCATTTACGCATCTGTTTCCGGCACGGTTTCCGCTGTCGGTGACGTAAGACTGTCAAACGGCAAAATGTGCAAGGCAGTCACAATCACATCCGACGGCGAAATGAACTTTGCCGATTTTGAAGCTCCGACAGTAAAAGACAATGCGACACTGTGCGACGCCATAAGAAAATCGGGCCTTGTAGGTCTCGGCGGCGCAGGCTTCCCGGCACATGTGAAATACAGAATTTCTCCGGACAAACCGATTGACACTCTTGTCGTCAACGCCGCAGAATGCGAGCCGTATATCACTGTCGACTACCGTGAATGCCAAGACCATCCGCAGGATATCATTGACGGCGTTAACAGCCTTATAAAATACTGCGGCTTCAAACGTGTCATTATAGCCGTTGAAGACAACAAGCCCACAGCAATAAAGACACTTAAAAGAATTGCCGATACCGACAATGCCCACGGCGACATTATCCGACTTATGACGCTTAAATCCCACTACCCCCAGGGAGCGGAGAAAATGATGGTGCTTTCGGCTACCGGCAGAAAAGTACCCGAAGGCAAGCTGCCTGCGGATGTCGGATGCATTGTTTCAAACGTCGCATCCGTCGCTTTTATTGCGAGATTTCTTAAGACAGGCAAGCCGCTTATAAGCCGTTCGGTTACCGTCAGCGGCGACGCGATAAAGTCCCCCAAAAACGTACGTGTTCCGATTGGCATGAGCCTTAAGGAAATTGTCGATTACTGCGGCGGCTTTTCAACCGAACCCGACAAAATTCTTCTGGGCGGCCCCATGATGGGTCAGGCGATAGAGAGCCTTGACGCTCCCCTTATAAAAAGCAACAACGCCATACTCGCGTTTACAAAAGACGGGCTCGGCACAAAAACACTGCGTGACTGTATCCGCTGCGGACGCTGTCACGAGGCGTGCCCGATGAGCCTGTTCCCGACCGATATAGAAAAATTCGCGTTGAAGGGCGATGCCGAGGAGCTTAAAAAGCTCGGTGTCGGCGTGTGCATGGAGTGCGGCAGCTGCGCGTATTCGTGCCCCGCAGGCAAACCGCTCGTTCAGTATATGCGTCTTGCAAAATCCGTTATGAGAGAGGCAGGGGTAAAATAAATGGAAGCAACAAAAAAACTGACGGTCAGCTCGTCACCGCATGTAAAAAGTCCCATGACCGTCACAAGAATAATGGCGGATGTCATAATTTCACTTATCCCGGCAGGTGTAGCCGGAACACTGATTTTCGGCGGCAGAGCACTGCTTGTAATGGCAGTATGTATATTAAGCTGTGTTGTGTTTGAGTATCTGTCAAGAAAAGTCCTGAAAAGAAGCAATACATTGGGAGATCTGAGTGCCGTTGTAACCGGACTCCTGCTTGCCTACAACCTGCCTGTGCAGATTCCGCTGTGGATGTGCGTTATAGGCTCATTCGTTGCGATTGTAATCGTAAAGCAGCTCTTCGGCGGCATAGGTCAGAACTTCGCAAACCCCGCAATCACGGCGAGAATAGTAATGCTCGTGTCCTTTGCGTCGGCAATGACGAATTTCACAAATCCCACACTCTGGAAATACGATGCCGTTGCATCCGCCACTCCCCTTTCAAGCCTCAACGCACTTGATTTATCGGGCAGCGTAACAGAGCAGATTAAAGCTCTGTCCGCAGGCGGCACACTCCCCACGATAAAAGAAATGCTCTTCGGCGTAAGAGCCGGCTGTATCGGTGAAACGTGTGCGGCGGCACTGCTCCTCGGCGCATTGTATCTCATCGCGAGAGGCATAATAAGCCCCCGTATTCCGTTTGCATATATTCTGACGGTCGGTGTGTTCATGCTGTGCGTATCAAAGGGCAGTCTTACATATACGCTTTACGAGATAACCTCGGGCGGACTTCTGCTCGGCGCGTTCTTTATGGCTACCGACTACACAACAAGCCCCATCACCAAAAAGGGCAAAATCGTTTTCGGCATAGGCGCCGGAATTCTCACGTCCGTTATAAGACTTTACGGTTCACTCCCCGAAGGCGTATCGTATTCAATCCTTCTTATGAATATCGCATGTCCGCTTATCGAGAAGGCCACACGCCCCGGATATTTCGGACAGATTAAAGAGAAAAAATCAAAGAAGAAAGAGGAGGCGGCATCATGAACAAAGACACAAAAATGATTATAACTACCGCCGTATCGCTCTTTCTGATATGTGCGGTTGCCGCAGGACTTCTGGGTGTGGTAAACAACATCACCGCCCCTCAGATTTCGGCAAACTCAATAGAAACCGCAAACGAATCGAGAAAAGAGGTTCTGTCCTCCGCCGATAATTTCACGGAGCAGACGCTCGACGACGGCACTGTGTATTACACGGGCGAAGCGGGCGGCAATGTTGTCGGCTATGTTTTCACAGTGTCGGGCAAGGGCTACGGCGGCGAAATAGAGCTTATGGTCGGCGTAAACACAGACGGTGCCGTTACAGGACTTTCCATTCTGTCGATTGACGAGACACCGGGTCTTGGCATGAACGCCAAAAAGGACTCGTTTATAAATCAGTATATCGGCAAATCGGGTGAGCTTACGGTTGTCAAGAACACCACACCCGGCGACAGCGAGATTCTGGCGATAACAAGCGCCACAATCACAAGCAAGGCTGTTACCTCGGCTGTAAATGACGCTTTATCTCTTTATAAAACGGTAACGGGACAGGAGGGTTAACGAAATGGCAGAAAAGAAAAAATATAACTACTGCAAGGAGTTCACAAAAGGACTTCTCAAAGAAAACCCCGTTTTGCGGCTTGTTCTCGGCACGTGCCCCACGCTTGCCACATCAACAAGCGTCGTAAACGGTCTCGGCATGGGCATTGCGGCGACAATTGTTCTTGTATGCTCAAATATTGCCATATCGGCATTAAGAAAGGTTATCCCCTCGAAAGCGAGAATACCGGCGTATATAGTAATAATCGCTTCATTCGTTACCATGGTTCAGATGCTTGTAAAGGCGTTTGTTCCGGCACTTAACGAATCGTTGGGCGTTTTCCTTCCCCTTATAGTTGTTAACTGCATTATCCTCGGCAGAGCGGAAGCGTTCGCAGGCAAAAACCCCGTTCTTGTATCCGCTGTTGACGGTCTCGGCATGGGCATCGGCTTTACGGCGGCACTGTTCTGCATGGGCACTGTAAGAGAAATCCTCGGCGCGGGAACATTTTTAACCGGTCTTGACACCATGATAGGTTCATCCTTCACGGGATTTGACTTCACCGGCGCACTTTCAAAAATAGGACTCTCCCCCATGACAATATTCATTCTCCCGGCGGGCGGATTCTTTGTATTCGGCATCCTGATGGCACTCGCAAACAGACTTGCCGAAAAGAAGGGCATGAAAAAGGCAAGCCTCAACGGCTGTGAAGGCTGTCCTCATGCCGCGGCCTGCGGAAAAAGACAGGAGGGCGAAGCGAAATGAAATTCTATATAGCAATTCTTGTAATGGGCATACTGACCCAGAACTTCACTCTTTCGAAATTCCTCGGTATCTGTCCGTTTCTGGGCGTTTCAAAAAAGCTCAACACGGCTCTCGGCATGAGTGCGGCTGTTATATTCGTAATGCTGCTCTCGACTGCCGCGACGTATCCGCTTAACATACTCCTCGAAAAATGCGGACTCGAATACCTTCAGACTATTGTATTTATTCTCGTTATAGCGGCACTGGTTCAGATGGTTGAAGTCATCATGAAAAAATACATGAAGTCGCTTTATAACGCACTCGGCATCTATCTTCCGCTTATCACGACAAACTGCGCCGTTTTGGGCGTTGTCATACTCAACATCGATTACATTTCAACATATTCGGCACAGGGCTTCGGCTTCGGTCACGCCATGATGAACTCATTTGCGGCAGGTGCGGGCTTTATGCTTGCAATGACACTGTTTGCGGGTGTTCGCTCCCGTCTTGAGGCGGCGGATATTCCGAAGGGTCTTCAGGGACTGCCCATCACGCTTATTGCAGCATCGATTGTATCACTCAGCTTCTTGGGCTTCGGCGGTATAGTCGAGGGCATGGGACTTATGTAAAAGGAGGAGAATGACATGCAATCTGTTTTAATCGCAATTGCGATAGTTGCGGGAATAGGACTTATAGCGGGACTTCTCCTTGCGGTTCTTTCAAAGGTTATGGCTGTACCGGTTGACGAAAAGGCGGCTGAGATAGAAGAAATTCTGCCCGGTGCAAACTGCGGCTCATGCGGTTTTTCGGGCTGTTCCGGCTATGCGGCGGCACTCTCTTCGGGCAAGACAAAAGAGACTTCTCTCTGCAACCCCGGCGGAAACGAAGTGTCAAAGAAAATCGCTTCCATAATGGGACTTGAAGCGGGCGAGGTTGTTCCGATGACGGCTGTTGTACGCTGCAAGGGTACACCCGACAAAGCACCGTCCTCAATGATATACGACGGTGTGCAGAGCTGTGCTATGGCAAATCAGCTGTTTTCGGGCGGCAAAAACTGCACATACGGATGTTTGGGTCTCGGCGACTGCGCCAGAGCCTGCCCCTATGACGCCATTATGCTGTGCGACGGTGTAGCGGTTGTAAGTCCCGACATATGCAAAGCCTGCAAAAAGTGCATCGGTGTATGCCCCAAAAATATTATTACACTCATGCCCAAGGGCACAACAGCGGGTGTTATGTGCGTTAACCACGATAAAGGTGCCCAGACGAGAAAGGCATGCACGGTCGGCTGTATCGGATGCATGAAGTGCGTCAAGGTCTGCCCCAACGAAGCCATAAAAATCGACAATTTCGCGGCTGTTGTTGACAACTCAAAATGCACAGCCTGCGGAGCGTGTGCAGAGGCATGCCCGACGAAGGCAATTAATCTTGTGCAGCTTGGACAGTAACCGAGGGAAAGTTAGCAAGGAGCAAGGAGCA
>CAZTWO010000080.1:0-2900 GCA_964617965.1 uncultured Ruminococcus sp. | reverse complement strand
TTATAATGAAAAAATTTATGGACAAGGATTTTCTGCTGACAACACCGACGGCAAAAATGCTTTTTGACAAGTGCAAGGACGAACCCATTTTCGACTGGCACTGCCATCTGTCTCCAAAAGAGATTTACGAGAACAAAACTCCCCGTGATATTACCGAGCTGTGGCTTGGCGGCGATCACTATAAATGGCGTGCCGAGAGAAGTGCCGGCATAAGCGAAAAATATATCACAGGGGACGCTTCCTCTTACGAAAAATTCAAGGCGTGGGCAAAGTGCATGCCGTATCTTTTAGGCAACCCTCTGTATCACTGGACACATCTGGAGCTTCAGAGATACTTTGAAATTTACACTCCCTTAAGCGAAAAAACCGCAGATGGAATATGGGAGAGCGCAAACGCCAAAATAGCCGCCGGAGGATTTACGCCCCGTGAGCTTATATCAAAATCAAATGTAAAATGCGTCTGCACGACCGACGACCCCGCAGACACACTTGAATATCATAAGCTTATAGCACAGGACAAGAGCTTTAAGACAAAGGTTCTGCCTGCGTTTCGTCCCGACAAGGCACTGTCAATCGAAGCGGCAACATTTTTGCCGTGGCTTAATACGCTCGAGAGCCGTGTCGGTCACAGGATAGAGAGCTTTGCAGAGCTTAAAGAGGCACTTCTGAGCCGTATAGAGCTTTTCGCCTCCCTCGGGTGCAGAGCAACCGACCATGCGTTTTCGCCTGTACCCTTCCGCCCCATGAGTGACACAGAGCTTGAATGCGTTTTCAAAAAAGCACTGCACAAAGAAACACTCACTGCGGATGAAATCGAAGGCTACAAAACGGAGCTTTTCAGATTTTTTGCAAAAGAGTACGCAAAACGCGGCTGGGTAATGGAAATGCACATCGGCCCGATGAGAAACAACAACACACGCATGTTTAATTCATTAGGCCCCGACACGGGATTTGACTCAATTGCAGACGATAACGTGGCATACAGGCTTTCACGACTTTTAGACAGTCTTGACAGCGAAAACGCATTGCCGAAAACGATTCTGTTCTGCCTTAACCCGAAGGACAATTATGTATTGGGCTCCATGCTCGGCAACTTCCAGACCGACGAGGCCAAATCAAAAATTCAGCTGGGTTCCGCATGGTGGTTCAACGACAACATCGACGGCATGAAGGCACAGATGGCGGCACTCGCGAATTTGGGTGTTCTCCCCTATTTTGTAGGTATGGTTACCGATTCTCGCTCATTCCTCTCGTATCCCAGACACGAATATTTCAGGCGCATCATGTGCGAGATGATAGGAAATATTGTCGAGAACGGCGAATATCCGTATGATGAAGAAGTGCTGACGGAGATTGTGAAAAATATTGCGTTTGGGAACGCAGCGGAATTTTTCGAAATAGAAAATTAAATTGCTGAAAAAGTGGCCAGTGGCCAGTATCCAGTATCTAGTAAACAAGGAAGACACTGCGTGTCTTGGATTTGTATAGGCTTCGCAATGCAATTAGCAATTAGCAATGAGCAATTAGCAATTGCGGAAGTCCTGCGGACTTGGATTATAAGCTGACGCAAGAGGTAAGCTTTTTGCGGCATTGCCGAGTTTTGCCGTTAATTGATGCATGAACAGTGAGCTTCGCGGGATTTGGGTTTTCTCGCTTTTGCGGGGCGTTGCCGTCGGCGGAGCTGAGCCGCCCGTCGGGGCACCTGTCTGCCCGTTCGGTCAGCTTTCCGACAAAATTACAGACTTCTTGCCGGACACACAGGTACCGCCTCCGGGCGGCTGCCCTCCATTCGCATTCATTTGTTAAGCCGCGTCAGGCTGCGTCTGAACAAATTCTGCTCATTCCGGGCACGAGCCTCGCTCACAGCTGTCTGCTTAACAGCAGGCAGGCAGCTGTTCGCTCGGCGTGCCGCTCGTCACGGCTGACGCCGCTCCTCGCGCCCCGGTGCCTCCTCCTCACCCCCGCCTGTCGGCGTGGTGCTCGTCGTCGGCACCGATGTGGCTCGTCGCCGGCAAAGCCGTCTCCTCGCCACTCCACACTCCACTCTCCAAACTCCACACTCAATATTTAAGCTATCATTAAGAACCCCACAGTATAATATCCAACGGTAAACAAACCAAGGTTTACTAAGGAGAGAAAAAATGAATATTCTGCGATTTTTGACCCCGAAAGCGGAGGTCGCATTCGTAAATGTCAATTCATCGGTCCGTCAGGGGCTTGAGAAGATGAAGCACTACGGTTACGCCGCAATTCCCGTTATTGACGATGACGGGCACTATGTAGGAGTTGTCACGGAAGGCGACTTTCTGTGGGCACTCTATAATAACAACAACCCCGATATAAAAAAATTAGAGCACATGGAGCTTAAGAGCATAATCCACAAGGACTATCACCCCGTAAACGCCAGTGCTTCGATTGACGAAATTCTCAAACGCGCGTACAGTCAGAATTTTGTTCCGGTTGTTGATGACAGAGACTGCTTTATCGGCATCATCCGCCGCATGCACCTCATAAAATATCTTGCCACCGTAAAAATTGACCTGTAATCCGCTTTCACACATCATCGAAAAATCCTCCCCGAATTTAACTGTTCGGAGAGGTTTTTTTTATAAAAAAAGAGCGTGATGCCAAAGTTCCCCTCAAGCATCACGCCGTATTTTATTCTCCTCTAAAATAAACAATGTAATTTGTTTTTCAATGGCTTTCGCATAAGCACACTTTTGCCTTCAAGCTTATCCCCTGCGAAGCCTTATAAATCCAAGGCACTGTGTGCCTTCCTCAGCCACTGGATACTGGCCACTGCCTCAACTGCTCCTTGCTCCTTGCTCCTTGCTAACTGCTTATCAGTCCTTGTATCCAAACAGCTCCGCCACCATCGACAAGAGACTTCCGAACGCCTT
>CAZTWO010000079.1:6749-8600 GCA_964617965.1 uncultured Ruminococcus sp. | reverse complement strand
CACGTCCGAAATTCATCGGCGGCGAAAGGGCACATTATGATGATAATCTGAAATAGATTTCAGTGGCCGGTATTCAGTGACCAGTGACCAGTGTTCGGAATCCTGTATCCGGCGTTAAATATTCAGTGTCGCATAAAAATTACAAAAATAGGATTTTGGGTGCAATGACAGATAATTACCGTTGATAACAATCTTAAAATCCGAAAAAACTACTAACGGCTTAAATTACAGGTCTCAACTGTAAAACGTACAACAAATTTTAAAGGACTGCATTTTAATATACAGTCCTTTTTTGTTTTTGTGTATTTGTTGATAGGTAATGATTAGAGTAACACTATCTACCGAAAACAGGATACCGACCACCGGATACTGACCACTGAATACTGATTTCTCACTTGCGTACCGTCAGCTTCATCCCGCACTCCGGGCAATAATCCATTCCGCTCTTGATAAATGCTCCGCACCCCGGGCACACGGGCGGTTTTTTTGCGGCCTTTTTTATGGGTGTACCGCATTTTGTGCAGAAGGCGGCATTATCCGACAACGGCGCACCGCATTTCATACAGTGCTTTGCTCCTGTTGAATATGTCGAGCGTTCACGGGGAACATACGGTGTGCGTGCAGGAGTCTGCTGTGGTTTTTGGGGGATTTTGTCGGCGACAAAAGCGACATCCGCCTTCGGTGCATCGTCCGTTATAAGCTGTTCTTCAACAACAAGAGAGTCGTCTATTGAGTCAAAATCGGGCAATGCTTCGTTAGCGGTATCGTCGGTGTTATCGGGTGTATCGAGAAAATCATCCGCACTTTCGGTGACTGTTATTTCATTTGAAGGTGCACTTTTTTCTTCTGTCGGCTTTGGAATTATCGTGACAATCGGTTCACCGTTAAGAATGCGTGTCGTCTCTTTTTCCTGTGTCATCTGCTTTATTCTTGCGGCGGCTCTTGCGGCGATTTCGTCGTCAAGAGTGTCATCGATTGAATCCGCTATTTTTTCTTCTGCCGTTTCGGTCGGCTGTGTGACGGGAGCGGCAGCTTTAACGGGCTCGCTCGCCGTTACGGGAGTCGCTGTGCCTGTTTTCTGCTCAACCGGTGTGCCGCACATAATGCAGAAATTTGAGCCCTGCTTCATGGGGTAACCGCATTTGGGGCAGATTATACGGTTTTCGTCCGCTGTCGGTGTGTCCGTTTTCGGCATCGCTTTGTGGCAGTATGGGCAGACGGTCAGACCCTCTTCTACTTCTTCGCCGCAGTGCGGACAACGGCGAACACCCTTAATTTCGCCTATGGCTTTTTCGCTCTCGGATATGACATTTTTGACGGAAATAAGCTCCGCCACCATGGGTCTGAGTGCAGGCTCAGCGTCGTTTCTGTGACGGTTAAAATACGCTTCTCCGAGCTTGCGGAAAATTTCGTCCGCCTGCTCGTTTTTTTCTTTTATAACGGAATTAAGGCGTGTTACTTCTGCCATATCCTTTGTTTTCTCAACAGCCTCGTGGCCGGCCTGAGAAATTTTTTTGCCGATGTCGTTGAAGAAAGCCATGAAAATACCCCCCTGGTTTGTTTGTCGGAATTTTTATATAGTTAGCAAGGAGCAAGGAGCAAGGAGCAATGTCGAAAAAATGCAGAATGCAGAATTTCGGAAGACACTGCGTGTCTTGGATTTTAAGCTTCGCCTTTTGCATAACTCCACACTCCACACTCCACTCTCCACACTTCACATTTTGCCGTTGTTCGTTGTCTGTTATAACTATTTTATTTAATAAAAGGCAAAATGTCAATAGGCGGTCAATAGTTGCGGAAAAATACGAACAAATGTTTGAATGTGGGTTGATTATTCCTGCCGTATATGCT
>CAZTWO010000079.1:0-6649 GCA_964617965.1 uncultured Ruminococcus sp. | reverse complement strand
GGAAAAATACGAACAAATGTTTGAATGTGGGTTGATTATTCCTGCCGTATATGCTACAATTATAGGAATGATACATTAAAAACCGCTTAATTTATCGAAAAGGGAGTGATTTTCATGGGCAAGCTTGACAGACTTATAGACGACCTCGAAAGAGTGTCAAAAAACGGGCACAGCGTTCTGTCGACCAAAGAATACACCGACAAGCCGCTTGTTTTTACCGCCGCCCAAATGAAAAGCTTCACTCCCGACAGATTAACCGAGCTTCGAAGAAAATTCAGAGTAAGCGGAATTTTCACCGCCGACCCCGTCGCTTTTTATAAGCAGGCCAAATTTATGGCGGATTTTGAGGACGACTGCTCCGAAAAGGCGGAATTTTCATCGTCATTCCCTTCATACGCCGCAATGAACGATGCACAGCTTCGAACATATTTCACGTGGAGAACAAAATTAAGGCACGGCGAGTTAGAAAAAACATCTCTCTCGTATGCGTATGTGTATATTTTCGAGCTTCTAAATTTAATTGGCGTTCACGGTGCGGACGATGCCTTTATGACCATGCATAAATTTTTTGCGGATTACAGCGTGCTTGACCCGGGTGTGCTGACATACCGTGACAGATGGCTGACGGATTTCGCCGTTTTCTATAATCTCGAAAATCGTTTTTGCCTGCTTCAAAGCACCGATACGCTTACAAAAAACGGCAGGATGCTCGAAAATATTTCCGATTATTCCGATAAAGAAATTCTTGAAGCGGCCGAGAGCTTTTCTTCTTATGCCGTCACACACTCCTCCGCATACAAAAAATATCCTACGCTTTACGATAAAATTCTGGGTGCCGTTATAAGAGATTTGGATGAAAATTTTTCGGACAGCGGCGGAGTTGTCGGTCACTACTGTGCACAGAAAAAACAGAGCTTTTTTATGTTTGCGTCTGCAGTCGTCTGCGGCAAGGATGAGCACGAAAACACAAGCGTGACCCTGCCCGACGGCACAGTTTATACATGCGTAAATTCGCACTGGCTAAAAACGACGTTCGTTAAAGATTCGTCACGCAGTTCACAGCTCGGGACAATACTGCGTACGGTTGATATTATTCTCAGAGGACGGCTCAATGTCGGCGGCAAACTTAAGCCCTCACAGCTTGACAGAAAAACAATCGATAAACTGAATTCCATCGTTGACGGTGTTTTTGATGATATAAAACGAAAAAAAGCCGAAAAGCGGCGAGAGAGCATCAAAATCGATATGAGCCACCTTGACACAATACGCAGAAGCTCCGATATTACGGGCGAAAAGCTTATGACCGAAGAGGAACGGGATTTTTCCGTGCCGCCGGAACCGATTGTTGACAAAATCGAAAATCACAAAGAAATTTCCTCACCCGAAAAAACCGGCGAAGATTTATCCGTTAAAATTCTAAGATGCCTTTTAGACGGCGGCGACCCCACGCCGATTGCGAAAAATGCCGGGGTTATGCTCTCGCTCATATGCGATGAAATAAACGAAAAATATTTTGACGATTTCGGCGACAGCGTTATTGACTGCATGGGCGACACTCCCGTGCTTATTGACGACTATAAAGACGAACTGCGAGGTATGCTTAAATGAAAATTCCCACAAGAGTTGCATCCGTTGTAATAAATTCACTTAAGGGCGGTGTTGTGCCGAGAATAGGTCTGCCGTATATAACGGTCGGCAGAGATTCCGAGATAAACGCCTTATTGTACGATGCGGAAATTATGTCTCAGGGCGGTGCGTCGTTCAGATTTATTGTTGGCAAATACGGCTCGGGCAAAAGCTTTCTTCTGCAGTGCTACCGCAATTTTCTTATGGACAGGGGCTTTGTTGTCGCAGATGCCGATCTGTCTCCCGAACGCCGTCTGACCGGAACAAGAGGGCAGGGGCTTGCCACATACCGTGAGCTTATAAGAAATTTAGCCGTTAAGACACGCCCCGAGGGGAATGCCCTGCCGCTTATTCTCGATAAGTGGATTTCGGCCGTTAAAGCCGAAGCCGCAAAAAACGGCGGCGACACGGACGACGCTACCGAAAAGCTTATAACGAAAAAATCGCTTGAGCTGTGCGATATGATTCACGGCTATGACTTCGCAAAAATTCTTGTAATGTATTACCGTGCGTTCGTTAACGATGATATTGAGCTTCGCGGCAGAATATTAAAGTGGTTCAAGGGTGAATATAATCTCAAAAGCGAAGTTAAATCGGAGCTTGGCGTCAACATTATGATAAATGATGACGACTGGTATGATTATATCAAGCTGTTTTCCGCTTTCTTTTATTCGGCGGGTTACACGGGATTTGTCATACTTATTGACGAGCTTGTCAATATCTATAAAATTCCGCAGACAGTGACACGTCAGTCAAACTACGAAAAAATTCTTACCATGTATAATGATGTTCTTCAGGGCAAGGCACAGCGACTCGGCATTATAATGTCCGGCACGGTGCAGTGTGTGGAGGACACGAGACGCGGCGTTTACAGCTATGAAGCACTGCGTTCACGCCTTGCCGAAGGGCGTTTTTCGAATGAAAATGTCCGTGATATGTTAGCACCTGTTATAAAGCTTGTGCCGCTTACCCCCGAAGAGCTGCTTATACTGAGTGAAAAGCTGAGCGAAATACACGCCGTTCTGTTTAACTATACTCCCACTTTGACACGTGACGATCTTGAATTTTTTATCCGCGCGGAGTTCGGCAGAGTGGGTGCCGAGACGCATATAACCCCAAGAGAAGTAATAAGAGATTTAATAGAGCTTCTTGATATTCTGATGCAGAAGCCCGATATGAACATAAAGGATATTCTGTCCGACGGGGAATTTCAGCTGTCAGGTGTTGACGGCACAACGGACGGCGACGATGATCTTTTTGCCGAATTTGATGTCTGACGGAGGATATTATGGAGGTTTTTGACCGATACGCACCGTTCATAAAAGATTTTATCTACCAAAACAGATGGGAAAATCTTCGTGCTGTTCAGTTGGCGGCGGGCGATGCGATTTTTAATACGGACGACAATGTCCTGCTGTGCGCATCCACCGCGTCGGGCAAGACGGAGGCGGCGTTTTTTCCGATTCTGACGGAGCTTTACGAAAATCCGCCGATTTCTGTCGGGGCACTCTATATCGCTCCGCTGAAGGCTCTTATAAACGATCAGTTTTATCGCCTTGACGATCTGTGCCGTGAGGCGGATATCCCGGTGTGGCACTGGCACGGCGACGTGTCGCAGTCGCATAAAACAAAGCTGCTTAAAAATCCGTCGGGCATTCTGCAGATTACGCCGGAGTCACTGGAAGCGCTGCTGATGCATAAGCATATGTATATCCCGAAGCTTTTCTGTGATTTAAGATACGTTGTGATTGATGAAATTCACTCGCTCATGCGTGCGCAGAGGGGCGGTCAGACCATGTGTCTTATTGAACGGTTGTCGAGGCTGTCGGGATCTTCGCCGAGGAGAATAGGGCTGTCCGCCACAATCGGCGACCCCGAAAAAGCGGGAGAATTTCTGGCGATGGGCTCGGGACGCAATACGTTTATACCGAAAATTGCCGCCGCACCCGTAAAATGGCGGCTGTCGATGGAGCATTTTTATGTCGCTCCTGAAAACAATCCGACAAAAACGGATAGCGAAAATACCGCTTTGCAGTGCCTTGACACGCCGTCGGATGTTGCCCCCGAGGGTGCGGACCCCGGGTTTAAGTATATTTTCGAGCATACCAAAAACAAAAAGTGTCTTGTGTTTGTAAATTCAAGGGAGGAGTGCGAGGCGGTAACAACGACCCTTCGCCGCTACTGCGAAAAAAATAACGAGCCCGACAGATTTCTTATTCATCACGGCAACCTGTCCGCATCATTCCGAGAAACGGCGGAGGACGCCATGAAGGACGACTCACGTACAGACACTACCGTCACAACCGCAACGCTTGAGCTCGGAATTGACATAGGCAGGCTTGAACGGGCTTTTCAGGTTGATGCGCCCTTTACCGTGTCGTCGTTTCTGCAGAGAATGGGCAGAACGGGCCGCCGTGGTCTGCCGCCTGAAATGTGGTTTGTGATAAGAGAGGACGAGCCCGAGATGCGTGCGATGCTCCCGGACACAGTGCCGTGGAAGCTTTTGCAGGGAATAGCGCTCGTGCAGCTTTACCGTGAAGAAAAATGGGTAGAGCCGCCGTCAGACTCCGGGTATCCGTACAGCCTGTTGTATCATCAGACAATGGCAACTCTGGCGTCGTCGGGTGAAATGACCGCAAGAGAGCTTGCGAAAAAGGTTCTTACTTTGGGATATTTCAAAAATATCTCGATTGACGATTTCGGAATTTTATTAAAGCATCTTATTAAAATCGAGCATATCGAAAAAACGGACGAGGGCGGGCTTATCGTCGGAATCAAGGGCGAGAGGATTATCAACAGCTTTAAGTTCTATGCGGTATTTCAGGAGAATGAGGAATTTACCGTGAGAAACGACTCGCACGAGCTCGGCACGGTTGTAATGCCGCCGCCCGCCGGTGAGAAGCTTGCAATCGCGGGCAAGGTGTGGACGGTGCTTGATATTGACCGCAAACGGCACTTAGTGTATGTTGAACCCGTAAAAGGTCAGGTGCCGGCTTATTTCGGACAGTGCCCCGGTGCGGTTGACACAAGGGTTCTTGAAAGAATGAAACAGGCACTTAGTGAAGACACGGTGTATCCGTATCTTATGGAAAACGCCGTCGCAAGGCTTAAAAAAGCGCGTGATGTGGCGTCCCGTGCAAGCATAACGGAGCATTCGCTTATAAATCTGGGCGGCGACATGTGGTGTCTGTTCCCGTGGCTCGGGTCATATGCGTTTTTGGCTCTCGAGAGATTTATTAAAACCGCGTGTGCCGAGCGGCTCGGAATACGGGGACTAAGCCCGTGCAGACCGTATTATATCCAGTTTAAGATGAAAGCCGACGCGGATGAATTTTTCAGGGTGCTTAAGGATGAAGCACGGCGTTTTAGCGACCCCATGACGCTTGTATACAAAAACGAAGTTCCTCTGTTTGAAAAGTACGACGAATTTGTGCCGGAGGAGCTGGTGCGAAAGGGCTTTGCGTTCGGGGTGCTGGATACAGGTACGATGCTTGAAAGAGTTGAAGAAATTAGCAATTAGCAATTAGCAAGTAGCAATGACACAGTGGTCAGTATCCAGTGGCCAGGGGCCGGTTAACTCGGAAGGCACTATGTGCCTTGGATTTATAAGGCTTCGCATAACAATTAGCAATTAGCAGTTAGCAATTAGCAATGTTGGAAGGCACTATGTGCCTTGGATTTATATGGCTTCGCAAGAGATGAACCTGAAATTTTAAATTTGGCTCAGCAAGAGGCGGAGCTTTATAATTCAAGTCCGCAGGACTTCCGACCTTGCTCCTTGCTCCTTGCTCACTTTTTATGCTCATTTTGACACATGCGGGTCATTGCACCGGGGCTATGAGGCGGAGCAGCGGGGGCAAAAGGCTCGGATTTGACATTTCAGCTCGCTTGTTGTATACTGTGGTGGAATTTAAAAAAAACGCCTTGTTCGGCGGGAAAGCAAGATATCGAATGAAAGCTAAAAATTCAAAAAAGAAAAAGATATTAAAAGTGATTTTCTTCACTATACTCATAATCGTCGTGTTTGTTCTGTCATACAATGTCGCCTATAAAGAGGAAGCCGAGGATATTTCCGAAAGCAAGGCGGCTGTGGCAGAGGACAGTGTGCTTGAAGCGGAAATCGAAAGCGCAGAAGCGGTGACGGTTGATGCCGAAGAAATTCCCGATTTTGACGCGGGTGATGCTCTGCCCGAAGCGACTGTTGTCGATATGCCGTCGGATGACACATGGAGTCTTATTCTTCTTAACAGATATTATAAGATTAACGAGTCATATGAGCCGCATCTGTCCGAATATATTGAAGGCACCGGTATTTATCTGCATGAAAATGTTGTTAACAGTTTCCTTGAAATGTACAATGCCGCAGGTGCCGCAGGGATTACTCTTACTCCAATTGCGGGGTATGAGAGCAGCAGTCGTGAGCAGCGTAATTTTGAAAAGCAGGTTCAGAAATTTGTGGATGCGGGTGAGACAACAGCAAAGGCACAGTCTCTTGCGGCGTATACCGTTCTGCCTGTCGGGTGCAGTGATCACAGCTGCGGTCTTGCGGTTGACATAGGCGAAAAGGATGAGGATTTTGCCGAGACTGCCGCATATAAATGGCTTAAGGAAAATGCCGCGAACTACGGCTTTATCGAGCGTTATACAGAAGACAAAGAGAGCATAACAAAGGTCAAGGCCGCCCCATGGCACTGGCGTTATGTCGGTGTGACAGCCGCTAAGGATATGGTTTCAAAGGAAGTCTGCCTTGAGGAGTATGTGGGGAAGGTCAATTAGCAGTTAGCAATTAGCAATGAGCAATGATGAATTAAGAATGCATAATGAAGGAAAACGCCAAGGCGTTTTGAATTATAAAGCTTCGCAAACGATAAAATTATCATTGAAAACCAACTTTGATATATGCGAAGCTATATAAATCCAAGACACGAAGCGTCTTCCTTAGTCACCGGATACCGACAACCGGTCACAAAATACCGCTCCCTATAAAAAACCATGAGGAAATAATTATGCACGAAATATTTTT
>CAZTWO010000078.1:228-8668 GCA_964617965.1 uncultured Ruminococcus sp. | reverse complement strand
AAATTCCCTCTTCGTCATAACCATATTAACCGCCTGCAGCATTGTTTTCCCCGTAAGCCGAGCCGGAAGTCCGTTCTTTTCGAGAAAAGCCCGCCTTTTTTCGGCACTGCCGACACCGCCCGTAAGCCCTGCTTCATATAAATCCGCAGTTGTTATTTCCTGCCTGTCGGTCGGCTTTTCGGTCTCGGTGAATGCCCCGGACTTTAACAGTGCCTCGGTCAATATTTTGTTGTCAATCCCCTCAACACCCAATTTGCCTTCTTTTGAGGGGGTGTCCTTTCGCTTCTCTTTTCCGAAAATATCCGGAATAAAAACATGTGTAACTCTGTCTTCGGGTACTATATTCTTTATCAGATTTCTTATCTTGAATCCTGCGGCATCGGAGTCCGTCAGAATGAGCAGTCCTTTTTCGAGGGCTGTTTTTTTAATAAAACGCTGTTTCTCTTTGTCGTTGAAAATGTGAAATCCGTCCGTTGTGATAACCAGTGCGTCCACAACGCCCGAGAGTCGAATTTTGTCATAACGCCCTTCAACAACTATTGCCTTGTCCGTATAAAGCATTTCTGTCCTCTATTTTATGCTGAACGCAAGCTTTGCAATAAGCTCCGTCAGCAGAATTTCATCATCGGTTGAAAATGACTTTGCCTTTGTGTCGGTCTCCTGCAGTATATCAATGCATTTCTTGATTGACGACAGTTTGATTTTTCGCACGACACCCGACGACATACTGATACCCTTAACGCCGTAAGCATTCTCTATATCTCGCACATTGCCGTCATAGTTTAACGCCAGCTTATATCTGTACGCATTTACAAATGCACTCGCCATTGTGCCCAGAATAAACTCAGTCGGTGCTTTTCTTCGCAAAATCTCCTTGGCGACTCTGTATGCGTTTTCGACATCGCCCGACAATATCGAGTCGCTTATGCCGTAAATCGACGCTTCAACACTGTTTGTGCACACCGAGTCAATCATTTCTTTTGTAATCGGCTTGCCGTCGGCAAACGCGCACAGCTTTGAAAACTCGTTCGTGACCGTCTGAATATCTCCGCCGACCTTTTCGACAAGATAAACGGCATCATCGTCCGATATGCTCGTGCCGTAATTTTTCGCCTTTGTCACAAGCGATTTTGCCAGCTGTTCGGGAGTTCGTCTGTCAATTCTGGCGACAGTGCCGTATTTTTCGACGATTTTTATTATCTCGTTCCATTTCGGCGTGTCGTTTTTCCATGCGGTTTTTGACGGCCCGTTTCTGCCGCTTTCAATATCTATTGTGTTAAAATAGAAAATAAGCAGAGCGGTATCCGGATTCGTACGAAGTCCCTGTTCAAGCTGTTCGAGCTTTTCTTTTTTGAGTGTGGAGAGAGGGTAATTCCGTACAAGCACAACGCACTTTTCGCTCATCATCGGCATGGTTTCCGCACAGGCGAAAATGTCGTCAAGGTCGTTTTCGTCGTCGTTGAAAGTATGCAGATTAAACACCCTTAAAGAGTCGTCAAGCACCGATTTTATAAGCTTTTCGCAGTACATTTCCTTAAGAAAATCATCGTCGCCGAAAATAAACCACACATTTTTGCCTGTGCCGTTTTTTATCAGCCTTGATATCTCCGATTCGCTTGTAATAATCGGCATGGTGCTACTCTCCCTTTAGTTTTATTAATACCGAGTCCGTGTCCGTGACCTTTATGTCGTTTTCGGTCACGGCGGAATTTGAAGTAAGATATATCTTTTTGCCCGTATAGTCTTTTACGCTTTCGGGTGGCTTTTTTCTGAAAATCAATGTGTCGGTGTCAAGATATTCGTCCGGCATGACACTGTCAGCCCCCGACAGAACAATACCGATTTTTATATTGTCGGATGTCAGCAGACAGCCGCAAAAGCTGTCATCATTTGTGTAAATCAGCTGTTCGCCCTGCCCTAAGTCGTATGTAATTTTCGTGTTCTTTGTGTTGCTTTCGTCCCCGTCAAAAGTGCCGTCGGACAGCAGAATTTTCTTCGGTGAAAAATTCGTTTCGTCGTCTGCGGTCTTTCTTACGCCTTTGGGGAATATCAGCAGATCGCACCCGGTCTGTCCGTTTGATGCCATCTGCGACTTTATGTCATAGGCGGAAGACGTATTGCCGCCGCCTATAATCACCGTACCTTTGCCGCCGTTTGCGCTTATCAGAATATCCGCGCTTTTTTCACCGGGAATATATATACTCGTAGTCGGCACTGTAAACGCCGTTGCCAAAATCGACACCGCCAAAAATACACTCGCCGAGGCGGACACCGCCGCTAATATTGCCTTCGAATTTTTATGCGTGATAATCGCAGCCGTAACGGCAGAGGCAAGAATTATCACACTTGCAAGCAGAGCGAAAACGGAAGAAGTCGGGAATACAAAATAATCGAGCTTTGCCGCAAACGCCGCATAAGCCAGAATGAATTTACAGCATTTTTCCGCAATGAAAAACGAGAATCCGCCGAGAGCTGAGCCTGCCGGGAATAATACTCCCAAAAGGGCGGCGAGCATTGTGCCTTCTGCCGGTATTGTACAGATGAGTGTTGAAATGCCGCTTAAAAGTGACGCACTCGAAAAGAAATATATCACAATCGGCAGTGTAAAAATCGTAACCGCCGCGGAAATTACAAACGATTCGTATAAAAATGCGCCTATGCTTTTGAGTACGGAATAATCGTACCCCATGCGTTTTTCGGTCAGCGGCTGTGCCGAGATTATCGCCGCCGTCGCACCGGTTGAGAGCAGAAACGAAACATTGCCGGCTGTAAACGGATTTATAAGAACGCTTATTGCGGTCGCTATTCCCAAAGAGTTTATGGCGTCCGCACGACGCCCTAAAATGTTGCCGACAAAAGAAATTATAAGCATGATTCCGGCTCTTATAACCGACGGGCTTTTGCCTGTGAACAGTATGAAAAACAGAACGAAAATTATTCCGAAAAAGCTTAAAACTCTGTTTGAACGCAGTCTTGAACTGCCCGTGCCGAACAGAATCGAGGTCCACAGAGCCAGATGCATGCCCGACACCGCAAACAGATGCGATGCCCCTGCGGTTCTCAGATTACCCGAAAACTCCGACGAAAAATATGATTGTTCCCCTGTAAAAAGTGCGGCGGCAAGCGGAAAAGTCTCAGTCGACATCGCCGTTTTTATTTTAGCTGTGCAGAATCTGCGAAGCTTTTTTATTCCGTAAAAAAGCCCCGAACGGCTGCCCGGTGTTATCGTTATATCTCCGGTCGAAAATATATTAAAATATGACTTTTTTGAAATCGAATGATAGAAAAACGGATTGTTGTTTTTCTTTTTGCCGCTAAGCTCGGCTTTTTTCAGCGTGACGGTGTCACCCGGGTGAATGTCCGCAAGCTCCTTGCCGTAAAGCGTGATATTGCAGTTTAACTCAGTGCCGTTTGCCGTGCAGTTCTTGATTGTAAGGGTGGTATAATCGCCCGAAAGTGTGGGGAAGTCCTCCGCTACTCCCGTGATATTATATGTTTTTCCGGCAAGCTCTTTTACGGAATTATAGCCGAAATTCATCATCAGCGAAAACGACAGAAACGCCAGGCACGAAGCCGCACATACCGTGACAGCCGCATTTCTGAACGGTTTTTTCTTCAGTACGGCGGCGATAATTCCCACAATACCCGACACGGCACACACGGCATAAGCCGCTATGTCCGACAGAAACATAACGCTTATTGTCGTTATAAGAACCGCAAAGCCGAATACCGCACCGGGTCTTTTCACATGCATTCTCCTTTGGAGATTTACTCTTTTTCTTGCGTTAAAAGCTTGATTATAACCGTAAGGCACTCAATGGATGTCTGCCCGTTTGCAAGGGCTACACTGTAATACGGTTTTGCCGAGCCGTTTGCCGAAACTCTGCCCCTTAATACCGAAAGGCGAGTAAGAATGTCTTTATCAATGAATTTCGTAAACAGAATAAGGCTTTTGCCCCTCTGCGTAATTTCATAAATACCCTTGTCGGCAGCCGAATTTTTCATAAGCGCGACCTTCATAAGTCCCTGAACACTCTTTGGAGGGTCACCGTAACGGTCAATAAGCTCATCCGTAACATCGAGCATGTCGCTTTCGTTGTGAATGTCCGCAATTCTCTTATAGATTGCGATTCGCTGAGAATAATCTCTTATATATTCATCGGGGATATGCGCGTCAATCTGAATATCGATAAGGCAGTCCTTTTTGGGAACATACGGCTTTTCGTCGGTACTCTTGAGTTTCGCGACTTCTTCGTTCAGAAGCTCGACATACATATCATAACCGACCGATGCCATGTGGCCGTGCTGCTGAGCGCCGAGCATATCGCCCGCGCCTCTTATTTCAAGGTCACGCATGGCGATTTTGAAGCCCGCACCGAACTGTGTAAATTCTCTTATCGTTTCAAGACGCTTTGTCGCAATCTCCGACAGCTGTTTATCCTTCTGATAAGTAAGATATGCCGACGCGCGTCGCGACGAACGCCCCACACGCCCTCTCAGCTGATGCAGCTGTGCAAGGCCCATTCTGTTGGCGTTCTCGACTATAAGCGTGTTGCAGTTCGGGACATCAACGCCCGTTTCAATAATGGTTGTGCACACAAGTATGTCAATGTCGCCTTCGGTCAGCTTTTTCCACACGTCGCTTAACTGCTGTTCGCTCATCTTGCCGTGACCGATACCGATTTTTGCCTCGGGGAACATCTTCTGAATATCTGCGGCGCACTCTTCAATATCTTCAACCTTGTTATGAAGATAATAAACCTGTCCGCCACGCCTTAATTCCTTTGAAATCGCCTGATGAATAAGCCCCGGGTCATGCTCTATGACATAGGTCTGGATTGGGTATCTGTCAAGCGGTGCTTCTTCAATTACCGATAAATCACGAAGTCCCATCATGGCAAAATTGAGCGTTCTGGGAATGGGTGTTGCCGAAATTGTAAGTACATCGACATTCGGGAATTTTTCTTTGAGCTTCTCTTTCTGAGCGACGCCGAAACGCTGTTCCTCATCGACTATAAGAAGCCCTAAATCCTTAAAATTAACATCGTTTGAAATTATTCTGTGCGTGCCGGTTATAATATCAATCTTGCCGGATTGGACATCCTTAAGAATCTGTTTCTGCTCCGTCGGCGTTCTGAAACGGCAGAGCATTTCCGCCTTTATCGGGAAGCCGTCAAAGCGGTGCAGAATCGTGTTATAATGCTGAAAGGCGAGTATAGTGGTCGGAACAAGTATCGCCACCTGTTTGCCGTCGCATATGCACTTGAAAGCCGCCCTGAGTGCAACCTCTGTTTTGCCGAAGCCCACGTCGCCGCACAGTATTCTGTCCATGGGGCAGTGCTTTTCCATGTCGTTTTTGATTTCGTTGATACAGCGAAGCTGATCGTCCGTCTCTTCATATTCAAAACGGGTTTCAAAGTCGTGCTGCATGTCTATATCGGGCGAAAACGCAAAGCCCGGCTGTGCCTGACGCACGGCATAGAGCTTAAGAAGCTGTGCCGCAATGTCCTTTACGGCGGTGCGTACCTTTGTCTTTGTTTTCTCCCAGTCGCCCGAACCCAGGCGGTTTATCTTAACGGTTCTGCTGCCGTCTTCCTCGTGCGGGCCGATATATTTTGAAACAAGCTCAAGCTTTGTAACGGGCACATACAGCACATCACCCTTGGCGTACTTTATCTTGATATAGTCTTTTGTGACGCCTTCCATTCGCACCTTTTCGATGCCGTCGAAAATGCCGATACCCGATGTTGCGTGAACGACATAATCGCCCTTTTTAAGCTCCTCAAGGGAGTTAAAGCCGTTCGGATTTTTCTTTTTGCGAACCGTGTGCTTATTTGCGTTATGAACATATCTGCCGTATGATACGGCTGTGAATTTTGCGGCAGGGAAGTCAATTCCGGCGGACAGTGTATCCGTCAGAACGTGAATATAACCGGGCTGAAAGAATTTCGGCGGTGCTTTGCAGAAAATAGCCGGGACTTCATCCTCGGTCAGCTCGTCAAAAAGACTCTGTGCCGCTTTCTCTGTGCCGGCAAAAACCGCTATTGAATATTTTTTCTTGATAAGAGGGGAGACGTCCTCAACCAGAACATCATACGCACCCTCCCAGCGGGACCCCTGAACTATCTTGTAGTTGATTAAATCCTTAACCGGTGTGTCAAAAGAGCCTCGTGCGAAATTGTCTATATAAATTGTGGCGTGTTTTTTGTATTCACCGAAAAGCTCCGTCTGTGTCAGCATGAACCTGTCAAGCCCTTTGCACAGAAGACCGTCGACAAAAAGTTCCTTTATTTCTTCATTCAGAAGCTTTTCTGCACTCTCGGCACGCTCCTTGACGGCGGACGAATCACATATAATCAGAAATGCGTCATCAATATAAGAGAACACGCTTGACCCTTCAGGGAAAACAAGCGGAATATATCTGTCTTTGCCCTCTGTCGGCAGGTTGGCTCTTAAAAGCTCGGCGTCACGGTTAAGCCATTCTTTGACCGTCGGTGCGTTTTTGCCTCTCGCAGCCTTTGCCATGGACGAAAGCTTATCGGCAAGCTCCTCGGGTTTATCGAAAATAACCTCGCCGCACGGGGGTATATCTATGCTGTCGATGTTGTTTGTGCGTCTCTGCTCGATAACGTCAAATTCGGACACAGTGTCGACTTCATCGCCCCAGAATTCAATTCTTATGGGGTTTTCGGAGTTTGCCGGAAAAATGTCGACAATGCCGCCCCTGACGGAAAACTGCCCCGCGCCCTCAACCATTTCGGTAAAGGTATAGCCTGCGGATACGAGCTTTTCTCTTAATTCATCGGTTGACATTTCTGTGCCGGGCGACACAGTGAATATTTTCTTTTTCAGAATATCGGGCGGTACGGTATACTGAACAGCCGCTTCAGCCGAGCAGATAAGCACACTGCACTTTTTGTCCGTAAAGCGTGACAGTGCGCCGATACGCTTCTGTTCATACTCGCTTGAAGACGCCTTTACGCTCTGAAAATTGAAATCTCTTGCGGGATATATTGCCGACTCCGTGCCGAAAACGGATAAATCCGCAGACAGCTTCATCGCCGTGCTTTCATCGGGCACGACAATAACGGCCCTGCGGTCAAATTCTTGACACAGAGTATGTATCATCATCGCTTTAGGCGCAGGCGGCACACCGAGCACGCCGAACGGAAAAGCGTTTCTGTTTATATCGTCCCGTATCGAATTAAATTCGGGCGAGGACGAGAAAACCTTTGAGTAGCAAGACATAAACTGACCTCTTGTAAATAGGTGGGATGCTTGAAATATCTTTTTTTGTTTGTTATGTGGAATGCATAATGCAGAATGTAGAATGTAGAATGTCGGAAAACACTGCGTGTTTTGGATTGTAAAGCTCCGCAAAATGGAAATTTATCAATAGTGATTTGCTTTAATGTCGGCGTTAGCTTATAAATCAAGTCCGCAGGACTTCCGAAATTATGCATTATGCATTCTACATTCTACATTGTAAAAAGAATTCCGGTAATCTTGTTGCGTAAACCGACCTTTTTTTACCCATTGTAGCGATTCATCGCTTCCGCCGTTTCTCCCTGCACCATAAGCGCAACGGCTTTTACGGCGCGGGTCATGGTTTCTTTGAGCGTAGCAATGTCTTCTTTTGAGAATTTGCCCAGGACATAGTCTTTAAGGTCGGTGTCCTTGTCTTTTCTGTCGCCGACACCTATTTTAAGACGAGGAAACTGATCGGAATTTAATTGCCATATTATGCTTTTAATTCCGTTATGACCGCCCGCAGAGCCCTTTGTTCTTATGCGCAGAGTGCCCGTTGCGAGTGAAATATCATCGAATATTATTATGACCTTTTCGGGAGGGATTTTATAGAAATCCGCCGCCTCTTTTATGGCTTCGCCCGAATTGTTCATATATGTCTGCGGCTTCATTACAAGGCAGTTGTGCCCTTCAATCTGCACAGTGCCGATAAGAGCCTTGTATTTTAATCTGTCGACTGAAAATTTATATTCGTTGCACAGCATATCAATGCACAGAAAACCTGCGTTGTGCCTTGAATATTCATAATCCTTGCCGGGGTTTCCGAGCCCCGCAATAATAAATTCCGGCTTGCCGACGGCAATATTCGACGGCTCGGTTCTTTTTTTGAAAAATGACATAAGATTTTACCTTTTTTACTGTTTACTTAGTAGTGCTGAATATAATGTATAATGTAGAATGCATAATGCATAATGCATAATGTCGGAAAACGCCAAAGCGTTTTGGATTATAAAGCTCCGCAGATGATTAACTTACTGCTTTTTTATCTAACCTTAATTTTCGCGAAGCTATATAAATCAAGTCCGCAGGACTTCCGACATTGCTAATTGCTAACTTAGTAGTGGTGAATAATACAGAATAATGTAGAATGCATAATGCATAATGCATAATGTCGGAAAACGCCAAAGCGTTT
>CAZTWO010000078.1:0-128 GCA_964617965.1 uncultured Ruminococcus sp. | reverse complement strand
TTCGCGAAGCTATATAAATCAAGTCCGCAGGACTTCCGACATTGCTAATTGCTAATTTCTAATTGCTAATTGCTAATTTCCACTGCTCCTTGCTCCTTGCTAACTGCTAACTGTCTATCAGTACTTTT
>CAZTWO010000077.1:0-8709 GCA_964617965.1 uncultured Ruminococcus sp. | reverse complement strand
GTGGAGTGTGGAGTTTTGATAACAAGCTCTGCCCTTGCGAAGCTATATAAATCCAAGGCACGCAGTGCCTTCCGACATTCTTAATTCTTAATTCTTAATTCTTAATTGTACAACAGGGGTGATATTTTGGGTATATTCAGTAAAATAAACTTCGGTCTTTCAAAGACACGAAACAAAATGTCGGGTGCGATTGACGACATGCTCGACTCATTCGATTCGTTTGAAGACGATCTTTACACCGAGCTTGAAGAAATTCTTGTAATGTCCGATGTCGGTGTCGAGACTGCCGTTCAGGTTGTAGAGGAGCTGAAAAAGCGTGTCGCATCCGAAAAAATCAAAAAAACAAGCGAAGTCAAAAAAGAGCTTCAGAGCATCATTGCCGATATGCTTTACGGCGGCGAGGACATGGGACTTATAACTCTGCCGTCAATCATAATGGTTCTGGGCGTCAACGGTGCAGGCAAAACCACAAGCATAGGCAAAATGGCGGCTATGTACAAAGCACAGGGCAAAAAGGTCATATTGGGCGCGGCGGATACATTCCGTGCGGCGGCGATTGATCAGCTTGATGTCTGGGCAAAGCGTGCCGATGTTGATATAATAAAGCACAAAGAGGGTGCAGACCCTGCGGCGGTTGTATACGATACAATTCAGGCAGGTGTCGCAAGAGACTGTGACATAATTATATGTGACACAGCCGGGCGACTTCACAACAAGAAAAATCTTATGGACGAGCTTAACAAGATTTACCGTGTTGTTGACAAAGAGCTGCCCTATGCCGACCGTGAAATTCTGCTTGTGCTCGATGCCACAACAGGTCAGAACGGTGTAAATCAGGCACGTGAGTTTATGAAAATCGCCGAACTTACCGGCATAATTCTCACAAAGCTTGACGGCACGGCAAGAGGCGGCGTTGTGCTTACAATCAAAAACGAGTTAAAGCTTCCCGTTAAATTTATAGGTGTCGGCGAGGGCATAGATGATTTGCAGCCCTTCAATCCGTCGGCATTTGCGGCAAGTCTGTTTGAAAGCGTTCAGGAAAGAGGCGACGATAATGAGGATTCTCTTAAAGATCTGGTCAATAGTGACGACTATAAGAACTACACCCCAAGCGAAGATGACGATAGCGGCGTGGAAGCTGTCCAGGCTTTCCTGGAAGGAGCTTTTGGAATTACTGACGAGCAAAGCGAAAACGTCCCTGCGTACAGGATTCCTTCGCGACAAGAGAACGGAAATGCTGCCGAAGAAGCAGAGAAAGAAAGTCCGGAAGGCACAGAAGAAACAGCAGAAAGCACAGAAGAAACAGCAGAAGCTGAAAGCCAAAGCCAAAGCGAAGAAGCTCAAGCTCAAGGCGAAGAAGCAGTCGGCGAAGACAGCGGTGTAAACGAAGAGACGGCAGTCGAAGAGACTGTTGAGGAAGAACCCGTAGTCGAAGAACCCGTAGTTGAAGAACCTGTTGTTGAAGAAGCGGTTGTTGAAGAACCGGTTGTTGAGGAAGCAGTTGCACAAGCGCCCGTAGTTGAAGAACCGGCAGTTGAAGAAACTGTTCCCGAAGCACCCAAACAGGAAGAGCCGAAGACGGAAGAAACACCCAAGGTGGATATCTCACAGCTGTTCCCCGAGGTGGACGAAGAGCCGACTCCCGCACCCACACCGGCAAAACCCGCCGAACCCGAGAAAAAGAAGAGGAGGGGTCTGTTTGGATTATTTGGTCGCAACTCATAACAAGGGCAAGCGTGACGAGCTTATGCGCATTCTCTCTCCGCTCGGTATAAGTGTATTTCTGCCGAGTGAAAAGGGGATAGAGCTTTCAGAACCCATAGAGGACGGCGAAACATTCGAAGAAAACGCCCTCATAAAGGCACGCTCCGGCTGTAAGGAGTCGGGCATGCCCACAATAGCCGATGATTCGGGTCTTGTTGTTGATGCACTCGACGGCAGACCCGGCATATACACGGCGCGTTATCACGGGGAAGAAACTTCATACCACGACAAGATGATGTTTTTGCTTGATGAAATGAAAAATGTCCCCGACGAAAAGCGTACCGCGCGGTTTGTGTGTGCGGCGGCGTGTGTCTATCCCGACGGCAGGGAAATTGTCGTAAGAGGCACATGCGAAGGGTATATCGGACACGAAATCTGCGGCAGCGGCGGATTCGGCTTTGACCCCGTGTTTATGGTAGGAAACAGGTCGTTTGCCGAGCTTTCGGCAGATGAAAAAGACAGCATCAGCCACAGGGGCAATGCGTTAAAAAAACTGGCAGGGGAGATATAAGCGGGCGGCGACAAAGTCAGCATCGGTCACAAACCTGCCTCTGTCGAAAATCTCACCTCCCGCGAAGCGATACAATCCAAGTCCGCAGGACTTCCGACATTATGCATTCTTCATTATGCATTCTACATTCTGCAGTACATACTCACTGCTCCTTGCTCCTTGCTCCTTGCTCACTTTGGGTTCGCATATGTAAAATTTGATAAGTACACAAAAATCTAAGATATATTAGTTTGAAGGGTAAACATAAATGACAAGCAAAGAACGTGCCGCCCTCCGTGGACAGGCAAATCAACTTACAGTGCTCTTTCAGGTCGGAAAGGGCGGAATAAACGACAATCTTATCGAGCAGACCGCAGACGCGTTAAAAGCCCGAGAGCTTATAAAACTGCGTGTTCTGACCGAAACATCTCCCGTGTCTGTTCGTGATGCGGCAGATGAAATCGCAGGCAAGACAAACAGCGAGGTCGTGCAGGTTATCGGCGGCGTTATAACGCTTTATAAATATAACCCCGACCTGCACAAAAAAGCACCGGCCAAAAAGAAACCCGCTCCCGTAAAAAAGACGGAGAAAAAGGTTTTCCGCGGCAAGAAATCGCCCTTTGAAGACAAAAAGGGTCGTGATAAACGCATAACAAAACGCTCCGTTAAGGACTGATAAAAATGAGCAGAACGGGAATTTTCGGCGGCACTTTCAATCCCATACATATCGGTCACGTTGAATACGCCCGTTTTGTATGTGAAAAGCTGTCGCTTGACAGATTGCTTATAATCCCGGCGGAGGTGTCGCCCTTCAAGGTGAATTCCGGCTTTTGCGGTGTCGGCGACGAAGACAGACTCAATATGTGCCGTCTTGCTTTTAATGAACCGCACATGATTGTGTCCGATACCGAGCTTAAAAGAGGCGGTGTCAGCTATTCCGCGGATACCGTTGACGAAATAAAAAAAATGTACCCCGACGATGAGCTTTTTATGTTCATCGGCACCGATCAGCTTATGAGCTTTGACAGATGGCAGCGTTATTGGGACATTCTGAAAAATGCCACGCTCGTCTGCGTCTGGCGTGATGTCGGCTGTTCAAAAACCGATGCGCATAATTTTGTCGAGGAGAAGCTTGCAAAATACGGCAAGGTCATAATTCTCGACTTCAAACCGATAAATATAAGCTCCACCGAAGTCAGGGAGCGAATAAAAAAAGGACAGTCCGTTAAAGGGCTTGTCCCCGATGTAATCAACGAATATATTCTCAAAAGGGGGCTTTACCGTTGATTTACGATGAAGAAAAAATTCTGGCGGATGTGCGTTCCCATCTCGGGGACTACCGCTACAACCACTCACTTTGCGTTGCGAAATCCGCAAAGGCACTCGCCGAAAAATACGGCGGCGATCCCGAAATATGCTATGTCGCGGGGCTTCTCCACGACATTCTCAAAGAACAGAACGAAACGGATGCACTCGAATTTTTCAGAGAGAACAATATTGAGCTTACTGTTCTCGAGCAGAAGGCGCACAAGCTCTGGCACGCGATATCGGGTGCCGCTTATGTCAGAAAATATTATCCCGAACTCCCGGACGAAGTGTCCCTTGCGATTCGCTATCACACCACAGGGCGAGAGGGCATGACAATTAACGAAAAAATTCTCTTTACCGCCGACTTTATTTCCGATGACAGGGATTATCCCGGTGTTGACGATATGCGCCACAGGGCAGGTGTTTCTCTTAAGGATGCCATGACGGAAGGACTTCGCTTTACAATAGCGGAGCTCAGCGAAAACTGCGTGCCCATTCATCCCGACACCGTGTCGGCATATAACTATACTCTTTTAGTGGAAAGGAACTGACAAATGGATAAAAAACTTACGACAGCCGTCAAGGCTCTCGATGACAAGAAAGCGATAAACATAGCCGTCAAAAAGGTTACGGACGTAACCGTAATTGCGGACTATTTTGTAATAGCAAACGGCACATCCAACACTCACGTTCGTGCGCTTGCGGACGAAGTCGAATACAAAATGAAAGAGGCGGGCTTTGAACCCCGTGCGATAGAAGGCATGTCCACCGGCTGGATTTTACTTGATTACTATGATGTCATAGTTCATGTTTTCCTTCCCGCCGACCGTGAAAACTACAATCTCGAAAAACTGTGGATTGATGCCGAGGATGTCAACATTGACGATATTGTCACTGCCGACTGATTAAAGTAATTGTAAAAAACGAGGTGCTTATATGACATCTGAAATAGATTCCATTCCGGTGTCCTACGCAGAGTGGGGCGTTAAGAGTGATACGGCTCTTGTCATGCTTCACGGCTGGGGTGCAAACAAGGAGCTTTTTAATCGAAGTGCCGTGCTTTGCTCATCAAAATATTATGTTGTCGCTCCCGATATGCCCGGCTTCGGTTCAACTCCCGAACCTCCGACAGACTGGTCAGTTGACGACTACACGGACTGCATGATAAAATTCATTGCGTCGCTGGGGCTTAAAAAAGTTATTCTTCTGGGCCATTCTTTCGGCGGCAGAGTCATAATCAAAATGGCAAACAGAAATAACCTGCCTTTTGAGATAACGAATATAATTTTTGTCGACGCTGCGGGCATTCGTCCCGAAAAAAGCGAGGCGCAGCTTAAAAAAGAGCGTGTCATAAAATTCGGCAAAAAGCTTATCGAAAATAATCCCAAGCTTTTAAATAAGCTTCAGGAGCTCACAGGGTCCGAGGACTACCGCAACGCCACACCCTTAATGCGTAAGGTGCTTGTAAATGTCGTCAACGAAGACCTGACCGACCTTTTGCCCAACATAAAGCCCGAAACGCTTCTTATATGGGGCACTCTTGACACGGCAACCCCCATATCGGATGCCGAAAAAATGGAACAGCTTATCCCGAACGCGGGACTTGCAAAAATAGAGGGTGCCGGGCACTTTTCGTTCATTGACAATGCGCCGCTTTTTGACGCTATACTCTCATCTTATTTAAAGCTCTGATTTCACAGCGGAGGAAATTATATGTCACCTGTTTTACAGCTGCTTTTCGGCGCGTCGGTGCTGGCGTCGATTTATTCTGTTTTCAAAAGCCTGATATTCAATATTCACATGTTTCAGCTTGAAAGCTATCGTGTGTCCGACTACCTGGTATGGCTTTTCAAGCATATAAAGCACTATATCCCCGAAATTATAACATTCGTGCTTTCGTTTACCGTCTTTATTGATTATGACGGAGAGTTTGGCGATGACAATAAATTCGCGATATTCGCCGCACTTCTGTTTATATCGATATTCGGCATAATAATCGGAAACAGAGGCCGTGAAGAGAAAAAGCCCCTTGTCTACACCGCGCGAGTAAAAAGACTGTATGTCACTTCGCTCATTCTCATCACCGCCGTATGTGTCGTCACCGTGTGCCTCTTAAAAACGGCGGAAAAGCATTTTGCATTTATGTGCATAGGTCTTTTAAACGCACTTATTCCCGTTATAATTTCTCTTGCCAAGATAATCAACACTCCCATAGAAAAAGGGATAAACCTTCACTATACAAACGAAGCAAAGCGTATGCTTATGTCCTGCCCCGATCTGCAGACGATAGGCATAACAGGCTCCTACGGCAAAACGAGTGTCAAATTTTATCTGTACACTATTTTAAGAGCGTGGACGGATACCTTAGTTACACCCGCAAGTTTCAATACGCCCATGGGTATCGTCAAAACCGTTCGTGGCAGCCTCAGAGCATATCACAAAATCTTTCTCTGTGAAATGGGTGCAAAATGGGTCGGAGATATAAAGGAGCTGTGCGACATAGTACACCCGAAGCACGGTATAATCACCGCTTTGGGTGAACAGCATCTTGAGTCCTTCGGCTCGCAGGAAAATATCATAAAGACAAAATATGAGCTGGCGGACGCCATCCCCGAAAACGGCAGATTGTATGTAAACTGGGATAACGAGCTTATCAGAAAAAATCCCCCCAAGCATAAATTCATAAAATACGGTCTCAGAGAAGACTGCGACTACCGTGCGTTTGACATAAAGCCCAACACCAAGGGCACAAAATTCTCGGTAAAAGCTCCCGACGGCACTGTTACCGAATTTGAAACTCAGCTTTTAGGCAATCATAATATCGAGAATATCACTGGTGCGATTGCCGCCGCAAACGGCTTCGGTATGCCCATGGAAAAAATGCGTATGTACGTCCGCAGAATTGAAGCTGTCGAGCACCGTATGCAGATTGTCGACAAGGGCAATGTAACGATAATCGACGACGCCTTCAACTCCAATCCGGCGGGCTGCCGTGCGGCACTTGAAACACTGTCTGTGATGGACGGTGAGCGTATTCTCGTAACTCCCGGTATGGTCGAGCTTGGCGAAAAAGAAAACGAGCTTAACGAGCAGTTCGGCGAGACAGCGGCAAAATGCTGTGACGAGATTGTTCTTATCGGTGAAAAGCAGACCGAGTATATTAAAAAAGGTGTTCTCTCACAGAAGTTTGACGAAAAGCACCTGCACGTGTTCGAGTCCTTCAAAGAGGGCATGGCTTATGTCTATGCCATAAGAACCGATAAGAAAAAGATCGTTCTTCTCGAAAACGACCTGCCCGATAACTATTAAGGAGGATAACACGATGAAAATAAAGCTTTGCGTTTTGTTCGGCGGCAAGAGCGTCGAACACGAGGTCAGCATTATTTCAGCCCTTCAGGCCGTTGCCTCCCTCGATACATCCAAATATGATATAATTCCCGTTTATATTACAAAAAACAGTGAATTTTACACTTCATTCGAATGCTCCTGCATAGAGGAATACAAAAATATTCCGGCTCTTCTTAAAAAGAGTCAGCGCTGTGTGCTTATGAACATTGACGGCAGAGTAAAGCTTATGCGTTTTCCGTTTAAGCGTTTCGGCAACAATGTGATTTCCGATATCGATGTCGCATTCCCGATTGTTCACGGTACAAATGTTGAGGACGGCACATTGCAGGGCTATCTTAAAACTCTGGGACTTCCGTTTGTCGGATGTGATGTAACTTCATCTGCCGTCGGCATGGATAAATACGTTATGAAAACCGTGCTCAAGGATAACGATGTCCCCGTGCTCGACTGTCTGCGTTTTATCGCTTCCGACTTTGCCGAGCCCGATAAGCTTATAGCTAAAACAAAAGAAAAAATCGGCTTCCCGGCTATCGTCAAGCCCGTTAACCTCGGTTCTTCTGTCGGCATTTCCGTCGCACATGACGAAGAGGGGCTCAGAAAATCACTTGATGACGCTTTCAAATTCGCGACCGTCGTTCTTGTTGAACGTGCCATAACGGATCTTACCGAGATTAACTGCTCCGTCTGCGGTGATGTTGACGAAGCGTACGCCAGCGAATGCGAACAGCCCGCAAAGGCGGATGAAATACTCAGCTATAAAGATAAATATCTTCAGGGAGGCGGCTCCAAAAAGACAGGCGGAGCTAAAACGGGTGCAAAAACAGGCGGAGCAAAATCCGGTTCGTCAAAGGGCGGCATGGCAAGCCTCGCACGAAAAATCCCTGCCGATATATCACCCGAACGCCGTGAAGAAATACGCAGTATGGCGGTAAAAGCCTTCAAGGTTCTCGGCTGCAACGGCGTATCGAGAATTGACTTTATGATAGACGGCGAAACCGACAAGGTCTATCTTAATGAAATAAACACAATTCCCGGTTCACTCTCGTTCTATCTCTGGGAGCCTGTCGGTGTGCCTTACGCCAAGCTTCTTGACAGAATGATTGAGCTGGCTCTCAAACGCAAAAGGGAAGAAGATTCAATTGTTTTCTCTTTCGAATCAAACATACTCTCCGGCAATTTCTCCTTCGGCAGAGGCCAGAAGGGCGGAAAACTTCAGGGAAAAGTTTAATATGTAATTATTGACGGAGTGAGCAAGGAGCAGTGTAATGTAGAATGTAGAATGCATAATGCATAATGAAGGAAAACGCTGAAGCGTTTTGAATTATAAAGCTACGCAAATCGTAAGGCTTTTACAGAAAATCAAGTTTAATGTCTGCGTTAGCTTATAAATCAAGTCCGCAGGACTTCCGACATTGTTAATTATTAATTGTTAATTGTTAATTTGCAATAACTGCTAATTGCTAATTGCTAATTGCTAATTTTTTTGGTGTTATTATGAACAATCAAACCGCAATAAAAACCGTTTCTCTTCTTATCGAAAAAAACTATAAAATCACCTTCGCTGAGTCCTGCACCGGCGGTCTTGCTGCGGCAACTCTTGTGGCCGTTCCCGATGCGTCAAAGGTGTTTGACGGCTCATTTGTCACATATGCAGAGGAGCTTAAAACAAAGCTTGTCGGCGTACCGAGCGAGACCATCGAAAAATACGGCGTTGTCAGCGAAGAGGTTGCACATGCTATGGCAAAGGGCTGTGCAAAAACTCTCGGCACTGAGGTCGGTGTCGGTATAACGGGCTTCGC